>CAYUQN010000076.1:0-4976 GCA_964446815.1 uncultured Oscillospiraceae bacterium | reverse complement strand
TAAAAAAGATACTCGCTATAAGCGAGTATCTTTTCTTGGCACGCCGTAAGGGATTCGAACCCCTGACCTTCTGGTCCGTAGCCAGACGCTCTATCCAGCTGAGCTAACGGCGCAAATGCATTGTGCCTAAGTATATTAGCACAGCGGATAGTAAAATGCAAGAACTTTTTTCGAAAAGTCAGGGGAATTTTTCGGAGCTTATTTTCCGATGCTGCTCGACACGGCATCGACCATGTCACTCATCGTTTTAAGAGTCTTGCTCACAGCTCCCTTTGCTCCCTTTTTGCCGGGCATCATGACAGCCGCGGCACCGCTGCCTACCGCGATGCCAAGTCCCATTCCGACAAGAAAATTCGATTTGTTCATTGTTTACACCTCCGTAATATATTATATCCACAATTCTTTTGCTACACATGTAAAACTTATGCTATAATAGTCTTTAATAACTATTACAGCTAATTTTAACCTCGAAAGGAAAATTCAAATATGAGCGTAAAGATCCTTGCCGTAGGTGATGTCTGCGGTCAGCCGGGGCTTGACTATCTCGATAAAAATCTCAAACGCATAAAAAAGGAAAGAGATATCGCTTTTTGTGTCGTCAACGGTGAAAATGCAAACGTTGTCGGCATCACCCCGAGACAAGCGGATGCAATATTCAGAGCCGGTGCCGATGTTATAACTCTCGGCAATCACACTTGGACTCGAACCGAGCTTCGTCCTTACCTCGATGAGCGACGCAGGATACTCAGACCTGCAAACTGTGCTCCGCAGTGTCCCGGCAGAGGCATTGACGTATTCAAGACCTCTTTCGGTGACGTGTGCGTTCTGTGCCTTATGGGGCACTTTACCCTTGACACCAACACCGACAATCCCTTTGTGATAGCAGACGGCTATATGGAGGAGATCCGTGAGAAGGTCATCCTTGTGGATTTCCATGCCGAGGGCACCAGCGAAAAGAGGGCTATGGGATATTTGCTCGATGGCAAAGCAAGTGCGGTTTGGGGAACGCACACCCATGTCCAGACCTCCGACGCCGAGGTGTTGCCGAACGGTACGGGGTATATCACCGACCTTGGAATGACCGGTGCGATAAATTCCGTTATAGGCATTGAGCCGGAGCAGTCCATAGGCAAATTTATGGGCGATCCCCCGAGACGCTACGACTCACCCTCGGGTGCCGCAAAGCTTGAGGGCTGTATCTTCGAAATAGACCCCGAGACGGGACGTTGCATATCGGCGGAGGCGATCAGACTGAAATGAAAACTGTAAAGCTGCTTCATGCCGCAGATCTTCATCTTGACTCTCCCTTTGAGGGCTTGAGTGAGGACAAGGCGGTGCAAAGGCGCAGAGAGCAAAGAGAGCTGCTCCGCTCCCTGAGCCAAACCGCAAAAAGCGAAGGGGCACAGCTCGTCTTGCTTTCGGGCGATCTTTTGGATTCCGATTCCACCTATCTTGAGACCTCCGAGGAGCTTTTGAGGGCACTGGAGGATATGGCGGTGCCGGTGTTTATAGCCCCGGGCAATCACGATCCCTATACTGCCGCATCACCGTATGCAAGACTCAGCTTCCCCGACAACGTGCACATATTCAAGGGCAGACCGGAATGTGTCGATCTCCCCGAGCTTGGGGTGAGGGTGTTCGGCGCAGGATTTACCGACAGGTACAGTGCATCGCTGCTGCAAGGCTTCCGTTGCGAAAAAAGAGCCGATAGGCTCGACCTCATGTGCATACACGGTGAGCTGAACCCCGCCTCAAGCTATAACCCCATAAGCGAAGCGATAATAGCCGAAAGCAACATGGACTATATCGCACTCGGCCATATTCACAAGGGCAGCGGTCTTAAAAAGAGCGGCAACACCTATTATGCTTGGCCGGGCTGTACCGAGGGCAGAGGCTTCGATGAGACCGGGGAAAAGCAGGTGTACGTTGTCGAGCTTTCAGAGGACGCTTGCAGCATAAAGCCCATATGCATCGCAAAACGCAGGTATGAGATACTAAGGCTGAGCCCATCGGAGGATGTGCTTGCGGCGGTCAATGCCGTATTGCCGCATAACACCGAGAACGATATCTACAGGCTGATCCTCGAGGGTGAGACTTCGGTACCGCCCTCCGTTACCGCACTCTACGATGCCTTGGCGGATCGCTTCTTTGCCTTGCAGATAAGAGATCGCACGACTATGAAGCGTGATGTTTGGGAAAATGCCGGTGACGACAGCTTGAGAGGTCGCTTCTTGCTTGAGCTGAAAATGAAATTCGATGCCGCCGTCGATGATGACGAGAGGGCTAAAATAACGCAGGCTGCACGTTGGGGCCTTGCTGCACTGGATAAGCGAGAGGAGGCGGTGTGCCATGATAATAAATAAAATGACCGCTTCCTTCGGAAAGCTAAACGGGGACAGTCTCAGCTTCCATGAGGGGCTCAATGTAGTATGTGCTCCCAATGAGAGCGGCAAAAGCACATGGTGTGCATTCATCCGCGCCATGCTGTACGGTGTCGACAGCTCCGAACGTGTGAAAAACGGTCATTTGCCGGATAAGCTGCACTATCTCCCATGGTCGGGTGCTCCGATGCAGGGAAGCATGGAGCTGAATGCAGATGGCAGGGACATAGAGCTACGCCGTACAACGAGACTGAAAAACGCACCGATGAGGGAGTTTGCGGCGGTGTACGCAGGTACAAATGTTCCGATCGAGGGGCTTAACACCTCAAATGCCGGAGAAGCCCTGACCGGAGTGAGCCGTGACGTTTTCCGCCGCAGTGCCTTTGTGGAGCAGGGCGGCATCGGCGTTACCGCAAGTCCCGAGCTTGAAAAGCGTATTGCCACCATCGTCTCCACCGGTGAGGAGGGCTGCTCCTACAGCGAGGCGGATGAACGCCTCAGGGCATGGCAGAGAAAGAGACGCTACAACAGGCGTGGCTATTTGCCGGAGCTTGAGGGAAATATGGCACTTTGTGAGTCTAAACTCCGTGAGCTTCACGGATTTTCGGCGGAGCAGGAACGGCTTCAAGGGGAGCTGGAGGACAGCAGGCGTCGTTGCGAAAGCCTCGAGGAGCAGATGATCGAAAGTCGAAAATCCGCTCGAAAGGATGCCCTTGCCTCCCTCCACGATATACGCAGTGAATGCTCGGCGGCACAGTCGGAGTACGATGCCGCAAAGCAGCAGTCGGAGCAGAGCATTAGGGAGCTTTCTTCAAGCCCCATTTCGAATATGGACGGCACGATCGGTAAAGATCGCTTTGAAGCCGACAGGAAAAGTATCGAGGCGTCGCTGAAGATATCCGAGCAAAGGATAGGCAGGCTTCCCGCTGTTATGCTTATTGTTTTGGCTGTGCTGCTTGCTGCCGTGGGGCTTGCGTTTAGCGCCTATGCATTTATCGGCACTGCTATATGTGCGATTGCAGCCGTGCTGCTTTTTGTCGGCTACGGCAAAAAGGAAAAGGAGTCCGCTGCCGCAGCGAAGGATGCAAAAGCCTTGCTGCTGCTTTACGGTGCAACGGATATAGACGAGGCGGAGCGGAATTTTGAGGAGCATTTAAGACTCAAAAAACACTGTGAGGATTCGAAAAATGCCCTGGAGCTTAGCGAAAGGAAGCTCAATGCCGCCAACCAACGCCGTGAGCGTACCGAAGCCGAAACTCTCGACATCCTCGATTTCAACGACGGCGGAAGCACTGCGGCACTCTTGGGCAGAAGACTTGCGGCGGAGCGTTCGGAGCGAGACAGGTTATCGGCAAGGCTCAGTGAGCTTAAAGGCAGAGCTGCGGTCATGGGCGATCCTCTGGTCATCGGCTCGAAACTCAATGAAATGCGTGACAGCTACCGTGAGATAAGCGGAGAATATGAGGCTATCGCCCTTGCACTCGATGCACTGAAAGCGGCGGATACCGAGATCCAAAGCAGATTCTCACCGGAGCTCGGAAAAAAAGCTGCGGAGTATTTTTCGTTTATGACCGATGGAAAATACGATGCGCTGATGATAAATCGGGACTTCGGCGTATGCGTCAGGGAATCGGGTGGGAGTGCCGCCGTGGACACAGCCTACCTCAGTGCCGGAGCACAGGATCTCATGTACCTTGCGGTACGTCTTGCGGTTTGTGAGCTTGCTTTGCCGAAGGACAAGAGCTGTCCTTTGATCTTAGACGACACGCTTTCGAACCTCGATAACGAGCGTAGCGAAAGAGCGATGAAGCTCCTCAAAGAAATTTCAAAGACCCGACAGGTCATACTCTTCACCTGTCGTGAGATCTGATAGACATAGCAAAACCACCGCATACGAAAGTATGCGGTGGTTTTTTCAATTCATAACAGAAGCTTACTCGAATTCGGATATCACTTCAATTCGACCGAGTCTGCGTACACCCAGAAGTCCTCGAGCATGGATTCAAACTCGGAGGAAAGGGATGCAAACTGGAGCATATAAAAAGCGTCATCACCCTTTAATACTACGGCAAGATACTTATAATCATCGCCGTCGATCGTGACCTCAAATATAAAATAGGTGAACTGATCCTTATGCATAACGGCGGAGTTGAGCTGATTCGTGGCAAGGACGATCTCGGCATAATCATCTCCCGTAAAGCTGTCATCAACACCAAGCTGATTGAAGCTTTCGCTCAGAACACAAACAATGGCGTTGTTGCTTACAAATACGGCATCCTGCGTTTCATTGACGGAGTCATCGCGAACGAAGTCATCGGTGAGAACTATGCTCAGCTCGTCCGTTTCAAAGGCTTTGGGCGATGCGGAACAGGCGGAAAAGACAAATACTGTGATAAGCAGCAGGGGAATAAATCGTAAAAGCTTTTTCATCGGCACACCTCAACATAAATCATCTGCTTTTATAATAAACCGAACCGAGCCCGATTTCAAGAATAAATCAAGAAAAAGTCGGGAAAGCCCAATGAGCTTTCCCGACAAAGTAATTTTAGTACATTCCGCCCATGTCGGCAGCCGGAGCGGCAGGTGCCGGAGGAG
>CAYUQN010000075.1:0-4980 GCA_964446815.1 uncultured Oscillospiraceae bacterium | reverse complement strand
ACGGCTCAATGCGATCTTCGCTTTATTCCCTGTGACGACAGGAATCTTGCCGTCCGTGCTGCCGATGTTTTCTTTAAAAAGCAAGGGATCTGCGATACCTCCGCCTTCATCCGTATTGGGAAGAATATCCCCGTCGGTGCCGGACTTGCAGGTGGGTCAAGCGATGCAGCCGCCGTTTTGCGTGCTCTGAACACACTCTACGGCAAGCCCTACGACCGTTCGGGGCTTGAGAGTCTTGCGGCGGAGATAGGCTCCGATGTCGCCTTTTGCGTATCCGGCGGTACCATGCTCGCAACAGGCAGGGGTGAGATACTGCTTCCGGTGCCGGAGCTTCCCGACTGCGGTATAGTCATCTGCAAGCCGGAGTTTTCCGTCTCCACTCCGGAGCTTTTCAAAAAGCTCGATTCCGTTAAGCTTCGCTGTCATCCCGATTCATCCGGTATATGTGAGGCTCTTGTCGACGGCGATCTCAAGAAGCTGGCACGTCGTATGTACAATGTTTTTGAGGATGTCCCCGATCGCAGGATGAGTAGCATTGCCGAGATCAAGGGTCGTATGCTCGATCACGGTGCTTTGGGCTCTGTCATGACCGGTACCGGCTCCGCCGTTTTCGGTATCTTTGCTTCTCCCGAGGAGGCAAGGGTCGCAGCGGCAAAGCTTCGTCATGAATACAAATTCGTATACGCAGCGGAGAATAAGCGAAATATTGAAATTTAATACTCTGTTGCTGTTTAAAATTCAAAAATTCCTCCGATACTGTGTTCAGAACACGGTTCGGAGGTTTTTATTATGAACACTGAAAAGTCAAAGCTCAGGATATGGGAGCTCTCGCTTATGCTTGCCCTTTGCCTTTCACTGTGTCTCGGTACATGGGCACAGGCTCGGCAAAGCTCACTCAGCGACGGTCTTGTGAGATTGCACGTTCTTGCCGTATCCGATGACGAAAAGGAGCAGCAAATAAAGCTCAAAGTGCGTGACAGCGTTTTGGAATACATAAGCCCGAAGCTAAAGGATGCCGACAGTCCAAAGGAGGCAAGGGATATACTTGCATCGGAGTTGGACGGTATCAAGGCTGCGGCGATGGATGCATCCTGCGGTCGAAGCGTCACCGTGACCTTTGGTGAGGAATACTACCCCACCCGTGATTATGACGGCTTTTCCTTGCCTGCCGGTCGCTATGAGTCACTGCGTATCATACTCGGTGAGGGTAAAGGGCACAACTGGTGGTGCGTCGTATTCCCTCCGCTTTGCCTGAGTGCCGCCGAGGTCGATGCCCTCGACAGCAGCGACAAAGCCCTCATCACCGAGGAGGGAGGCTATAAAATCGGCTTCCGCGTCATTGAGCTGTGGGGTGAGCTGTGCGATCTCTTTGGTTTATAGCGTATTGATTTTCGTAGGATATCGGGATATAATCATTGCATAAATGTCAAGGAGAACTGCATATGAGCGATTTTTTGATAGAAAACGGAGTTTTGATCGAATACACGGGTGATGATACAGATGTCGTCATACCCGACAATGTTACCGTGATCGGGGATGAGGCGTTTGCGGATAACTGCGATATTTGCAGCATTGTCATTCCCGACAGCGTGACAAAGATCGGTGAGGACGCCTTTGCCTGGTGCTGTGAGCTTTGCAAGGCCGTCATACCCGAAAGTGTGGTAAATATCAACTGGAGCTCCTTTAAGGGCTGCGAAAACCTTGTCATCCATGCTCCCAAGGGCAGCTATGCCGAAGGCTACGCACTTGAAAACGAATTTGCCTTTGCGGAGGAATAAATGAAAAATCAAAAAGCTCCGACAGGTGTCAGGTACTTGTCGGAGCTTTTGTTTTACTCTATCACGGGGAGGCTTTCGAAGCCCTTTTCCAATTCTTCATCGGTGGGGGTATAGTCGCTCATGTCGCCGCTGTTATACTTCATATAGCCGGCAAGATCGAAGTAGCCCGTTCCGGTGAGGCAGAACAGTATCTTTTTCTTCTCTCCGGTCTCACGGCAACGCAGTGCCTCATCCATTGCCGCTCTGATGGCATGGCTGCTTTCGGGTGCCGGTAGATAACCCTCGACTCTGGCAAATTCCTTTGCCGCCTCGAATATCTTCGTCTGATCATAGCTTACTGCCTTTATATATCCGTCATGGTAAAGCTTTGAGACGGTGGGGTTCATTCCGTGGTAACGCAGACCGCCGGAATGGTTGGGAGATGGCATGAAGCCGCTTCCGAGGGTGTACATCTTCATCAGCGGAGTTACCTTGCCGATATCGCCGTAGTCATATGCGTATCTGCCCCTTGTAAGTGTGGGACAGCTCACGGGCTCAACGGCGATAAATTCCGTACTCGTCTTACCCTCAAGGCGATCCGCCATAAACGGTGTTATGATGCCGCCGAAGTTTGAGCCGCCGCCGACACAGCCTATAACCACATCGGGGGTTATACCGTACTTGTCAAGTGCTATCTTGCTTTCCAGTCCGATTATGCTCTGGTGCAGGAGAACATGATCCAGCACGCTACCGAGAACGTAGCGGCAATTGGGGGTATTTAATGCGACCTCGACCGCTTCGCTTATCGCACAGCCGAGGCTTCCGCCTGTGCCGGGGAAGTCTTTATTTATCTGCTTGCCGACCTCGGTAGTCTCCGAGGGTGAGGGGATGACCTGTGCTCCGTAGGTCTCCATGACCGCTTTACGGTGCGGCTTCTGCTGAGCGGATACCTTGACCATATAGACCTTGGCATCAACGCCGAAATATCCGCTTGCCATTGCAAGAGCGGTGCCCCACTGACCTGCTCCGGTCTCGGTGGTGAGACTCGTTAAGCCCTGCTGCTTTGCGTAATACACCTGCGGTACCGCGGAATTGAGCTTATGGCTTCCGGAGGTGTTTTGTCCCTCAAATTTGTAGTATATCTCAGCCGGAGTATCGAGCAGCTTCTCGAGATTATACGCTCTTACCAAGGGTGCCGGACGGAACATCTTGTAGAAATTGAAAACCTCTTCGGGGATGGGTATGAACTTATCCTCGGTATTAAGCTCCTGCTCTATACAGGCATCGCAGAATATGCTCTGCATTTCCTCGGCCGTTACCGGCTTGCCGGTTTTGGGACTGAGCATGGGCTCCGGCTTATCGCTCATATACGCCTTGAGGTTCTGATAGTGTCTGGGCATCTCATCCTCGGTTAGATAGATCTTGTAGGGAATGTTGTTCATTTTTCTCTGCTCCTTTTCGATTTTTTACAGAGATAAGGAGATAAAACAAAAACTCCCGTCTCTGCATTATGCAGGGACAGGAGATAATCCTGCGGTGCCACCCGGCTTGGCGAAGCTTCGCCCACTCATGCGTACAGACATACGCCGACGATAATAACGGTCGTCACCCCGTCGCCCCTACTGCGGTTTCGGTTTGCCCTCACGAGTCCATTCCTCCGAACCCCGACACTGCCTCACACCAAACGGCAGCTCTCTGAAGTCTCGATACGAAGTACTACTCTCGCTCATCGGTTTAACAGCATTATAGTAGCACCAAAAACTCCCTCCGTCAAGCGGCATTTTCACAAAACGTCTTGCCATTTTTCCGGCGTTTATGTATAATTACCACATTAAGCATTAAGGAGCCTAAAATGGGTAGAGCTTTGAAGATCACTATAGGTGCTGTGGCGGCGGTCGGTCTTGTGATTATGCTGTCGCTAATGCTGCTTATCGGTATGGGTATCATCGATGAGGATTTTTTCCTGCATTCCGATGAGCCTTCCGTCGCCGTGTCTCCCTCCGCTAAAGTCGAGCCCTCGGATGAGCCCGTGGGTGACGGTAAGGAGTATTTCACCATCAGCTTTGTCGGTGACTGCACCATTGCCGGTAACAGGTTCCAGTCGCTGTCCGAGGGCAGTGCGGATTACCCTTTTCAAAATGTTGCCGATATCCTGCAAAATGACGAGATGACCCTTGGCAATCTTGAATGTAACCTCTCCGATGCATCGCTGTATTCAAGCTCGATGTTCAGCTTCAAGGCTCCTACCGCCAATGCGAATATGCTCACAAGCGGCGGTATTGATTTCGTCACAACGGCTAATAATCATACCCTCGACTTCGGGCAAAAGGGTCTTGACGATACCTTTGCCGCTCTCGATGCCGTGGGTGTCGTTTACGGTAAGGACGGTGCCTGTACGGTCTATGAGACAAAAGGCGGTCTGAAGGTCGGTGTCTACTGCGGCTACTATGCCCTGAGAGCCGATAGCATTGAGGCTGCTGTCGCTCAGTTGAAAGCCGATGGAGCGGAGTACATAATCTGTGCCCTGCACTGGGGTGATGAGGGCTCATACCGCCCCACTGCCCTACAGCAAAGCATTGCCCATGCCGCTATAGATGCAGGTGCCGATGTTGTTTACGGCACACACCCCCATGTCTTGCAGCCTATTGAGGAATACGGCAACGGTATAATTATGTACAGCCTCGGCAACTTCTGCTTTGCCGGTAATTCATTTCCCCGTGATTACGATTCCGTCATCGTTCAGATCACCTTATGCCGTGATAAGGACGGGAGTATTTCTTTTGATTCCATGCAGCTCATACCCTGTGCGATAAGCAGTACGACCGAAAACAACGACTACCGCCCCACTCCCTACGCCGAGGGAAGCGAGCAGTATAAGCGTACCTTAACCAAGCTTGACGGCAGTTTTAAGGGTGCAAACCTCATTGTGGATTACTCCGATCTCGAGGAGCCCTCGCCTGTTCCGGCTCCCGATGACGGTACTCCCTTCCCCTCCGATACTCCCGACGATCCGATACCTGTACCCGATCCCATCGAGCCTCCCACCGTAGAGGGATAACTATAGAAAAATGACGATTGAACATACTCAATCGTCATTTTTTCTTGTCTTGTTGTCTTGCTATTTTGCTTTCGGCTTACTTCATACCGTTTTCGTAAGCTTCGATCATCTTCTTGACCATCTGACCGCCTACGGAGCCTGCCTGACGTGAGGTCAGGTCGCCGT
>CAYUQN010000074.1:0-5549 GCA_964446815.1 uncultured Oscillospiraceae bacterium | reverse complement strand
CTACAATTATTGTTCACGTTTATGGACTCCTCCTTTGCAGTCCATAATATGCATACCGTAATGATAATGTGAAATCGCCGCCCTAAACGGACGGCGATCTGATCACTCTATCATACTTTTAAATTCTTCTTCGCTGATGACTTTTATACCGAGCTCGTTGGCTTTAACAAGCTTAGAGCCTGCGTTTTCCCCGGCAAGGACGATGCTCGTTTTCTTTGATACCGAGGATGAGACCTTACCGCCACAGCGTTCAATTATAGCCGACGCCTCGGATCTTGTGAATTCGCTGAGTTCGCCGGTTAAAACGAAGGTCATCGATGCAAACCTGCTGTCTCCACTCTCCTGCTCGCCTTCAAATGAAACCCCGGCTTCACGAAGCAGCTTGATCTGATGCTGAGACTGCGGCAATGAGAACCATTCTATAATGTAATCAGCGGTAATACCGCCTACATCGGGTACTGAAAGAAGCTCATCTCTGCTTGCAGCCATTAGCTTATCCAGCGTACCGAAGTGCTTTGCAAGAGTTTTTGCGGCTTTTTGACCTACCTGACGTATACCGAAGGCACAGAGAAGACGAGCAAGTCCTGCATCCTTACTCTTTTGGAGGGCGGATATAAGCTTTTCGGCAGATCGCTTCCCAAAGCGTTCGAGGTCATAAAGCTTCTCGGCTTTGAGGTAATACAGCTCGGCAGGGCTCGATACAAGACCTGCGTTAACCAATGCCTCACACACGGAGATACCCAAGCCGTCGATATCCATCGCCTCCTTGGAAGCAAAGTGAGCAAGGTTTCTGAGTCTTTGAGCGGGACACTCGGGGCTTGTACACCTCAGTGCCGCTCCGTCCTCGTCACGGACAACGGGAGCTCCACATTCGGGGCAGTGATCCGGCATATGATATGCAACGGAATCATCGGGACGCTTTGCCTTGTTTACGGACAAAACCTCGGGGATTATCTCACCTGCTTTTTGGACAAGAACAGTGTCTCCGATGCGGATATCAAGGCGGTCAATATTATCCTGATTGTGCAGTGTCGCATTGGTAACGGTGGTGCCGGCAAGCCTTATCGGCTCAATGACGGCCTTGGGGGTCAAAACACCGGTTCTGCCGACCTGAACAACGATATCAACGACCTTGCTTTCCTTCTTCTCGGGAGGATATTTGTATGCAACAGCCCATCTCGGTGCCTTTGCGGTGCTGCCCAAGTCAGCACGCTGAGAAAGTGAGTCGATCTTTATGACGGCACCGTCGATGTCATATGCAAACTCATCCCTGTGCTCACCTATCCAACCGATCCTGTCACAACAGGAAGAAATAGTGTCACAAAGCTTATAGGGTACGACCGGAAAGCCCATGTGCTTGAGTGAATCAAGAGTTTGAGCGTGACTCATGAGCTCCTCACCGGAGGAAAGCTGCATATTGAAGCACACGATATCGAGCTTACGCGAAGCTGCTACTTTAGGGTCAAGCTGCCTTATGGAGCCTGCTGCGGCGTTTCTGGGGTTTGCCAGCAAAGCCTCTCCCCTGATCTCACGTTCCTCATTCAGCTCATTAAAAACAGACTTGGACATATAGACCTCTCCTCTGACGATCAGCCTTTCGGGAGCATCGACTATACGCAGAGGCAGACTTCTGACGGTACGGAGATTCTCGGTAACATCCTCACCCACGAGACCGTTTCCCCTTGTAGCACCTCTTACAAAAACGCCGTTTTCATATTCGAGTGACATGGACAGACCGTCGATCTTGGGCTCAACACAGTAGATATGCTTCTCACTTATGGATGCATCCATTTTTGAGCCGAAGGCATAGAGCTCATCATAGGAGAAAACGTCGGTAAGACTCTCAAGCGGTACCTCGTGTCTCACTTGATTGAACTCTTTGAGTGCCTCTCCGCCTACTCTTTGAGTGGGAGAATCGGGAGTTATGAGCTCGGGATGTTCGGCTTCAAGCTTCTTGAGCCTCTGCATGAGCATATCATAGTCGTAATCCGATATTACAGGAGCATCGTCAACATAGTAGAGCTTATTGTGATACTCAAGCTCACGCCTCAGATCGTCAATTTCCTTTTGTACGTTCATAATCATTTCTCCACGTTAAAATACGTTTCCGGTACTTTACCGACAAGTATCGTGTCTGCGATAAGCACCTCTGTTATTATACTTGCACTTTCCGCTCCCCAAGGGACTATAACATCGACATCCATTTGTATTTCCAAAAACAGTTGGTATGATGTCTGATTGATACCGCATGACTCTACCTTGCTTTTAAAATCTACACTTGAGGATGTAAGGAGTATGACCTCAACTGCGACATCGGGGCCCTTGCCCATCAGCAGATTTGAGCCGAGAAGACTTCCGAAAGGGATATCGACCGTCATACTGCCGGCGTCGGTAGATGCTATCACTCGGCTCAGTATCTCAGCCGATAGAGCATTGATATGTGCCATGTTACCGGATACGGCCGTTACGCTCCCCGAATCATCTCTTTGAAAGCTGACAAAATACTCAAGGTCATATGCATTGGGATCGATAAGCTCACAAACCACCCTGTTGACTGTTGCGGTAACGGCGTCTGCCGCATCGGAAACCGCTATCTGCGTTGTAAGCGATTTAAGATGATGTGCTCCGGTGAGGAGGATACACAGCATGAGAATACACAGAATAGCGATAGGAAGCCTTGAACGGTGTTTTCTGCGGCGATAATGCATGAGATCACCCCATGCATTATATGCAAGACTTCAGCTTAACATTTCATTAACAGCCATCATTATGCCCAGCTTGCCGGACTCATAGGTTATACCGCCCTGCATATAGGCAATATAAGGCTCCTTCATAGGACCGTCCGCCGAAAGCTCTATCGATGAGCCCTGAACAAAGGCACCTGCTGCCATTATTACGGGACAATCGTAGCCGGGCATCTGCCACGGCTCCGGTGTTACATATGAATCTACAGGTGCTCCACTCTGGATACCGCGGCAGAAACGCTTCATATTCTCCGCACTTCCGAGAGTAAGCATTTGGATTATATCGTATCTGTCTTCAAGTGCAGTAGGAGAAGCGGCAAAACCGAGCTCTGTCATCATTGCCGCACAGAACGCTGCGGTTTTGAGAGCCTGAGCGACAATATGCGGTGCCATGAAAAAGCCTTGGAACAGCAGCCTGTTATTGCCGAGTGTAGAGCCGCACTCACCGCCTATGCCGGGTGTCGTAAGTCTCATGGCTGCTTTATCAACGAGCTCTTTTTTGCCTACGATATATCCACCGGTGGGAGCCAGACCGCCACCGGGGTTCTTTATCAGTGAGCCTGCCATGAGGTCAGCACCGTAGTCGGAGGGCTCCTTCAGCGCAGTGAATTCGCCGTAGCAATTATCAACCATTACGCTGATAGTCGGATCAACGGATTTTACCGCAGCACATATATCACCGATCTCGGAGGGTGATAATGCCCTTCTGTCCTCATAGCCTCTCGAACGCTGTATAAGGACTGCACGGATGCTCTTATCGGAAAGTGCAGCCTTGATAGCTTCGATATCGGGTGATCCGTCTTTAAGATCGACCTGCTTATAGTCAATGCCGTAGAATTTTAGAGAACCGTGACAGTCTCCGCTTATGCCTATGGCGTTACGCAGTGTATCATACGGAAGCCCTGTGGCGGACATAAGAGTGTCACCGGGTTTAAGCATGGAGAACAGAGCACAGGACAGAGCATGAGTCCCGTTAACAAAGCCTATTCTCACAAGTGCAGCCTCGGTACCGAATACCTGTGCATACACATTGTCGAGAGTTTCCCTACCGAGATCGTCATATCCGTATCCGGTAGTACCTGCAAAACAGGCTTCGGAAACCTTGTTGTCCTGAAAGGCAGTCATGACCTTGAGCGTGTTTTGCTGTGCCACCTTATCGATTTGGGCAAACCTATCCCTTAGCTGAACCTCGGCTCTTTCCGCCATTGCATAGACTTCGGGTTTTATATCGGTGATCTTCATATTAAAGCTCCATTACAATTCTCTTAAAGTATTTGCCACGTTCGGCAAAGTTCTTGAACATATCGAAAGCGGCACAGGCAGGTGAAAGCAATACTATATCACCCGATACAGCTGCCTTTGCAGCCGAGGTAACAGCCTCTTTGAAATCATAGAATCTGTATATCTCAAAGTCTTCTCCGTAATGCTTGGAGGCTTTTACAGCAGCTTCTATCTTATCCGAGGTATCGCCGCATAGGTATAGGGACTTTGCGTAAAGGCATATTTCGTCACCCAAATCATCAAAGGGTATATGCTTATCATAGCCACCTGCTATAAGTATAGGCTTAACACTCAGGGCATGGAGACCTGCCGCCGTCCTTGTGGGACTCGTGCCGATGGAGTCGTTTATAAATACAACACCGCCGAGTTCTCTTACTCGCTCAAGGCGATGCTCAACACCGGTAAAGCTCTCGGCTACTCTTTTGCATACCTCGTTTGAGACTATACCGTCCGTTGCTGCAAATGCAGCCATATAGTTTTCAAGGTTGTGCGTACCCGGAAGAAGAATGTCGCAGGAGTTCATGATCGGCTCAGCGATCCCATCATGCACACGGATAAGCTCACCGTTTGAGCAGTAAACACCGTTTTGAGGCTTGCTGTTTCTTGAAAAATATGACAGCTTTCCAGAGGCTTTTTCCGCATAATAGGCTGAAAACTCGTTGTCGGCATTGAGAACAAGACGCTGATGCTCGCTTTGATTTACAAAGATCGAGCTTTTTGCGTCAATATAATCCTGGTAATCCAAATGCTTATCAAGATGATTAGGTGAAATATTCGTGATGACCGCAATGTCGGGACAGCAATACATACTGTGAAGCTGGAAGGAACTGAGCTCCAAAACCGCAAAATCGTCGGTATTCATAGTATCGACCTCACAAAGCAGCGGCTTGCCGATATTACCGCCTAAATGCACCGTATAGCCCTGTGCTTTAAGCAGCTCAGATATTATAGTTGTCGTAGTGGTTTTACCGTCACTTCCCGTAACAGCGGCGATTCGGCAGGGGCAAAGCTTAAAGAAAAGCTCCATTTCCGATGTTATCTCGGCACCATTGGCTTTGGCTTCTGTTAAATGAGGATCAAAGGGCATAAGACCCGGGGTACGGAAAATAAGGTCATAGTCAGCCAAACCTTCGAGATATCCATCCCCCAAGGAAAATGAGCAACCGAGCTTAGTTAAACGCTCGTGATCCTCTCCAAGCTCGCTATCAGTTCTTTTGTCACAGGCAGTGACATCAAGACCAGCGTTAAGCAATGCCTCAATGAGAGGCATATTGCTTACACCCATGCCTATTACACATATTTTTTTATCTTTAATACTTTCAAAATACTCGGAAAGCAGCATATGATACGCCTCCTTTAGCAATTCATTATATCCCTATATCGTTGTAAAAACAAGAAAATTCTATTGACTTGAGGGCTGACAAATATTAAAATGCATACTTGAGTGAGCCGAACGGTCGCGGGCATACGGCGAAAGCCTGTGCGTGAGGAAAGTCCGGGCTCCACAGGGCAAGGATAACGGGT
>CAYUQN010000073.1:4243-5587 GCA_964446815.1 uncultured Oscillospiraceae bacterium | reverse complement strand
ACCATGGTGTTATTGAAGGAAGAGCTGATATGAACCTGACCCTTTTCAATGTTCTTACGCTCTCTGCGGCGTGTTCTGACTTTTTTCTTTGCATTAGCTGCCATAATTCATATCCCTCCTTACTTCTTCTTATTTGCGATGGTGCGTTTGGGTCCCTTACGGGTGCGGGCGTTGGTCTTGCTTCTCTGACCACGCACGGGGAGTCCTCTGCGGTGGCGGAGTCCGCGGTAGCAGCCGATCTCGGTGAGACGCTTGATATCAAGTGCTACGGAACGGCGGAGGTCGCCCTCAACGATAAAGTTGTGGTCGATGCACTCACGGAGCTTTGCTTCCTGTTCTTCGGTGAGGTCTTTTACGCGGATGTCGGGGTCAATGCCGGTCATCTCGAGTATCTTCTTTGCGCTGGTTCTGCCGATACCGTAGACATAAGTGAGACCGATCTCGATCCTCTTGTCCTTGGGCAGGTCAACGCCGGCTATACGTGCCATACTATTCGATCATTCCTTTCGATTTTTTTACCGCATTTGCGGATCGCATGACTTATTCCCGCCGGAGGGAGCCTTGCGGTCCAATGCGGGATCTAACATTTTTTCATTCATGGGGAGCATTGCTCCCCATTACCGCAGAGGGCTATATCAGCCCTGTCTCTGCTTATGCTTGGGGTTTTCGCAAATTACCATGACTTTGCCCTTGCGCTTGATGATCTTGCACTTCTCGCACATGGGCTTCACGGAAGGTCTTACTTTCATTTGTTTTACCTCCTACTTGCTTCTCCAGGTGATGCGGCCGCGGGTGAGGTCATAGGGTGACATCTGAACCGTTACCTTATCGCCGGGGAGGATCCTAATAAAGTTCATTCTGAGTTTGCCGGATATGTGGGCAAGTATCGTATGTCCCTGTCCGATATCTACCATGAACATGGTGTTGGGCAGTGATTCGACTACTGTACCCTCGAGTTCGATTACATCGTCTTTTGCCAAAGTCAATTCCTCCTGTGGTGGGTTAAATATCCTCTGCCATAGTCAGTATCTCAGGTTCACCGTCGGTGATGAGGATGGTGTTTTCATAGTGAGCGGAAAGGCTTCCGTCCAGTGTTACGACCGTCCAATCATTCGACAGCACCTTGACCTCATAGCCGCCTATGTTGATCATCGGCTCGACCGCAATGGTCATACCGGGAACAAGACGGGGACTTGGCTTTCTGTTAAAGTTGGGGACCTCGGGTGCTTCATGCATATTTCTGCCGATACCGTGTCCGACATATTCTCTGACTACGGAGTAGCCGTGACTTTCGGCATATTCCTGTATCGCACAGCTTATGTCGTTTACCCTGTTGCCGAAGCG
>CAYUQN010000073.1:2113-4143 GCA_964446815.1 uncultured Oscillospiraceae bacterium | reverse complement strand
CATTCAACTTCTTTAGGATTTTTAATGGTTATCGCCATTATCAGATACCCAGGGCAACCTTGATGACTTCGGTGGTAGCCTCGATGGAGGGCTGATTATCAACGGTCTTGAGCTTGCCTCTTTCGGCATAGAATGCCTTGAGGGGCTCGGTTTCCCTGTGATAAACCTCCAAGCGAGCCTTTACGGTCTCGGGAGCGTCATCCTTGCGGATGGTGAGCTCACCGCCGCAGAAGTCACATACGCCCTCTGCTTTGGGGGGATTGGAAACTATGTGGAAGGTCTGGCTGCAATCCTTGCAGGTCCTGCGGCCGGACATACGCTCGACTATGACCTCGTCCGCTATCTCGATGGAGAGAGCGCAGTCAATGTCGATGCCTGCGTTTTCGAGTGCCTCTGCCTGAGGGATGGTGCGGGGCACACCGTCAAGGATGTAGCCGTTTGCACAATCGGACTCTGCGAGTCTCTCATTGATTATTCCGATGATGACTTCATCGGGAACAAGCTTGCCGCTTTCCACATATTCTTTGGCTTTAAGTCCCACGGGCGTACCGTTTTTCATTGCAGCACGCAGGATATTGCCGGTGGAAATGGTGGGGATGGAGAGCATTTTGCTCAGGATCTCAGCCTGAGTACCTTTACCTGCACCGGGGGCGCCTAAAAGTATAAGCTTCATATTCCACCTCTTATTCAAGGAAGCCCTTGTAATTACGCATGAGGAGCTGAGCCTCAAGCGCTCTTACGGTCTCAATGGCAACACCGACAACGATGATGATCGAGGTGCCTCCGAGGGAGACACCGGAGTTCGCTGCGGTTTCGCTGAAGCAGGCTACCAAAATGGGAACTACAGCGATGATACCAAGATAGATCGCGCCGAACAGAGTGATCTTGTTGAGAACTCTCTTGATAAATTCGCTGGTGGGCTTGCCGGGACGGAAGCCCGGGATATATCCGCCGTTCTTCTTGAGGTTGTTTGCGACCTCAATAGGATTGAACTGGATCGTTGAGTAGAAGTATGCGAAGAAGATGATAAGCAGGAAGTAGATCAACGCATACAGCCAGGTGTTGGTCTGAGCCCACCAGCTATCGGCATGACCCATGAACGCTGCGATGGTAGCAGGCAGGGATGCGATAGACTGTGCAAAGATGATGGGGAGAACACCGGACATATTGACCTTCATGGGAAGGTGGGTGCTCTGACCGCCGTACATCTTACGGCCGACAACACGCTTGGCGTACTGGACCGGTATCCTACGCTCGGAGTCGTTTATGAAAACGATCAGAACGATCATTGCCAATGCTCCGATGAGCATAAGCAGAGTGATCCACCATGTGGAGGGATTGCTGATAACGCCGGAGATCATTTTGATGAGGTCGGTCGGGAAACGGGAGATGATACTTGCAAACAGTATGATCGAGATGCCGTTGCCGATACCGAACTCGGTGATCTGCTCGCCGAGCCACATGATGAGTGCGGAACCGGAGGTGAAGGTGAGGATGATGACGATCGCCGCCCAGATACCGTCATCGGTAAGCACGCCGTAGCTCTTGATGAGCATATAGTATGCAAAGCCCTGGACAAGGCCGATGCCGACGGTGGTGTAACGGGTGATGGATGCGATCTTCTTCTTGCCTTCCTCGCCGCCTTCCTTGCTCAAACGCTCGAGTGCGGGGATCGCAATAGTCAGGAGCTGAATGATGATGGAGGCGTTGATGTAAGGCTGGATGGACAATGCAAATATCGTGGCAGTGGACAGTGCTCCGCCGCTCATGACGTTCAGCAGGTCGAGAACGGTATTTCCGAGGTGACCGCTGAAGTATGCACTGAGCATATCGATATCTACATAGGGGACGGGAACTGCGTTACCCAGTCTGTAAAGCAGGATGATAAGCAGGGTAAAAAGGATCTTTTTACGGAGGTCTGCTACCTTCCAAGCATTACGCATAGTCTGAAACACTTAGATCACCTCGGCCTTTCCGCCTGCCGCCTCAATTTTTTCTTTTGCGGTTTCAGAGAAAGCGGAAGCCTTTAC
>CAYUQN010000073.1:0-2013 GCA_964446815.1 uncultured Oscillospiraceae bacterium | reverse complement strand
GGGAGAAAGTTCATTGATATACATTAGCTGTTCCTCCTTATTCTTCGGTTACCCGGAGGAGATAGCCTATCTTGGCGATCTTGCCCCTGGTCTGGGGGTTGTCGGGCTGTACGGTCTCGTTGCCGATCTTGTGCAGACCGAGGGAATTTGCGGTCGCAATGTGCTTGTCAAGACGACCGTTGAGGCTCTTTACGAGCGTGATTCTAAGATTTGCCATGATACGCCCTCCTTAAGCCTGGATCTCGTCAGGGGACTTGCCTCTGACCGCTGCGACCTGAGCCGCGTCACGGAGAGACTTGAGGCCCTGCATGGTGGCTGCAACCACGTTTGCGGGGTTGTTGGTACGCAGGCACTTGGTACGAATGTCCTTAATGCCGGCTGCCTCGACTACCGCACGGACTGCACCGCCGGCGATAACGCCGGTACCGGGTGCTGCGGGCTTGAGCAGAACTCTGCCTGCACCGAACTCACCGATGATCTCGTGAGGAATGGTGGTGCCGCTGAGAGTGATGGTGACGATGTTCTTCTTTGCATCTTCAAGGCCCTTGCGGATGGCTTCGGAAACTTCGTTTGCCTTGCCCAGTCCGTAGCCGACACGACCCTTGCCGTCGCCCACTACGCAAAGTGCGGAGAACTTCATTACACGGCCGCCCTTAACGGTCTTGGATACGCGGTTGAGGGAAACTACCTTCTCGATGAACTCGGAAGCCTCCTCGCCGTTGCGGCGATCTCTTCTGTCGTTATTATAAGCCATTAGTTTTCCTCCTCCCTTAGAACTTCAGGCCGCCCTCACGGGCACCCTCTGCAAGTGCTGCAACACGACCGTGGAAAATGTATCCGCCTCTGTCGAATACGACTTCCTCGATACCCTTTGCAAGAGCACGCTCTGCAATGGTGTTGCCGATCTTCTTTGCGGCTGCAATGTTGCTGCCGTTGCCTTCAAATGCCTTCTCGACGGTGGATGCGGAAACGAGGGTGTTTCCTGCAACGTCATCGATGATCTGAGCATAAATGTGATTCTCGCTGCGGAATACGCTGAGGCGGGGTCTTTCGGCGGTGCCGGAGATCTTGCCTCTTACTCTTGCATGGCGCTTAATGCGCTGTGCTCTTGTATCAGGTCTTTTAATCATTCAGGCACACCTCCTATTACTTAGCACCGGTCTTGCCTTCTTTGCGGCGGACAACTTCGTAATCGTACTTGATGCCCTTGCCCTTGTAAGGCTCGGGAGGACGCTTACTGCGTACTTCTGCTGCAAACTGACCGACCTTCTGCTTGTCAATACCCATGATGACGATCTGATTGGGGTTCGGTACCTCGATCTTGATGTCCTCGGTCTCGGGGACGATGATCTGATGAGAGTAGCCGATGTTCAGAACCAGGTTCTTGCCTTCCTTGGTGGCACGGTAGCCGACGCCGTTTACCTCAAGAGTCTTCTTGAAGCCTTCGGATACGCCGATGACCATGTTGTTGATCAGGGTACGGGTAAGACCGTGGAGAGAACGGTTCATCTTCTCGTCGTTGGGACGGGAGACGTGGATAACGCCTGCTTCCACCTCGACCTTGATGGTGGGTGCTGCGTTCAGGGAAAGCTCGCCCTTGGGGCCCTTAACGGTGACGTGCTGGCCGTCGACCTTTACTTCCACACCTGCGGGTACGGTGATGGGTGCTCTACCGATTCTAGACATATTCGTACACCCTCCTTACCATACAAATGCCAGGACTTCGCCGCCGACGTGAAGCTGACGTGCCTTCTTGTCGGTCATGACGCCCTTGGAAGTGGATACGATCGCGATACCGAGGCCCTTGAGGACCTTGGGCAGCTCGTCGGAGCCGGCGTATACACGCAGGCCGGGCTTGCTGACTCTGCGAAGACCCTGAATGGCCTTCTCTTTGCCGGGGAGATACTTGAGGGTGATGCGGATGATGCCCTGGGTGCCGTCATCGATGAGCTGGAAGCTCTTGATGTAGCCTTCCTCAAGAAGGATCTCTGCGATTGCCTTCTTCATCTTGGA
>CAYUQN010000072.1:0-5759 GCA_964446815.1 uncultured Oscillospiraceae bacterium | reverse complement strand
ATCTCACTCGTAATGAGAAGGTTGTGAGTTCGATTCTCACCACCAGCTCCAAAAAAGGGAACGACTTTCGTCGTTCCCTTTTTCAGCTTGTAAAAAAGTCACTTCGGACTTTTTTACAAGCTGAAAAAGCCGCCGGTCATTTTGAATAATCACAATGACGCTTCGCCCAAAAGTCTTGATTCTCAAGCCTTTTTGCGGCAGCGATCCAATTCGAGGTGGGTCTTACCCCCCTCGAGCTCCCCCCGCGGCTCTATACTCTTTACTGCGTAGCTTAGTTTTTTGATGGTCTCTAATTCTACTTTATTGTACGTTACTCTTTGCTTACGCTGAATTCCACTTTAATTCCGTTGACATACAAGGAGCCTTTGCCGATTTCTCCTACGGTCTTGACATAAGCTCCGCCACAGCCGCCCTTCAGGCTGATGACAGAGGGACCTATAAGCTCAATACAGCCCTCTACACTCAAAGTCACAGGCTCATTATAATAGGTACAAACGTTGCCGTCACCGTCGAGTGCCCTGATCCTTATCGCCGCGACATCATAGCTTTCGCCCTCTTTCAGCTCCGTGCAGCTTGCGGTAACGGATATACTCGGCTTAACACCGGGCTGCTTTGTCACCGAGGCGACGACCCTTGCGTTTTTAACGGCATCAAAACGCCACCTTGTAGCCTCACCGCCCCAGTTACCGACATATTTTCCGTAGAGCTCGTAGCCGTCGGAAACCGAGAAGCCTTTGAAAAGCATAAGCTTTGCGAATTTAAGCAGTATTTTAGGCGGAAGATTTGCCGTTCCGTGAACCGACAGTGCCACAAGACACTCCCTTATGTCCTCTGCTGTAGAATGATCGAAGCCCTCGACTGTCTCAAGCATTTCACCGATGAAGTCATCGATGATGACAGGGGGATGGGGGAGCGAGGAAAACTCATTTTTGTCGGGGAAGAAATCCCTTACATGGACTCCGTTTTTGTACAGCCTTATGAAATCGGCATTTGTGAAGACATAGACCTCGCCAATATTTCCTGCCGGATGCTCACCGATATCCATGGAAGATGAAACAACACAGCAGGGTACATCGTCACCCTGACTGCTATAGACAGCGGCGGCAAGCTTGGGATTGCGGAACATATCGGTGACACCGTGATAGCATATACCGTCACCGCTACCGAAATCACGGTGAGTGTTGTAATCGAACATACACCAGGGGAAGATACCGCAAATATCATCGGCGGCATACATTGCATCCAAAACCTTGGCATGACGCAGAGCGTGACTTAGGCGGTGCTCCTCATCGTCAAAGGGCTTTGTCGGGAACATATGACCGTTGCACTCGGAAACGAGATACGGCTTTTTGGCGTTTGAGCTGACGTTCTTTTTAGCCTTTAAGCCCGCGTTTGTACCGCAGTGAGAGAAATCGTTAAAGGCGTAAACGTCCTCAAGCAGATGGCTTTTTTCAAGATACCTGACACCGCTTGTTGCTCTTGCGGAGTCCAATTTGTGAGCTACCTTGTTGGTCTCACGGTAAAGCTCATCGCAGTCCTGTGATTCGTTTATCCTCACGCCCCAGAGAATAATACTCGGATGGTGCATATTCTGCTTTATCATTTCTTCGGTGTTGATGACAGCCTGCTGCTTCCAATCGTCGTCACCTATATGCTGCCAACCGGGTATCTCGGTGAATACCAAAAGACCTATCTCATCGCAGCGATCGAAAAAGTGCTGCGACTGTGGGTAGTGAGATGTCCTGACGGCGTTAACGCAAAGCTCATTTTTGAGTATATCGGCATCGAGTATTTGCATTGACTTAGGCATGGCATAGCCGACATAGGCATAGCTCTGATGACGGTTTAAGCCGCGAAGCTTGATCCTTTCACCGTTAAGATAGAAGCCGTCGGCTTTAAACTGCGCTGTTCTGAATCCGAATCTCAGGCTGTATTTATCAAAAACCGTTCCGTCTTTTGCGATACCGCTTACCTCAAGAGTGTAGAGCACAGGAGAGTCTATGCTCCAAAGCTCGGCATCCTCAACCGAAAGCGAAAAGCTTTTACCCTTAGCCTCTGCGATAACCTTGCCGCTTTTGTCCATAATACGGCTTAGAAAGCTGCTGCCCTTAACATCGCTTTCGCAGCTTATTTTGACCCTGATATCGCGAAGCCCGGTGTTTTCAACAAGAGCTTCCTTGATATAGCCCTTGCTGCGAACCTTTAGCGTTACTTCTCTGTAAAGACCGCCGTAGCACAGATAATCTATCACAAAGCCAAAGGGCGGAATGTTGAGGCTTTCACGGGTATCAAGTCTTACGGTAACGGTATTTTCCTCACCGAATTTGATATAGGGAGTAAGGTCGGCATCGAAAGCGGTGTAACCGCAATCATGCTTGACCACCTCTGCACCGTTGCAGTATACCGTGGCGGAATGTGCCGCACCGCCGAAGCTGAGTAAAATAGATTTGTCACGCCATTCATCTGGAGCGAAAAAGAACTTTTTATATCCGCAAACCGTTTGATAATCGGAGCAGTCGGCATAATTGTAGGGAAGCTCCTTAACGGTATGAGGCAGTCTGACATTGACGGCATCGTCAAAGCCGTCATCATAATTAAATACAAATTGCCAAGCATCGTTAAATGCGATATTCAAAACGATCACCTCACTTTGTTATGATGGTATTTTAACATAAGCTTTGCAGTTTGAAAACCGAAAACGAATAATAAGTTGATTTTATTTCCCGACGGATATATAATCATTATGAAAAATAATGTAAGGACAGGTGATTTCTATGATTATTGATTGCACGAAGCTCGGCGGTACTTGCTCATGCGGTAGGGAGCACCCTCTGCATACAAAGTATATCGTATGTGAAGCAGGCTGTATGGATAAGGCGGATGAGTATTTTGAGCTTGCAGGGCTCAAAGGCAAAAGAGCCGTCATTTACGATACGAATACCTACAATAATCAGTGGATCCCTCATATAAAAGCGGAGCAGGAGATCGTCCTTGACGCAGCAGGTCTTCATACCGATAAGGCAAAGGTCGAGGAAATGATGAAAGATCTCCGTGATCCCGATATCATCGTAGCCGTAGGCGGCGGCACTATCACCGACTTTGGCAGATACAGTGCAAATGAGCTCGGCGTGCCCTTTGTTTCCGTACCCACTCTTGTAAGTGCGGACGGTTTTTCCGCAAATATCTGCTCTATAATAATCGACGGACAAAAGAAGTCCATCCCCATGATAGCGGCAACCTTGGTGCTGTGCGATATAAATATCGTCTCCCATGTACCCATGTTCCTGACGATGAGCGGTGTGTGCGACATAATGTCAAAGTACATTTCGCTTGCCGATTGGAAGATATCCCATATTGTCACGGGAGAGTACATTTGCCACGAGGTAGTGGCACTGGCGGAAAAGGCATTGAACAGAACGAGGGACTGCTGTATGGAGCTTCTTGAGAACAAGACGGAAGCGTATGAGGCTATGGCTGCATCGCTTATGGAAAGCGGTCTTACCATGCAGATGCTTTCAAACTCAAGGGCTGCATCCGGTGCAGAGCACCTTATTGCGCACCTTGCCGAAATGCGTCCTCCGAGATTTGAGGAAGCTGCAGGCATACACGGTGAATGTGTAGGTGTCGGCACGGTGCTGATGGCAGAGCGTTATCACAAGATGATAGAGAAAAAGCCCACCGCAAAGGCATATGAGCCCTACGATGAAGCGTGGATAAGAGAAAAGTTCGGCCCTCTTGCCGACGGCATCATAGCCGAAAACAGCAAGGATATCCTTGCGACCTTTGATCCGCAGAGCATCATAGACCACTGGGACGAGATAGTTGAGACAGTAAAGGCGATACCGACTGCCGAGGAGCTTATAGACCTTTATTCCGCACTTGGAGCAAAGTATAAGCTTGAGGATATACACATTGATCCGGCTCTCAAGGAGGACTGCATACAAATGTCCGTTGCCATCCGTAATCGCCTTACCTTTATGCGTATGAGCAGGGTACTAAACTATAACTAAGGAGGAATAAATGGATAAGCTTTTAAATACAAAACTGTTCTTACTTGATATGGACGGTACCCTCTACCTCGGTGATGAGGTATTTGACGGAGCCGTTGACTTTATAAATACGATAAGCGATACAGGCAGAGAGTATATTTATCTTACAAATAACAGTTCAAGAGCAGGGAAGGACTATATAGACAGACTCAGAAAACTCGGTTTCCCCTGTGAGGCAAAGAATGTTTTCACATCGGGAATGGCAACTGCAATGTATTTGAACGAAAACTTCCACAACGAAAAGGTATACCCGGTAGGCACACCTGCATTCTTGTCGGAGCTTGAGTCCTATGGCATTAAGCTCGGGGAGGGTGAAGATGTCAAGGTGGTATGTGTCGGCTTCGATACCACGCTGACCTACGAAAAGCTCGACAAGGCGGTACATTATCTTCGCCACGGTGCTGCATTTGTTGCCGCAAACCCCGACTGGGTATGTCCCATGCCGGCAGGCGAGGTGCTGCCGGATTGCGGCAGTATTTGTGCTCTGCTAACAGCTTCTTCAGGTGTCGAGCCCAAGTTCATCGGTAAGCCCAACCGCAGTATGGTTGACATAATATCGCACCAAACCGGTATTCCCAATGAGAATATCTGCTGCGTAGGTGATAGACTGTATACCGATATTGCCGTTGCTCAAAATGCAGGAGCGGTATCGGTGTGCGTAATGTCAGGCGAGTGTACCGAGGACGATATCAAAGCAGCAGAACGTAAACCCGACTATGTTCTCCCAAGTGTCGCTGATATCGCAAAGATATTGAAAAGCAAAAAATGACCCATCAGGGTCATTTTTTGCTAAACTGAATATCGTTTATGGGAACTTTGTCCCAAGAAAAATCATTTATAAGTTCAGTCGGTGAGATCGGCTTATCATTAGCAGCAAGCCCAAGAAGGTACGCCACCGCTCCTATGATCTCCTCCGGGTGATGTTTTTCTCGGAGAACATCCATGCTCAAATCACCGAAACGCTTTGACATCTTACGATCACCGAGACTTATCAGCGGAGCATGGCAGTATTCAGGAGCGGTTCCGCCGAGCTGAGAGATGAGCCATATTTGACGTGCAGTTGAAGAAAGAAGATCCCGACCTCTTACAACACGGTTTATTCCCATGTCCATATCGTCAAAGGAGACAGCAAGCTGATAAGCATATACTCCATCCGAGCGACGGATTATAAAATCTCCATCCTCGGCTAAGGATTGACGCTGAACACCGTAATGACCGTCGTTAAATACGATTTCGATATCAGGGACTTTAACCTTCCATGCAGGTCGTTTTCCCAAGGCTTCAAGTGACCTCCGTTCATCTGCGGTAAGCTTTTTACAATTGCAGCTATGCCTGTCGGTGGGATCGCCTACATACGGTGCAGATGCGGCAAGCCTCTGATTTCTCGAGCAATAGCAGGGATAGACGAGACCCTTTCCGTTCAGAATTTCAAAAGCCACGGCGTATTTTTCGTGTCTAATGCTTTGAGCCTCGGCATACTCATCCCAATCAAGCCCCAAAAGCATGAGATCGCTTTCTATCGCTTTGGCATATTCCGTTTTACTTCTTGACGGATCAAGATCCTCAAGGCGGTATATTATTTTGCCGCCGCAGCTTCGAGCGTCGAGCCATGCAAGCAGGCAGGACGATATATTACCGAGGTGCAGGACCCCACTCGGACTGGGAGCAAATCGACCGTAAATTTGTTTAAAACCGTTCATAAAACCAAGC
>CAYUQN010000071.1:0-5810 GCA_964446815.1 uncultured Oscillospiraceae bacterium | reverse complement strand
CACGTATCCAGCTTGGAAGGCTGGTGTTCTACCATTGAACTACGCCCGCATGGGCTCTCCCTGTGTTCAGCTTTAAGATAATAACAGTTTCGGAGCCGATTGTCAATATTTTTGCCTCATTTTTTTATTTTCTTATTTCAAAATTGTGAATTTTCCTTAAAGCTTTGTCATATCCCTATCCATGCTCTGCATATGCCGCAATATATCGCTTGAAAATTCGTTTGCCGCGCTATATAATTTACTTTGTATTTTTCTACGGAGGTTTATTTATGATCGAAATGACGTTTAAGGTAAGCGAGATCGATTACGACAAGACCATCGACCGCTTCCTGCCGGACATATTGAAGATACTTCAGGAGGATGACAGTACCAACATCATCGTTCGCAAGGCCGTCGGTGCAAATCCCGAGCTTGCAAAGAAGCTCATAAAGACCCTTGTTTCCGCTATGAGCCAGTCCCGTAAGGACGCTCTCACGGTCAAGTTCCTCAACATGAAGTCCGAAAGCATTTGCAGAAAGCTCAACAGCTACACCGTCTCATCGGGTCTCGATCTTGAGCTCACCGATGCAGTGGCATACAAAGTTTAATATAAGGAGGATCCCCCATGTCAAGACCCATTGTCAAACGCAGCGAAGTCGAAGAACAGTACACCTGGAACCTCAAAGACATTTTCGAAAGCGATGAGCTTTGGTTTTCCGAATATGAAGATCTCAGATCCGCTCCCGAAAGTATACTGAAATACAAGGGCAGGCTCTCCGAGAGTGCCGAAACTCTCCTTGCCTACTTTAAGCTCACCGATGAGATGTCCATTCGCCTCGGTAAGCTTTTCGGCTACGCAAGCTGCCACAGTGACGAGGACACAGGCAACAGCTTCTATCAGGATATGCGCAGCAAGGCCATGAGCGTTTATGTCGGCGTGAGCAGCGCCAACGCCTTTGCCACTCCCGAGATCATGGCGATATCCGATGAGACCCTCGAGAAGTTCTACGCCGATCGTCCGGAGCTTGAGACCTACCGCCGCAGCATCTATCAGATGCGTCGCAAAAAGGCCCACATCCTCTCTCCCGAGTGTGAAACTCTCCTTGCCGCAGCAGGTGAGATGGCAAACGCACCGGAGCAGATAGGCAGTATCTTCCGCAACGCAGAGCTCAAGTTCCCCGACGTTGTGGACGGTGACGGTGTTTCTCATCAGCTCACGAACGGAAGCTTCGTTCCCCTGCTTGAAAGCTCGGACTCTGCCTTCCGCAAAAAGGTTTTCGATACCTATTACGGTCGCCTCGGTGAGTATAAAAACACCATTGCCTCGACCCTCGATTCCCAGTTCAAGCAGCTTTGCTTCTTTGCAAACGCCAGAAAATACGGTTCCACCCTCGAGGCATCCCTCGATGAGACCGAAGTCCCCGTTGCCGTGTATCTCAATCTCATCGATGCCGTTCACGCCAATATGGACAAGATGTACCGCTATGTCGCATTGCGTAAGAAGCTCCTCGGCGTTTCCGAGCTGCATATGTCCGATGTCTACACTCCGATCGTCGCAGATGCCGCATCGGAGATAAGCTATGAGCAAGCCAAGGAGACCGTTTTGGAGGCACTTCATGTCCTCGGTGACGACTATGTCGCAATGCTCAAGGAGGGCTTTGAAAATCGCTGGATCGACGTTTACGAGAACGTCGGCAAAAGAGGCGGTGCGTATTCCTCCGGTGCGGCACGTCCCCACCCCTATGTTCTCCTGAACCACAAGGACAATCTCGATTGCCAGTTCACCCTCGCACATGAGATGGGTCACGCTCTGCACAGCTATCTGAGCACCCGTAATCAGCCGATAAACACCTCCGACTACGTTATCTTCGTCGCAGAGGTCGCATCCACCTGCAATGAGATCCTGCTCATGCGTCACCTGCTCTCCAAGACCGAGGACAAGAAGGAACGCGCCTACCTTATAAATCACTTCCTCGATCAGTTCAAGGGCACCGTCTACCGCCAGACGATGTTTGCCGAGTTCGAGCTTTACATGGGCAAGATGGCAGAGGCCGGCGAAAGCCTCACCGCCGATGCTTTGAGTGCAAAGTATCTTGAGCTCAACAAGCTCTACTTCGGACCCGATATGATCAGTGATGACGGTGTCGCTCTCGAGTGGGCAAGAATACCGCACTTCTTCTACAATTACTATGTGTTCCAGTATGCAACCGGCTTCTCCGCAGCAGTGGCGATAGCAAACCGCATCCTCAAGGAGGGTGAGCCCGCAGTTGCCGATTATAAGCGTTTCCTCTCCGGCGGCAGCAGCACCGATCCCATCTCCCTGCTGAAGATCGCAGGAGTCGACATGAGCACCCCCGCTCCCGTAAACGAAGCACTGTCTCTGTTCGGTGAGCTCATCGACGAGATGGAGCAGCTCATGGCATAATGGCTACATCTAAGGAGTATCTCGATTTCGTTCTCGATCAGCTCCACGACTATTCGGGTCTACGCTTCCGCAAAATGTTCGGTGAGTATATGGTGTATCTAAACGATAAGCCGATACTGCTCCTGTGCGACGATACCGTGTTCGTGAAGAAGCGTCCGGAGATCGAGGAGCTCATGAGCGGTGCCGCTATCGGATATCCGTATGCAAACGCCAAGGAGTATTATGTCCTCGACATCGAGGATCCTCAGCTTTGCAAAAGCGTCATCGATATCATCGAGCCCATCACCCCCATCCCAAAAAAGAAATCAAAACACCCCTGACATCCCCACCCTCCCATGACGGGAGGGTGGTTTTTTCTATATCTTCAGACCGCCGTTTGCGTTTCGCTCTGTCAAGTTGTACAATTTTTATTGCCGATTTTCGCCGCATTTCTACACATGGGGAGCGGAAAAAGACTTGCAATGAGCTTTGTGAAGTGCTATATTGTGTTCATATCAAAAACAATTGTTCGCTGTCGGCGGACAATTGGGGAAAGGCGGATAAAAATATGAAGATCGCACTATTGGGCTGCGGTGTTGTCGGCGGCGGTGTTGTTTCCATTGTCGACGGTCGCAGTGATATGGAGCTGAAGTATGTCCTTGTTCGCAGGGCAAAGCCCGAGCTCGGCTCTCGTGCCGTGAGCGACATCAACATTATTATAAATGATAAGGAGATCGACACCGTTGTCGAGGCGATGGGCGGATTGTCACCGGCGTATGAATATGCCTGTGCGGTGATGAACGCAGGCAAAAACTTCGTTACCGCAAACAAGCACCTTGTCGCACATTACTACAAGGAGCTCGTCTCTCTTGCTGCGAAAAACGGCGTTGCCTTCCGCTGCACTCCGGCAGTCGGCGGCGGTATTCCGTGGCTCGTGAATCTTGAGCGTGTGAAGAAGCTTTGCCCCGTTGATTCCCTTTGCGGTATCATGAACGGAACCACGAACTTCATACTCGATGCCATGCACACGAACGGTGCCGACTTTGCCGAGGTGCTCAAAGAGGCTCAAAGGCTCGGCTACGCAGAGGCCGATCCCTCCGCCGATATCGACGGATTGGACATTCAGCGTAAATGCGTGATATCCGCAAACATCGCCTTTGACGTTTGCCTCAGTGAAGCCGATGTTCCGGTGTTCGGTATACGCAGCGTTTCCTCCTGCGATATCGCTGCGGCGGAGGGCATGGGACGCATCTGCAAGATGCTTGCCTTCGGCAAGAAGATAGGCGATTCCATTGCCGCGTATGTTGAGCCCTGCTTTGTAAGAAGCGGTGAGCTTGAGGCTGCGGTGAGCACTAACCGCAATGTCATATCCTTTGAGACGGCACTCACCGGTAAGGAGAGCTTCTACGGTCAGGGTGCAGGCAGAGAGCCCACCGCCTACAATGCGGTGCAGGACTGTGCCGATATACTGTCCGGTGTGGGCGGCTTCTACACCGACAAAATGTGCGATGCAAGCTCGGACAACTCCGCCGATGTTCATCCCTACTATGTACGCTGCTCCCTTGATGATACATGGCTTTCCTCGATCAAGGACTCCGACTGCGGCGACGGTATCGTGACGAAGGCGGTGTCCGTTGCGGCGATGCACGCTTGGGCAAACAAAGCAAAGGAGTCGGACCCCTCGGTGTTCATAGCGGGTCTTGTGTAAAGCATGAAGGTTTCAAAATTCGGCGGATCGTCGATGGCGGATGCCGGCCAGTACAAGAAGGTGCGTGACATCATTTTGTCCGATTCCGAGCGTAGTGTGGTGGTCGTGTCCGCGGCAGGCAAACGCTTTTCCGGCGATCACAAGCTGACCGATCTTTTGTATCTGTGCCATGCACATATAAAATACGGTGTCGATTGTGACAGTGTGTTTGGCATGATAGCGGAGCGATACCGTGAGATATGCAGTGAGCTGTCCCTGTCGGTCGATATCGATTCGGAGCTCAGCTCCTTGAGAAAGGAGCTGGAGGCCGGTATGAGCCGTGACAAGCTCGTATCCAGAGGCGAATACTTCTCCGCTCTGCTCCTTGCCGATTACCTCGGCTACGATTTCCTCGATGCCGCCGATTGGCTGTACTTCTCCTTCGACGGCAGTATCGACAAGGAACGTTCATACGCCGCCCTCCGTGAAAGAGCGGCAGGACGCAGAGTCGTGATCCCCGGCTTCTACGGCTGTATGCCCGACGGCAGCATAAAGGTGCTCAGTCGTGGCGGAAGCGATGTCAGCGGTGCTTTGGCTGCTGCCGCACTTGATGCCGAGGTCTACGAAAACTGGACCGATGTTTCGGGCATACTCATGGCAGACCCCCGTATAATCGACGACCCCGACACCATATCGCATATAACCTACAACGAGCTCCGTGAGCTCAGCTATATGGGAGCTCAGGTGCTCCATGAGGGTGCGGTATTCCCCGTCAGGGAAAAGCATATTCCGCTCAACATCCGCAACACCAACGATCCCTCCCACCCCGGTACGGTCATAATGGAGCGATTCGAGGATGAGGAGAAGGACTCTCGCATTATAACCGGTATCGCCGGTCGCAGAAATTTCACCATCATAACGGTGTCGAAGGCAGGGCTTAGCTCCGAGATCGGATCGCTGCGTAAGATACTTGAGATCTTCGAGCGTCACAATATCTGTGTTGAGTACACGCCCTCCGGTATCGATACCGTGTCCCTTGTCGTATCGGCGGAAAGCGTTGCTTCCTGCCTCTATGTCCTTGTAGGTGAGATCCAAAAGTGCCTTTCCCCCGACAATGTACAGATAACCGACGGTATCTCCGTCGTTGCGGCGGTAGGCAGAAGAATGGCGGCAAAGCCCGGCTCCTCCGGTAAGCTCTTTGCGGCACTCGGTCAAAACGGAATAAATATCAGAATGATTTCTCAGGGACCCGATGAGCTGAATATAATAGTCGGTGTGAATAACGACGACTTCGAAAAAACTGTCAAGGTCCTGTATCACAGCTTTGTAAAGTGAGGTTATGAAAATGAAAGCTTATAAAATAGGTATACTCGGTGCCACCGGCGCGGTAGGCAGAGAAATGATGAAAATACTTACGGAACGTGACTTCCCCATATCGGAGCTCAGACCGCTTGCAAGTGCATCCTCCGCCGGCAAGTGCGTTGAGTTTAAGGGTGAGCAGATAGTGATATGCGAGGCAAAGGCGGAAAACTTCAAGGGTCTCGATATCATCCTCGGTGCCGCCGAAAATGATATTGCGGAAAGATTCATCGACGATATCAAGGCATCCGGTGCCGTGTTCATCGATAATTCCAGTGCCTTCCGTCTTTGTCCCGAGGTTCCGCTCATAGTCCCCGAGATAAATGCCGAGGACATAAAGCTCCACAAGGGCGTTATCTCAAATCCCAACTGCACCACGGT
>CAYUQN010000070.1:0-5838 GCA_964446815.1 uncultured Oscillospiraceae bacterium | reverse complement strand
GGGAAAAGACCACACGTCCCTTCCTGAGAGGCAGAGAGTTCCTTTGGCAGGAGGGACACACCCTCCACGCCACCGAGGAGGAGGCCAGAAAGGAGACCTTGCAGCAGCTTGAGGTCTACGCCGATCTTTGCGAAAACTACCTTGCAATGCCCGTCATCCGCGGCAACAAGACCGATAAGGAGAAGTTTGCCGGTGCGGTCAACACCTACACCATCGAGTGCATGATGCACGACCACAAGGCCCTGCAATCCGGCACCAGCCACTACTTCGGCACAGGCTTTGCCGAGCAGTTTGACATCACCTTTACCGATAAGGACAACAAGCTCAAGCATCCGCATCAGACCTCTTGGGGTATGTCCACCCGTATAATCGGCGGCATCATCATGACCCACGGCGACAACAGCGGTCTTGTTCTGCCCCCGAGGATCGCTCCGGTGCAGGTCATCGTAGTTCCCGTTGCCCAGCATAAGCCCGGTGTTACCGAGAAGGCTACAGAGCTTTATGACGCACTGTGTGCCAAGGGCATCCGCTGCAAGATCGATCTCAGCGATAACAGCCTCGGCTGGAAGTGTGCCCAGTACGAGATGAAGGGCGTTCCTCTCCGTATCGAGCTCGGACCCCGTGATATTGAAAACGGCGTTTGCGTTGCCGTTCGCCGTGACAGCGGTGAGAAGATCACCGTTGCGATCGATGAGCTTTGCGACAAGATCGACGGCTTGCTTTCCGATGTTCAGCAGGGACTTTTCGACAAGGCAAAGGCGAATCTCGACAGCCACATTTTCGAGGCACATTCTCTTGAGGAGGCAAAGAAGCTTCAGGAGGAAAAGGGCGGCTTCATAAAGACCATGTGGTGCGGTGATCTTGACTGTGAGCTCAAGATGAAAGAGGACGCAGGCATGAGCAGCCGTTGCATCCCCTTTGATCAGGAGGAGCTCGACGAGGTTTGCCCCATCTGCGGCAAAAAGGCAAAGCACATGATCTACTGGGGCGTAGCATACTGATAATAAAACAGCGATATAAAACAAAAAGGAACGCTTTTGCGTTCCTTTTTTGCAAGTATGAGTTTTGACGGTTGGTCAAATGTCAAACAGAAGTGTGCGGCAAAGAGCCGGTTCATGTCTCCCTCTGCAAACTTCAGCCATAAGCAAAGCTCCTGCGGTCGATTGCCGGAAATATGCCACCGGCATATCCTTAAATCGCACTACCCTCGAACAGCGTTTTATTTCTCCTCGCCGTCGTCGGGGAGGAGGGGTTCATCGGTAAGGGGGAGGGTGACGGTCTTGATCTCCGCATCGGGATTTGTACCGTCGCCGTCAACATACTCAACGATAAGCTGCTTCCCATCCTCGGAAAGCTGGGTCGCTATGACGTATATATTCCAAGTCGGGCTTTCGATCTCGGTCTCACTTCTGAAGCCTGCGTAATCGAAAATATCACACACGACCATACGGCGACCGTTATTGTAATCCGCATAGGCGACAAGGGTACCGTCGCTCCAAAACGAATTCATAAACGACTCCGATACCACGCCGTTTTCAACATCGAAGAACCTTGTCCAATTATGACCGCCGTCACTGAAGCGGACACCGAGAAGCGTTTTCGTGACCTGAGCGACCTTAGGCTTTTCGGCACAAAACGCCCTTTCGAGCTCATCGCCGTCAAGAGTATACACGGTGTAGCGATATTTGACGATACCGCCCTTTTTGATCTCCTCAACGTTGAAGCATTCACCGGAGGCAATAACGACAGTATTTTGATCGGCGGCATCGGGTACCGTATCCTTGGGCTCACTGTTGCAGCCTGTGAATATCGCAAGCAACAGCAGCAGGGATAAGGTCAGTTTTTTCATCGCTTATTCTTCCTTTCGTATCGCATAAAGCGGTATGGGATCCCGTCCTCGTAAAGCTCCTCACCGGCATCGCACAGCTCCCAATCGTCATCCTCATCGAGATTGGGAAACCAGACATCGGAGGTCGGCGTTTTCTCTATCCTCGTGACATAAACCCTGTCGATAAACGGGAAAAACTCACGGAATACGCTTGCCCCACCGAGGACGGTGCACGGCGTATCACCGAGAAGCCTCAGTGCATCGTCGACACCGTGGACGATCTCGGCACCGTCCGGCTCTATATCCTGCCTCGTTACAACGATGTTGCGGCGATTGCGGAGCGGTTTGCCGTTGGGGAAATCGCCCAAGGTCTTTCTTCCCACAAGCACCGTCTTGCCCCTTGTGAGCTCAACAAAATGTGCCCTGTCTGCTTTTATGACAAGCGGCTGAGTGCCGTTTTTGCCTATGCCCCAATCGGCATAGACCGCAACTATCGCATCCATTTTACATCCTCACAGTGCAACGGGTATCTTGGCGTTAAAATCGGAGTACTCATAGCCCTCGACCTTGAAGCTGTCCCTCGTGAACTTGTAGAAATCGTCGACGGTGGGATCGATCACAAGCTTGGGAGCGGCCTTGGGCTCGTTCTTTATTATCTCCTCGATGAGCGGAACATGGCGATCGTAGATATGTGCATCGGCTATGACATGGACGAACTCACCCGGCTCAAAGCCCGTGACCTGTGCCATCATGTGGGTTAGTATCGAATACTGCACCACATTCCAATTGTTAGCCGCAAGCATATCCTGCGATCTCTGATTGAGTATCGCATTGAGCTTGTTTCCGGTGACGTTGAAGGTCATGGAATAAGCGCAGGGATAGAGTGCCATCTCGCTGAGATCGGCATGATTGTATATGCTGGTGATGATGCGGCGGGACGCAGGATTGTTTTTGAGATCCCAAATGACCTTGTCGACCTGATCCATATCGCCTTCCTTGTAGTGGTGCTTGACACCGAGCTGATAGCCGTATGCCTTGCCTATGCTTCCGTTTTCGTCCGCCCAGGCATCCCAAACACGGGTACGCAGCTCCTTAACATTGTTGCTCTTTGCCTGCCATATCCAAAGAAGCTCATCTATCGCACTTTTCCAGAAGGTGCGACGGATCGTCAAAATGGGGAATTCCTCCGAGAGATCGTAGCGATTTACGATGCAGAATTTTTTGACCGTGTGTGCCGGTGTACCGTCCTCCCAACGGGGACGAACCGAAAGGTCTGTATCCCAAACGCCGTTTTCGAGTATGTCCTTGCAATTTGCTATAAATAGCTCGTCGGCTCTGCTCATGCCAATACCTCCTGAAAATATATTTTTGTACAGTAATCGTATTATTTTAACACACAAACCGTCACCGTGTAAATAGGAATCGAATACTATGATGATCAGAGGTGATAATTTGAAGTATGTGATCATCGGCGGTGACGAAAGATCGCTCCGGCTTTGTCGTCTGCTTAAATGCGACGGCGACGATGTCGCTTGCTGTGCTGTCGAAAATGCCGCCCTGCCCATGGAATCTCATTGCGACGGCGATGTTTACGTTTTGCCGCTTCCCATCGAAAGAGGCGGTGTCTTAAACGCTCCGCTTTCCGGGGAGAGGCTCAGGCTGTCGGAGCTTTTTTCGAGGCTTCCCAAGGGAGCCTTTGCGGTCGGCGGTATGCCGAGTGAGGCGGCGTTTAAGCAGGCAAGGGACACCGGCATAAGGCTTTACGATTATATGAGCGACCCACGACTGACGGTGGGCAATGCTGCGATAACCGCGGAGGCGGCGATCGCTATACTTATGAGTGCCACGCAAAGGTGCATATCCGGCAAAAATGTTCTTGTGATCGGCGGAGGCAGGATCGGCAAGCTGCTTATAAGCAAGCTAAGGGGTCTCGGTGCGATACCGTGGCTGCTCACGGGAAACGCCGAAACCGCGGCACTTGCCGAGGCAATGGGAGTGCGGACTTTTTCGCCAAACGGCGAAGCGTCGATGCTCGACATGGCGGTCAATACCGCACCTGCCACCGTGCTGTCGGAGGATATGCAGCGGAACTTCAAGGGCGGCACGCCGCTGCTTGAGCTTGCATCCGCAAGCGGCTTTGAGCCCTCGTATGTTTCGCATTGCAAGCTCATAAATGCACCGGGGCTTCCGGCAAAATACGCTCCCGAGACGGCGGCGGAGCTTATCGCCGCAGCGGTGAAAATGATTGTGAAGGAGCATTATCATGAGTAAACTTCGTATAGGAATAGCCCTTTGCGGCTCCTACTGCACATACGCAAAGCTGTTTCCGATGTTGGAAAGACTGTCGGAAAAATACGAGCTTGTGCCGATAGTGAGCGATACTGCGGCCTCGACCGATTCACGCTTCGGCACGGCAGCCGAGAATATAGGTCGGCTGACTGCGATCTGCGGCACCGCACCGGTGTGCGACATAGCATCGGCAGAGCCCTTGGGCCCTGCAAAGCCCATGGACGCACTCATCATAGCACCCTGCACCGGAAACACCATGGCGAAGCTTGCAAACGGTATAAGCGATTCATCCGTGACCATGGCGGCAAAGGCACACCTTAGGAACAACCGCCCTGTCGTCATAGCGTTTTCGACGAATGACGGGCTCTCCGGTTCAATGCAAAACATTGCGGCACTGCTCAATCGCAAGAATTATTACTTTGTGCCCTTCCGTCAGGATTCCCCGATGGCAAAGCCCAATTCCCTCGCCTCCGATTTTTCGCTTATCGATGCCACCCTGACCGCCGCCCTCTCCGGTGAGCAGCTCCAGCCCATAATAGCCACAAGCCGATAGGCAGCTCTATGCACAGCCTGTGAACCATGTCCTTGCACTATGCATTTTACCTCACCAAGGCTCGTCGTTGCATCGCAGCTATAAAAATGCACCGCAGCTTGTAGGACGGAGTCATGTTCTTTGCCGTTTTTGCGTCCTGTCTTTTCTGCATTTTCAAGCAAAAAACTTGATCAAAAAGCCTTGACAAGTATGGGCAAATATGATATCTTATCCGAGTGCTCCGGAGACAGCAGGTCGCGGTTTCGTGTAAATCCTGCCGAGGATAGCATCAGATATTGATTGCTTTACGTCTCCGTGTCTATGTATACGGGGATTTTTCTTTTCTGCGGGCACAGATAAATCGTGTGGAGGTGAAAAACACACATGCCTAACGCAAAGGTTCTCAGCGAAAAGCAGGCGATCGTTGAATCTCTTGTTGAGCGTATCCAGGGTGCAAGCTCCGGTATCTTCGTCGATTATCAGGGTATTACCGTTTCCGAAGACACCGCACTTCGTACCGAGATGCGTAAATCAGGTGTTAATTACAGCGTCGTCAAAAACACCCTCACCAGAATCGCCATTGACAAGCTCGGTATGAACGAGCTCGACTCCGTCCTTAACGGAAGCACCTCTCTGGCGACCGGTATCGAGGATCCCATTGCTCCCTTCCGCATCATCAGTGAGTACTCCAAGAAGCTCAACGACAGATTCAATGTCAAGGCAGCTTTCATGGAGGGCAAGGTTCTGAATGAGCAGGAGATAGCAGAGCTGTCCACCCTTACTTCCAAGGACGATCTGTACTCGAAGCTGGCAGGCTCCCTCAACGCCATTATCGGCGGTCTGGCAGTATGCCTCGGAGAAGTCGTCGAGAAGATGGGTGGCGGTGCCCCCGCAGAAGCCGCAGAATAATAGCGGCAACATAATATTAATTGGAGGATAATTCAAATGAGTGAAAAAATCACCGCAATGGTAGAAGAGATCAAGGCTCTCTCCGTTCTTGAGCTCAAGGAGCTCGTTGACGCAATATGCGATACTTTCGGCGTTTCCGCAGTAGCAGCAGCCGCAGCACCCGCAGCAGCCGCAGCAGCAGTTGAAGAGAAGACCGAGTTTGACGTTGTCATGACTTCTTTCGGTGCAGAGAAGATCAAGGTCATCAAGGAAGTCCGCGGCATCACCGGCCTCGGCCTCG
>CAYUQN010000069.1:0-6043 GCA_964446815.1 uncultured Oscillospiraceae bacterium | reverse complement strand
AATACCGAGGGTGAGCATACCGCCGGGAACGGGATTGCGATCGAACACCGTTACGGGGTAGCCCTTGTTTGCAAGGTAATATGCACAGCTCATACCGGCAGGGCCCGCTCCGATAACGGCGATCTTCTCGGTATAGGGTCTGCCGATCTGGTTCACCATCTTGGGAACAAAGCGAGTATCCTCGTGCATATCGTGGTCTGCTATGAAACGCTTTACCTCGTCGATCGCAACAGCCTCATCGACGCTGGCACGGGTACACTCTGCCTCACAACGCTTATTGCAGATACGTCCGCAAACCGCAGGGAAAGGATTCTCCTTCTTTATGAGCTCAAGTGCTTCGGTATATCTGCCCTGTGCAGCCAGCTTCAGATAGCCCTGTACGGGGACGTGTGCAGGACAGGCTGTCTTACAAGGTGCGGTACCGGTATCGACGGTATCCTTGAAGTTCTCTCTGTAATCGGGGTTAAAGGTTTTCTTGACAAATACGGTATTGGTAAGCTTGGCATAGCCCTGAGGTGTAAGATCGTCCTTGGAGCAAAGCTTCTGACCCAGGCGAAGTGCATTGCCGGGACAGGTCTCGACGCACTGAGCACAGGCAACACATTTTGCCTCGTCGATCTCTGCAACGTAGTTGGAGCGGATAGCGTCTCTCGCACCGAACATGAGACCGGCTCTGAGTCCGAAGCAGGCACAGGCACAGCAGTTGCAGATGGCGGCACTTTCACCGACTTCCTCGATGTTGACCGCATTGTGCATAAGTCCGTTTTCCTCTGCACGTTTGATGATCTGCCATGCTTCCTCACGGGTTATCTCACGGGCACGACCGGAACGGATATAGTGCTCCGCACCCTTACCCATGTTGACGCACATATCCTCGTCAAGGTGGCCGCAGCCGTCACCGATGCTTGTGCGGGAGGCACGACAGGAGCAGTTTGCAACGGAGAATTTGTCGTACTTCTTGAGGTAGCTTGAAAGGAGCTCATCCTCGGTGACTCCGGGGATATCCTTTATTGCATCCTCAACGGGGATAACTCTCATAAGTCCGTAGCCGTCGGGAAGCACGGGTCCGAGCATCTGCATACGCAGTCTCGTATATTCCTCAAATGCTCTGCCGACTTCGGGGTACTTCTCCATGAGTTCTTTTTTGTTGACCATCATCTCAAGGATGCCGGGTGCGAATATCTGCATGAAGTAGACATCCTCACCGACTTCCTTATTGAAGGTACGGCGGAATATGCCGTAGTACACAAGATTGTCGAGAGACTGCTGTATCTCCTCAACGCTCTTGCCGACCTTCTTTGCAAGATAGCCTGCCGTGCGTTCCTTGCGGAGTCCTGCCGCAATGGCGATGTCCGCTTCATCGTCGGATACCATGCGTTCCATGCAATAGTATTCGGGTGCATTCTCGTCGATCTTGACCAAGAGTCCGGAGGGACCTCCGATTATCTTAGCCAGCTTGACTATTTTGGGTCTTAACTTTGCCATTATTACTCTCCTCTTTTCAATTTATATGTATTTATTTGCTTTTCGTATATGGTTCGGTGGTATCGTATTCACCGTATTCGCAGCCGATATTCGTTGCATCCATATCGTCTATGAGCTCCGGCTCTTTAAACGGTCTCTTTTTATACAGCTTTATCCTGCCGGTGCCGTTGCCGCCGTTCCAAAGCCGCTGATGACGCTTGGTGCCGTCGGGGGCTTCGTAGTTTATGAGCAGCATATCCTTTTTGAAGCAGCGAATATGAGATTCCATGATCGCCGTAGCCGTCTCCTGACGGACGTACCAGAGGATCTCATCCTCCGTTTCCTCCGCTTCGAATTTCGTTCTGGACAGTGTCCAAAATTTCGAGAAGTTGAATTCGTAGCACTTGCCTTCGTAATAGAAGCCGCCGAGGAGCTTACGGTTTAAGGGCACGAAGTAGACCTTGGGTCTGCCGCCGCCTATCTCAAATACGCTGTTTTCAAGCACCTTACCGCTTATGCGGCTCTTGAGATTCCAAGAGGACAGCCACACCCACGGCGTTGTGAAGTTTCTGCCCCAGTTCTTATCCGCATAGCCGCAGCAGGTTTCGGGCTTTACTATGTACTTTTCGCCGTCAAGCATGATCTCGCCGTCGTAATAGGTCTTTATGCCCTCGGCGTGCCAGTACATTTCAAAGGCATATATCCTGCGAAACAGCTTGCTTGCTCCGTAACCGACGTTGTAGCTTATCTTTTTGTCAACGGTGAGATCCCAGCTCATCGAGCCTGCATCGCACATCCATTCGGGGTGAGCCTCGGCATCCTCGGGGCTTATGTTCACACTGCCTTTTAGCTGAGTCTCACAGGCGCAGCAGTCATCTGCCGTCACGGAATAGGGTGCATTGAAGTGAACATCAATGTCCTTCCATGCGAAAAAGCGGTGAAGCTGCTTTTTGTTCTTCCCCCATGTACCGACGTTTACCATGAGATATGAGGGCTTTTTGCCTGCTTCCTTATTTTCGGGTAACTGTCCGAGGGTTGGCTCATCCTCCGCCAGTGCCGGATTGCACAGGAAATACTCAATGAAAAACGGCTTTTCCTCACCTGTTTCGGCGTGATGTGCCGTCAGTGAATGCCACCACCAATCGTATCCCTGCTTGCGTAAGGGGCCTCTGAGCATACATTCATTGCGATTTTTATCTTGCTTTGAAAACATTGCCAACGCTCCTTTTACTTTTTATTATTCGTTATATTTAAAATATAGTCTGTCCGCTATGCCTTATTCCCTCTTTCGTATCTCTCAAGCTGTGAATTCATGCAATCTCTGAGCTTTTTGACCGCTGCCTCCCCGTCTCCCGATTCGATGAGATCGGCAAAGCCGACAAGCTCGTTTATCGCGGAAGCCGTGCCGATGGATATGACATAGCGTTCCGTGAGGCTGACCGCTCCCTCCTCAACGGAGTTGAACACAAGTGCCAGCATATTGCAGCCGCCTAAGCGACATATGAGCTTTGGAAAATCATAGAGCTTCCGTGCAAAGGTCGCATATCCGAAATCCGCCGAAGCAGCATAGTCGCCGAGCATCGCAATGCAGTCCCTGAGATTTGAGATATCCTCCCTTGTATGCTTCTGTGCAAGTCGCAGCATGGCATAGCCCTCGACAGCATGGCGTAGGTCAAAAAGCCCTGCAATAGTCTCAAGACTCAAATTGTCCCCATTAAACCTTACTATCGCATTGAAGGTCTCAAGATTGCCGTCTCTCATAAAGTCGGCAACATACACTCCGCTTTGGGGCTTTATCGTCACAAGTCCCATGCGTGACAGCTCCTGAAGTCCTGCATGGACTACCGTTTTGCCGACTCCCATCTGCTCCGCAAGTGTCCGCTCCGCAGGGAAACGCTCACCTATTTTGAGCTTTCCGGATAAAATCAGTCCTGCTATTTTGTTTACAAAGAGCTCCTTTAAGGACGGAGCCGTCAATTTTTCAAAGCTATCCACAATTGTGCCTCCGCCGAATTGGTGCGACCAAAACCACTGTCGCGATTCTATGTGCAAAATCCACATTTCAGGCGACACCCAAAAGCATAATATGCCGAAATTTTTATAAAGGATTATCGTACATATTGACTTTTTATCGCCACAATGTTTAATTGTTAACATATTGGACAGACCAATTGTATTACACAATCTGCGATTTGTCAATACTACGAGAGGTGTTTTAACATGGCAAGAGAATTGATTTTGAAGCTCGGTAAGAAGCTTACCGACCGTGCTACGATCAAGCTCGGTCTTGAGAAGCTTGACGAGAGCTCACCCGAATACTACGGTCTTGCTGCCGTGGTTACAGACGAAATGGCCGAGGTCGCTCTTAATATGGATGTCCGTGTTCCCACGACACCCGAGGAGATCGGCAAGAAAATGAAGAAGGATCCCGCTTACGTTAAGGATATGTTCGACAAGATGAGCATGGTCGGACTGCTTGAGTTTAACTGGGAGAACGAGGATCATCACAAGCAGTGGGTGCTCCCTCGCTTTATACCCGGTTGTGCGGAGTATATGAATATGCACACCGATCAGCTCGAGGCTCATCCCGAGATAGGCAAGTTCTTCGATCAGATGGGCTTTTTGCCGCTCAAGGCGATAACGCCCATGGTGCCTCCCGGTGGTGCCGGTATCGGTATGCACACGATACCCGTTGAGCGTGCCATCCCTGCCGATCGTGAGTCGAACAGTCTTGAGCATCTTTCGCACTGGCTCGATAAGTACGACGGCAAATACGCACTTAGCAAGTGCTCCTGCCGTGCAATGCACCGTGTTATGGGTGACGGCTGCGGTGAGCTGGAGGACGATGTTTGTATCGGCGTCGGTGACGTTGCAAGATATCTTGTCGAAACCGGTATAGGTCACTATGCAACGAGAGACGAGGTCTTGGAGGTGCTGCGTCGCAGTGAGGAAAACGGCTATGTTCACCAGATAACCAACATAGACGGTGAGGACAAGATACTCGGTATCTGCAACTGTGCTTTGGGCTCCTGTGTCGCACTGCGTACCTCTCAGCTTTTTAACACTCCGAATATGTCCGCTTCCGCATACCGTGCTCATGTCGATAAGGAAAAGTGCGTTGCCTGCGGCAAATGCGTTGAGGTCTGCCCTGCCGGTGCCGCAAAGCTCGGTCAAAAGCTTTGCACCAAAGCCGGTGAGGTGGAGTATCCCATACAGCCGCTCCCCGATGATCATCACTGGGGTGAGCATATGTGGAGCAAAAACTACATAAACGACAACCAGAAAAACTGCCATGAGACCGGTACCGCTCCCTGTAAGACGGCTTGTCCTGCACATATCGCCGTTCAGGGCTATATCAAGATGGCAGCCGAGGGCAGATATCTCGATGCTCTCAAGCTCATTAAGCAGGATAACCCCTTCCCTGCCGTTTGCGGTAGCATCTGCAATCGCAGGTGTGAGGATGCCTGCACCAGAGGCGGTGTTGACAGAGCCGTTGCAATAGACGAGATAAAGCGTTTTATTGCGGAAAAGGAGCTCCATGCCGAGAGCCGTTATGTTCCCGAAAAGAAATATCACAAGGGCAACACCGAGCCCTTTACCGAAAAGATCGCCGTTATCGGAGCGGGCCCTGCCGGTATGAGCTGTGCCTACTTCCTTGCTGAAATGGGTTATTCCAACGTAACGGTGTTCGATCGCAATCCCGTTCCCGGCGGTATGCTCACCCTCGGTATTCCCTCCTTCCGTCTCGAGAAGGACGTTCTCAATGCAGAGATCGACATTCTCAAGGAAATGGGTGTTGAATTCAAGTGCGGCGTAGAGGTCGGCAAGGATGTCACCGTTCAGCAGCTTCGTGATGAAGGCTACAAGGGCTTCTACCTTGCGATCGGTGCTCGGAAGTCGCAGAAGCTCGGTGTCGCAGGTGAAGACTCAGACGGCGTTTGGGGCGGTGTTGACCTGCTTCGCGAGGTCAATCTCGGCAACAGGCCCTCCCTCGGCAAGAGCTGTGCAGTCATCGGCGGCGGCAATGTCGCAATGGACGTATGCCGTACCGCTGTGAGACTCGGTGCAGAAAACACCTACATAATCTACCGCAGAAGCGAAACAGAGCTTCCCGCAGACCCCGAGGAAGTCAAGGAAGCAATCGAGGAAGGCGTAAAGTTCCGCTACCTCAACGCTCCCGTTGAGATAATCGGCTCAAACGGCAAGGTATCCGCACTCAAGGTCGAGATAATGGAGCTCGGTGAGGCGGACGAAAAGGGTCGCAGAAAGCCCGTCGGCACCGGCAAGTTCGAGACCATCGAGGTCGACAGCGTTGTTGCGGCAGTCGGTCAGGTCGTTGACTGGGGCAGCCTCGATGTCGGCAAGCTCGAGACCACCAAGAAGGGCACCGCAGTTGCGGATTCCCTCACTTATCAGACAGCGGAGCCCGATATCTTTGTCGGCGGCGACGTTTACACCGGCCCCAAGTTTGCAATCGACGCAATTGCGGCAGGTCGTGAAGCTGCAATAAGCCTTCACCGTTTCGTTCAGCCCGGTCAGAGTCTTACTCTCGGTCGCAATCCCAGAGACTTTAAGGAGC
>CAYUQN010000068.1:0-6761 GCA_964446815.1 uncultured Oscillospiraceae bacterium | reverse complement strand
TGTAAATGCCCTTTAAATTCCGTGGTGGCGTTCATCCCGACTATATGAAGGCTCCGAATGAGCCCGTAGTCGTAGTTACTCCGCCGCCTCAGGTCGTTATCCCGATGGCTCAGCACATCGGTGCACCCTGCCAGCCGCTGGTCGCCGTAGGCGACTATGTTACCATGGGGCAGAAGATCGGTGAGAATCCCGCTCCCGTATCCGCTCCGGTACATTCTCCGGTTTCCGGCAAGGTCATTGCAATTGAGCCCAGACCCCATCCTCTGGGCGATATGATCCCGGCAGTCGTTATTGAAAACGACTATCAGGACACTCCGTGTAAGGATCTCGCCCCCATGACCGAGGAGCAGATGAAGGATCCCGAAGCGATCATAACCCGTCTGCGTGAAGCAGGCATAGTCGGTATGGGCGGTGCGATGTTCCCCACCGCGTTTAAGATCAAGAGCGGTCTCGGCAAGGTCGATACCCTGATCATAAACGGTGCGGAATGTGAGCCCTACCTCAACGGCGACCATTGGACTATGAAGCTGCACCCCGAAGAGCTTCTTCGCGGTATCGAGCTTGCCCGTGTCGCCTGTGGTCTCGACAAAGCGTACTACGGCATTGAGAAGAACAAGATGGATGCCATCGAGCTGCTCAATTCCAAGGATCCCGCAAAGTACGGCGTTGAGATCGTACCCGAGGAGGTCAAGTATCCTCAGGGTGCAGAGAAGATGCAGATCAAGGTCATCACCAACCGTGAGGTCAAGCCCGGCGGTCTGCCTGCCGGTGTAGGCTGCAACGTCATCAGCACCCAGACCGCATATGCGATCTACAAGGCCTGCTACGAAGGCGTTCCCTGCTATGAGCGTATCCTCACCGTCGGCGGTTCCGCTGTTGCAAAGCCCTTCAACCTCCAGTGCCGTGTAGGTACCACCTTCAGGTACATAGCGGAGCAGTGCGGCGGCTTTGTAAAGACCCCCAAGAAGATCGTCCTCGGCGGACCCATGATGGGTCTTATAGCCACCAACCTCGATGCAGTGAACATCAAGGGTACCGCAGGTATCCTGTTCTTCACCGAGGAGGAGGACAGAAGTGTCAAGAATCCCACCTGCATCCGCTGCGGTAAGTGCATCACCGTATGCCCGATGGGACTTGAACCCGTTTATATGTACGCATACTTCAAGAAGGGTGACTTCGAGAACATGAAGAAGTACCACATTCTTGATTGCTTCGAGTGCGGTAGCTGCGCATACAACTGCCCCGGCAGATTGCCTCTGACCCACTCCTTCAAGACCGCAAAGCTTCTCTTCGCAGCAAAGGCAGCGGAGGAAAAGGCAAGAGCGGAAGCTGCAGCAAAGGAGGCTGAAAACAAGTGAAAGAGAAAGAATTTACCTTTGACGCTTCATACCAGCCTCAGGTAAGAGCAAAGACCGGCACCTCCAACATAATGCTGGATGTTATCATTGCACTTATCCCCGCAATGGGTGTCGGCGTATGGCAGTTCGGACTCAATGCCCTGCTGCTCATCGTTGTTTCCGTCGCATCCTGCGTCTTCTTCGAGTGGGGCTACCGTAAGCTCATGAAGAAGGACAACACGATAGGCGACCTCTCCGCCTGTGTCACCGGCGTTCTGATCGCAATGGTCATTCCCGCCTCTGCACCTTGGTGGATGCCGATAGTCGCAGCAGCCTTTGCAATGATCGTTGTAAAGCAGCTCTTCGGCGGCCTCGGCAAGAACTTCTTGAACCCGGCACTTGCAGGCAGAGCCTTCCTCATGGCATCTTGGCCCGTCATCATGACCACTTGGGCAGTTCCCTCTGCACTCAGCGGAGTCATTGACGGTACCACCATGGCAACTCCCCTCAGCCTTATGAAGGCAGGAGAGGCACTTCCCGAGTACTTCGGCTACGGCAATATGTTCCTCGGAACCATGCCCGGCTGCCTCGGTGAAGTCAGTGCTGCTGCACTGCTCATCGGCGGACTCTACCTCATCGCCCGTAAGGTGATAAGCTGGCGCATCCCCGTTTCCTTCATCGGAACGGTCGCAGTTATCACTCTCATCCTCCCCAGACACGGTGGCTTCTTTGACGTTGACTGGATGCTGCAGAACCTCCTCACCGGCGGCCTGCTCCTCGGTGCCTTCTTCATGGCTACCGACTACTCCACCAGCCCCGTGACCCTCAAGGGTCAGCTCGTATACGGCTTCGGCTGCGGTGCTCTCACCGTTCTGATCCGCTACTTCGGCGGCTATCCCGAAGGTGTATCCTACGCTATCCTTATCATGAACCTCTGTGCATGGGCCATCGACAAGGGAACCCGTGCCCGTCAGTTCGGTGTCACCAAGGAAGACCTCAAAGCAGCTAAGAAAGCAGCAAAGGAGGCAAAGGCATAATGAAGAAGATATTAAAGCTTGCCTTTATCCTTTTCCTCGTCTCTGCAATAGTCGCAGGTGTTCTCGGTGTTGTCAATGAGATCACCAAGGACAGGATCGCGGAAATAGCAGCGGAAAAGACCGCAAAGGCATATGCAGAAGTTCTCTCGGCAGCAGAGTACGGCGAAGATAACCTTTATGCCGGCGATGATACCCGCATTCATAATGTCTGTGCCGCAGTCGACGAGAATGGCGAACAGCTCGGCTATGTTGTCGAGACCGTAGTCACCGGCAGCCAGGGCTCCATCACCATCATCGTAGGTGTTGACATGGACCTCAAGTGCACCGGCATCTCCATCACCGAATCCAGTGAGACTTCCGGTCTCGGTGCGGTAGCATCCAGCCCCAGTGAAAAGGGTCAGAACTTCCGTGCTCAGTTTGTCGGTCAGGACGGAGGACTCGGTCTTGTTAAAAACGGCGGAGATATCGAAGCTATCACCGGTGCAACGATAACCTCCAACGCAGTCGTCAGTGCCGTCGGTGCAGCTATTGCAGCTTGCGAGAGCTTGGGTTAAGGAGGTAGACTTAAATGAACATTAAAAAGCAGTTTAAGGAAGGCCTTATCACCAATAACCCCGTTCTTGTTCAGCTCATCGGTATGTGTGCCACCATGGCGATCACTACCAGCCTGTTCAACGGCGTAGGCATGGGCCTGTCCGTTCTCATCATTCTGACCTGCTGCAACGTCGTCGTTTCGGCTATCAGAAAGATCATCCCCAACGAGATCAGACTTGCGATATTCGTTGTCGTTATCGCAGGCTTCGTTACCATAGTTGACCTCATCCTTCAGGCGTTTATCCCGGCTCTGAGTGAAGCACTCGGTGTCTTTATTCCCCTGATCGTCGTCAACTGCATCATCATCGGCAGAGCCGAAGCCTTCTGCCAGAAGAATACCATCGCGGCATCCTTCTTCGACGGCGTATTCCAGGGTCTCGGCTACACCATCGTTCTTATCATCATGTGCCTTGTCCGTGAGCTTCTCGGCTTCGGCACCATCGGCGGCGGTCTTATCGACATCGCCAACGGCTTCAAGTTCACCCTCGACGGTACCGGAGCAGGCATCCCCATATTCGGTGCAGACTATCAGGGTGCAATGGTACTCACCATGCCCTTCGGCGGCTTCCTTACTCTCGGCACTCTTATTGCCGTAATGCAGTATGCACTTAAAAAATCCGCCGACAAGAAAGCACAGAAGGAGGCTGAAAAGAAATGACGACTGATGCTTCCATTTTCACAATAGCTCTCTCCGCAATTCTTATCAACAACTTCATCTTCTCGCAGTTTTTGGGCTGCTGCCCCTTCCTCGGCTGCTCAAGCAAGGTCGACACTGCGATAGGCATGGGACTTGCGGTCACCTTTGTTATGGGTCTTGCATCCGCGATCTGCTACCTTGTGGACGTTTACATTCTTGTTCCGCTGAGCTTGCAGTTCCTTGAGACCCTCGCATTCATCCTCATCATTGCGGCTCTCGTTCAGTTTGTCGAGATGTTCCTCAAAAAGTCCATCCCGTCTCTGTACTCCGCACTGGGCATTTACCTGCCCCTTATCACCACCAACTGTGCAGTTCTCGGCGTTGTTCTTCTGAACGTACAGTATGGCTTCAACTTCATCCAGTCCACCCTTTACGGTGTATTCGGCGGCATCGGCTTCCTCGTAGCTATCGTTCTCTTCGCATCCGTTCGTGAGCGTATCGATCATGCGGAGTATCCCGAGTGCTTTGAGGGCTTCCCGATCTGCCTCGTATCTGCGGCTCTGCTCGCTCTTGCCTTCATGGGCTTCAGCGGCATGAACATTCCGCTTTAAGGAGGGCTAAGTATGGACTTTACAAGTATTCTTCTCGCCATCCTCGTTCTCGGCGTAATGGGCGGCATCTTCGGTGCTCTGCTCGCATTCGCCGCAAAGATCTTCTACGTTGAAGTAGACCCCAAGCAGGAAGCAGTCCGTGAGTGCCTTGCCGGTGCAAACTGCGGCGGCTGTGGCTACCCCGGCTGTGACGGCTATGCTGCCGCTGTAGCAAAGGGCGAAGCCCCCGTCAACAAGTGTGTTGCCGGTGGTGCGGAAGCCGCCGCAAAGATCGGTGAGATCATGGGCGTCTCCGCAGGTGACACCGTTAAGATGGTCGCATTCGTTCCCTGCTCCGGTACCGAGGGTAAGGCCCTCAAGAGTTTCAACTACTCCGGCCCCCAGAATTGCCAGGCCGCTATGCTTTTCGGCGGCAAGAGCAATATGGACTGCCGCTTCGCCTGCATAGGTCTCGGCAATTGTGCCAACGCCTGCCAGTTCGGTGCAATGAGCATCGTTGACGGTGTTGCCAAGGTTGACCGTGAAAAGTGCGTAGGCTGCGGTAGCTGTGTCAATGCCTGCCCCAAGAAGATCGTCAAGCTCGTACCCTACGATCAGCACGTTCTCGTCGGCTGCTCCAGCCACGATAAGGGTGCCGCTGTCAACAAGATCTGTGACGCAGGCTGCATAGGCTGCATGAAGTGTCAGAGAGAGTGCCCTGCCGACGCTATCGTCGTCAAGGACAATCTTGCTATGATCGACGTTTCCAAGTGCGTACAGTGCGGTCACTGTGCCGACATTTGCCCCCGTCATATCATCAAGATCCACGCTCCCGTTGCGGCAAGCAAGTAATTTATAATTACAAATCAAGCGAAAACCGTCGAATTTCGATTCGGCGGTTTTTTGCATATCCGCCCAAATATCGCACAAGCTATCATTGACGGGAGTGAGAATATGAGCGTAAAGCATAAGAAAATAGTTTTGGCGGTGTTTGTGATATTTGCCGTCAATATATTCATAATCGCCCTTGCACAGTCAGCGAAGGCAGAGAGCTATAAGCAGGGCTCAAGCGGTGCAACGGTACGGGAGATACAAACGAGGCTCAAAAGCTGGGGATATTACGACGGCAATGTTGACGGCATATTCGGAAACCAAACCGAAAAAGCGGTGAGGTACTTCCAAAGCAGAAACGGTTTGACCGTAGACGGCAAGGTGGGAGCTCAGACCCTTGCGGCACTGGGAATATACGAGAAAAGCAGCGGCAGCACCGGATACAGCGATGGCGATGTATATCTGCTTGCAAGGCTTATATCCGCCGAAGCGAGGGGAGAGCCCTATATCGGACAGGTCGCAGTCGGTGCCGTGGTGCTCAACAGAATAAAGCACCCGTCATTTCCCAACAGCCTCTCCGGTGTCATATATCAATCGGGGGCATTCTCCTGCATGTATGACGGACAGTTCGATCAGCCGATAGCGGACTCGGCATACAGAGCGGCAAGGGAAGCTCTGTCGGGCTCCGATCCCACAGGCGGAGCAATATACTATTTCAATCCGGCAACGGCAACGAGCAAATGGATATGGTCAAGACCGCACATCGTTACAATAGGCAGTCACAGATTTTGCGCTTGACTTGAAAATCTAGCGAATGTAGAGTATAATGTACAAAAATCAACGGCAACAGCCGGTACATAGAAAGGATACTCCATATGACTCATTGCCCGAAATGCGGAAAATATATACCGGACGGCGGCAGAATGTGCATAGCCTGCGGATGGAAGCCCGATGATGATGACTCCTTCCTCAAGGATAATCCGTATATCAATTATCTTCAGCAGGTGATGGATACGGTCGTCAACGAGTTCCCCGGCAAAAAGGACGGAGAGGGCGGTATAGACCTCGGCAAGTTCTATGATACCGGATGGATCGCCGCAGCAAGCTATCTCGGACCTGCGTTCATCTACACATATTATAAGCACAACGATAAGGATCTTGTACGCTACCATGCAAATCAGGCGTGCCTCCTGTTTCTGCTGAATATTGCGGCAGACTTCGTCGGCAAAACCCCGATCCTCGGAAAACCCTTAAAGAGCATTGCCTCACTTGCACTGTTTGTGCTTGCTTTTATCGGTGCGAGAGCGGCGGTGGCAAAGAAATGTGAGCCCGTTCCCTTCGTCGGTGAGCTTGGTATAGAGATACTGAAATAAATCAATATTTAGTGCCGACACCGCGGTGAAAATACAAGACACGGTGTCGGACAAATTATCTCAAAAAAGTTGCAAAAAAGTGTTGACAAACACCGAAACGGGTGGTATTCTAACAAAGCACTTCACGAGTAACGCCTTTCAAAAGCAGCTCGGAAAAAGTTAAAAAATTTCCCGAAAAGTTATTGACAAAAGCGAAATCGTGTGCTAAAGTTAATAAGCTGTCACGTTGAGGCAGCGAGTGTACCTTGAAAATTAAACAATGTAAGAACAAAGCTTATGCTAAAATAAGCACCGGAAAAGGGTTCTTAAAGTCAGAAATGACTATAAAGATTTCTTTGAGAGCTAAGAAAAGCAATCATAAA
>CAYUQN010000067.1:0-7166 GCA_964446815.1 uncultured Oscillospiraceae bacterium | reverse complement strand
CACCGCAGCCTGCGACACAGCACTTGCCCATGCCTCTTGCAACGACTGCCGCATGAGAGGTTCTGCCGCCTCTGACGGTGAGTATGCCCTGGGCTGCCTTCATGCCCTCGATATCCTCGGGGGAGGTCTCAAGACGGACAAGGACGACCTTCTCGCCTCTGTCGTTCCATTCCTTTGCGTCCTCTGCGGTGAACACTACCTTGCCGCAAGCTGCACCGGGGGATGCACCGAGTGCTCCGCCGAGGGGAGATGCGGTCTTGAGCACAGCTGCGTCAAACTGGGGATGCAACAGAGTGTCGAGGTTTCTGGGGTCTATCATAGCAACGGCTTCTTTTTCGTTTATCATGCCCTCGTCAACGAGGTCGCAGGCGATCTTGAGCGCAGCCTGTGCGGTACGCTTGCCGTTACGGGTCTGGAGCATATAAAGCTTTCCGCTCTCAACGGTGAACTCCATATCCTGCATATCACGATAATGCTTCTCAAGCAGCTTGCAAACATTGCAGAACTCGGCATATGCTTCGGGGAACTTGTTTTCCATCTCCTCAATGGGCATCGGGGTGCGGACGCCTGCGACAACGTCCTCGCCCTGTGCATTGGTGAGGAACTCGCCCATGAGATGCTTTTCGCCGGTTGCGGGGTCACGGGTGAATGCAACACCGGTGCCGCAATCGTCACCCATATTGCCGAACGCCATCATCTGAACGTTGACGGCGGTACCCCAAGAATAGGGGATGTCGTTATCACGACGGTATACGTTTGCACGGGGATTGTCCCAAGAGCGGAAAACAGCCTTAACGGCACCCATGAGCTGCTCTACGGGATCGCTCGGGAAATCGGCACCGATCTTTTCCTTGTACTCGGCTTTGAACTGGCCTGCAAGCTCCTTGAGGTCGTCGGCGGTGAGCTCAACGTCCTGGGTCACACCTCTTGCCTTCTTCATCTCGTCGATGAGCTGCTCGAAGTAGCTCTTGCCGACTTCCATAACAACGTCGGAGTACATCTGGATAAAGCGGCGGTAGCAGTCCCATGCCCAACGGGGATTGCCGGACTTTGCAGCCATGACCTCAACGACCTGCTCATTCAGACCGAGGTTCAAAATGGTGTCCATCATACCGGGCATGGAGGCTCTTGCGCCTGAACGGACGGATACAAGAAGCGGATTATTAAGGTCACCGAACTTCTTTCCTGCGATAGCTTCCAGCTTCTTGACATTTTCCATGATCTCCGCCACGATCTCGTCGCTTATCTTGCGACCGTCCTCGTAATAACGGGTACACGCCTCGGTGGTGATCGTAAAGCCCTGGGGTACGGGAAGACCGATATTGGTCATCTCAGCCAAATTCGCACCCTTGCCGCCAAGCAGCTCACGCATTTTTGCATTGCCTTCGGAGAACAGATAAACATACTTCTTGCTCATAAAAATCCTTCCTTTCAAATAAAAACCGATCGGAGCATTGCTCCGACCGGTACGATATACTCAGTTCTTCAGCTTGTTCTCCAGGCTCTCCAGCTCGCTCTCAAGCTCACGGGGAAGCTTGTCACCGAACTGTGAGTAGTATTCGCGAATTCCCTCACATTCCTTGAGCCAAAGCTCTTTATCCACTCCGAGGATATCCTTTAGGGTATCCATCGAAACATCCGTTCCCGTGAGGTCAATATCCTCCGGTCTCGGCTCATAGCCGATCTCGGTCTCAACGGCGGATGCTTCGTCGAAGCAACGTGCAAGGATCCATTCGACAACACGGAGATTGTCGCCAAAGCCGGGCCACAGGAAGTGACCCTCATCATCGGTACGGAACCAATTTACATTAAATATTTTAGGGGGATCGGACAGCTTTTTGCCCATATCGAGCCAATGCTGCCAGTAATCTCCCATATTGTAGCCGCAGAAGGGACGCATTGCCATGGGGTCACGTCTTACGACACCGACCGCTCCCGTCGCCGCTGCGGTAGTTTCACTTGCCATGATAGAGCCGACGAATACACCGTGCTCCCAATCCCTTGACTGGTATACCAAGGGTGCGGTCTTTGCACGGCGACCGCCGAAGATGATTGCGGAAATGGGCACTCCTGCCTTGCTCTCAAACTCGGGGCTTATGCAGGGGCAATTGATAGCCGGTGCGGTGAAGCGAGAATTGGGGTGTGCTCCCTTGCTGCCGTCGGTGCAGTCCCACTTTTCGCCCTTCCAGTTTTCCGCATTGTGGGGCGGATTCTTATCCATGCCCTCCCACCACACTGTATTGTCGTCAAGATTCCTGACAACGTTGGTGAAGATGGTGTTCTTGCGAGTAGCCGCAAGTGCGTTGGGATTGGACTTTTCACTCGTTCCGGGGGCAACTCCGAAGAAACCGTTCTCGGGATTGACTGCCCACAGTCTGCCGTCGGCGCCTATACGCAGCCATGCGATATCATCACCTACAGTCCAGCACTTCCAGCCCTTTTTGCGATACTCCTCGGGAGGAATGAGCATTGCAAGATTGGTCTTTCCGCAAGCGGAGGGGAATGCGCCGCAGACATAGCGTACTTCACCCTCGGGATTCTGAACACCGAGTATGAGCATATGCTCTGCCATCCAATCCTCGTCTCTGCCGAGGGTGGAGGCTATGCGAAGTGCAAAGCACTTTTTGCCCAGAAGGACATTGCCGCCGTAGCCGGAGTTAACGGACATGATGGTATTATCCTGCGGAAAATGAACGATATAACGCTTCTCGGGATCGAGCTCCGCCTTGGAGTGCAGACCCTTGATATAATCCGCACTGTCCCCCATTGCGTCAAGAACGGGAGTTCCTATGCGTGTCATGATATTCATCGACACGACAACATAGATACTGTCGGTTATCTCGATGCCGTACTTGGCGAAATCGGAGCCGACAACGCCCATTGCATAGGGAATGACGTACATGGTGCGGCCCTTCATGCAACCGTCATAGATCTCATAGAGCTTTGCGTACATCTCCTTGGGATCCATCCAATTGTTTGTGGGGCCTGCGTCCTCCTGCTTTTCGCAGCAGATGAAGGTTCGTCCCTCGACCCTTGCAACGTCGTTTACATCGGAACGGTGAAGGTAGCAGCCGGGAAGCTTTTCCTCGTTGAGCTTAATGAGCTCACCCGTTTCCATTGCCTCTTTCCTGAGCTCCTCAAGCTGAGCCTCGGGCCCGTCGATCCAGACAACTTTTTCCGGTTTCGTCAAAGCCGTCATCTCGTCGACCCACTTGAGAATGTGGACATTATCGGTCAATTTCATGGTATTTCCTCCATTAAATTAAATAAAATATACCCAATAATGCCTTAATTAAGATTACCATTTTGGGGCTTTCTTAATCAATGCATTTAGCCTACAAATTTATGTTAAAATAATCCCAAATTCCGTCCGCAATTTTTGCAAATTCACCAATTGTCAGTGTTTCTCCGCGTATTTTCTCATCAAAACCGCAGGATACTACAATATTTTGTACCGTTTCTTTGTCAAGTTCACCAAAGGCGGAGGTGAGTGCATTGGTCAGCGTCTTACGTCTCATGGCAAACGCAGCCCTCACGGTACGGAAAAACAGTGCCTCGCTTTTGACCTTGACCGGTGGAGCCTCTCTCAGCCTTAGATTTATGACAGAGCTTGTGACCTTGGGTCTCGGAATGAAGCATTCGGGGCCTACGTCAAAGAGCATTTCGGGCTCGGAGTACCACTGCACCAGCACGGAAAAGGCACCGTAATCCGCCGTTCCGGCTTTGGCGCAGATACGCCTTGCGACCTCCTTTTGGATCATCACGGTGATGCTTTCAAAGCAGCCGCACTCCAAAAGAGATGTTATGACCGGGCTTGTGATGTTATACGGAAGATTGGCACAAACCTTAACCTTGAGTCCCTCAAAATGCTCCTTGCAGATCGCCGCAAGATCCGATTTCATTGCATCGCAAAACACTATCCTGACATTGTCTCTTCCGCCGAGGGTGCGTTTCAGCACCGGCTCCAACGCCTTGTCAAGCTCAAGGGACACGACCTTGTTTGCCCTAATCGAAAGCTGCTCCGTGAGACAGCCTATGCCGGGGCCTATTTCCAAAACGCCGCAGTCTTCCGAAAGCTCCGCTTCCTCCGCAATACGCCGAGGCACCCATGCCGCGGTCAAAAAATTCTGACCCATGGATTTTGAAAAGCGAAAGCCTTCCTCCGAAAGCAGTCTCTTTATATCATTGATATCGGTTAGATTCATAGATCCTTTTCCTTTATGATCAAGTCAAAGCACTGCCTTTTGGGGTCATGCCCCTCCTCCATCGGTACATTGACATTCCCTCTGTAGCCGAAGCCGGAGACTTTCAGCAGCTTTTGCATCGCCTTGTTTTTTCGGTGGGTATCGGTGCGGATATAGCTTCTGCCGAAGTCAAGGGCACAATGCTTAACGTGCTGCATAAGCTCCGAGGATATTCCGCTACCGCGAAATTCCGCCGCTACCGCTGCTCTGTGGAGGGTGCAGTAGGGCAAGTCGCTGCTCCACTTACCGTCGGTTATGCTCTCGTAATGCTCCTCCTGCTTTGTCGAAAGCACGAAGAAGCCCGCCGGTCTCTTGCCGTACATGAGCATAAAGCACTCGCCTCTTGCGATATCCTTGCGAAATACCGCTTCGTCGGGGTAATTGCCCTGCCACTGATCCGTCCTGTGCTTTTTGAGACTGTTTTTCGCCTGACGGACTATGAGCATGATGGCATCCAGATCGTCCTCTGTTGCCTTTCTCACCGTTGAGGGCTCGGTCAAAACAAGTCTCTTTTCGTCCTTTTTAAGCTCCTCGATAAGCTTTTTATCGCCATCGGTGAGCTCGAGCCTTTCGAACATATCCGGTCGCTTTTCCATGGTGCGTTTAAGGCTCATTTTCCTACGCCAGCGATCGACCTCGGCATGGTCACCCTTTAAAAGCACCGGAGGCACCCTTCTGCCCTCCCATGTCTCGGGTCTCGTATACTGCGGATACTCCAATACGCCGCTCCAATGGCTCTCACCGGTGAAGCACTCCTCATCGGACAAAACACCGGGCACAAGCCTGCAGACGGAATCCGCCACCGCCATTGCCGCTATCTCACCGCCGGTGAGTACGAAGTCGCCGACCGAGATCTCCTCATCGACACATTCCTCAATGAATCTCTCGTCAATGCCCTCGTAGTGACCGCACACCAAAACAAGGTGATCGTAGTCGTTTTTTAGGCGTTTCGCCGTCTCCTGATCGTAGGGCTTGCCCTGCGGTGTCATATATATCACACGGCTTTTACGCTCACCTGCCCGACGGCGTACCTCCTCAAGACAGCTTTTGAGGGGCTGTGCCATCATAACACAGCCCCTGCCGCCACCGTAGGGGTAGTCATCTACCTGACACTGCTTATTGTCGGTAAAATCCCTTATCTGTATACAGTTGATCTCAATGATCCCTTTTTTTGCGGCTCTGCCCAATATGCTCTCGTGGAGCATGGCATCCATACTGTCAGGAAAAAGGGTCATAATATCAATTCTCATAGCTCACATTCCTTCGATAAGACGCACGGTTATAAGTCCGTTCACGGCATCGGTTTTGAGTACGAACTCCGGCACCGCCGGTATCATATGCTCCGCTTCACCGACTACGACATATATGAGGGATGCAGGTGTTTCCAATATATCCTTCAGCACTCCTACCTTCTCACCGGCTTCGGTGACCACCTCGGCTCCGATTATATCCTGCAAAAAGTATCCTCCCTCGGGAAGTCTTGCATCCTGACGGCTTATATACACAGCCTTGTTTTTAAGGCACATTGCCGCATTTATATCGTCTATCCCATCTATCTTCACGATGGCAAAGCCCTTATGAGGTCTTGCAAAGCTGACCTTTTTCGGCACGGAATCGACGTACAGGGTCTTGAATGAGCACAGATACTCGGCACTGTCAAGCCAAACGCTGATTTTCAGCTCACCCTTTACTCCGTGGGTATTGACGATTTTTCCTGCTTCTATGAATTCGGCGTTCTTCATACCGTTCTCCTACAATGATTTTATTATATCTTAGCACATGACCGTGAATTAAACAAGCGAATATAATGTTAAATAAAAAACCGAGCGTATCTAACGCTCGGTTTTTTATTCTCAGTCGAGGATGTCGACGGAGACCTTTTTGCCCTTTCTCTGGGCGACAGCCCGCATGAGTATACGAATCTCTTTTACGATTCTGCCCTGCCGGCCAATGACCTTGCCCATGTCACCGTCGGCTACCCGTACTTCAAATACGGTCTCACCGCCGGAGAGGCGCTCGGTCACAGAAACCTCATCGGGATGATCAACAAGGCTCTGCACAATATAGGTCAATAGTTCTTTCATGCCGGTAGTATCTCCTTATTAGGCCTCTGCCTTCTTGAGCAGTCCGCGAACGGTATCGGTGGGCTGTGCTCCGTTTGCTATCCAATACTTTGCACGGTCCATGTCGACCTTGATCTTTGCAGCACCGTCTGCCATGGGATCGTAGGTGCCTATCTCCTCGATGAAGCGACCGTCACGGGGGCAACGGGAATCTGCAACGACAATGCGGTAGTAGGGAGCCTTCTTTGCACCCATTCTGCGAAGTCTGATCTTAACCATTTATGTTTCACCTCCATTTTTTCGTGTAAAAAGCTTTTATATATTACAAGTGCCGTAGCACCGGTAAGCAATTAGAAAAGTCCGCCCAGACCGCCGAAGCCCTTGCCTCCGCCTGCTCCGAGCTTACGCTGAAGCTTCTTCATGTTCTTGCCGCTCATCTGCTTCATCAGCTGCTGCATAGCATCAAACTGCTTTAAAAGTCTGTTGACATCGACAACGCTCGTGCCCGATCCGGCTGCTATACGTTTTTTGCGACTTGAGTTGAGCATCGAAGGATTATCCCTCTCCGAGGGGGTCATCGAAAGGATTATCGCCTCTGTCCTTGCCATGCTCTTTTCATCGACCTTTGCACCCTTGAGTGCCTTGGCATCCATTCCCGGGATCATACCTGCAAGGTCGCCTATATCGCCCATGCCTCGAAGCTGCTGCATCTGCTCCATGTAATCCTGGAGGGTAAAGCGATTTGCCTTCATCTTTTCGGCAAGCTCAAGAGCCTTCTTCTCGTCAAAGCTCTGCTCCGCCTTTTCGATAAGCGTCAGCATATCGCCCATGCCGAGTATCCTCGATGCCATACGGTCGG
>CAYUQN010000066.1:0-7409 GCA_964446815.1 uncultured Oscillospiraceae bacterium | reverse complement strand
ATGAAGAAAAAACAAAATCGACTGTCGACCGTTCTTTTGGTCGCACTGCTTCTTGCAGGCTTGTCCTTGCTGCTGTACCCGACTGTGAGCGACTATTGGAACTCACTGCACCAAAGCCGTGCCATTGCCGACTACGTTGAAACGGTGGCACAGCTTGATGATACCCAATACGAGACCCTTTGGGCCGCGGCTTGCTCCTACAATGAGGCTCTTGCCAAAAAGGACGGCAGCCTGTCATCCAAGGAAGTCGATGCGAATAAGTATAATGAGCTTTTGAATATCTCCGGTCTCGGCGTTATGGGCTATATCGAGATACCGGACATAAACTGCTCACTGCCCATCTACCACGGTACGGATGATTCCGTGCTCCAGATTGCTGTGGGACACTTGAGCTGGTCGAGCCTGCCCGTTGGCGGTGAAAGCTCACACTGTGTCGTGTCGGGACACAGAGGACTGCCCTCGGCAAAGCTCTTTACCGATCTTGACAAGCTTCAGGAGGGAGATATATTCATGCTCCGCGTCCTGAACGAAGTCCTCACCTATGAGGTAGATCAGATACTTATAGTGGAGCCCGATGAGCTTGGAAGTCTTTCGATAAGCCTCGGTGAAGATTACTGCACCCTCGTCACCTGCACACCCTACGGTATCAATACGCACAGACTTCTTGTGCGTGGTCACCGTATTGAAAATATAGCGGAGTCCAACGCCGTTTGGGTAACGGCTGAGGCAACACAGATCGATCCGCTGATAGTAGCACCCTTTGCGGCATTGCCGCTGCTGATAGTGCTGCTTGTCGTTTTGTTCATACCCAAGAAAAAGCATTACGGAGGTAATGACAATGAAAAAACTTAAAAGCTTTTTCTGCCTCCTTCTTGTACTGCTTATGCTCCCCACCGTCGCCGCTATGGCGGTCGGAAATATCGACACCGAAAGAGAGCCGAGACTGACACTCAGATATTTCGACGGCGATACTCCGATAGTCGGTGCTCACTTTGAGCTGTATAAGATAGCCTCGGCAAACGCCTACGGTGAGCTCACCGTGACGAAGGATTTCGAAAAGTACGGTATCGAGGAACTGATTGCAAGTGATGACTCGTGGAAGCTCCTTGCCTCGACCCTCGAGGGCTATGTCGTAGCCGATGAGCTTAGGCCCGCAGACTCCGGCGAAACGAATGTGAACGGAATTTTGAGCTTTCCGACAGAGGGCAAGAGCCTTAGCAATGGACTCTATCTCGTCGTCGGTGAAAGGCATATCCAAAACGGCGTTTCTTATGAGCCCTCGTCCTTTGTCGTCATGCTTCCCACCTATGACTCTCAGGGCGATGCATGGCTCTATGATGTTATGGCACAGGTCAAGTTCGAAAGCGGCTCCGCTACCGATACCGTGGATCGCACGGTCATAAAGCTTTGGGACGACAAGGGCAATGAAAGCAGCCGCCCCAAGGAAATCAAGGTGCAGCTTCTGCGTAACGGTGAGGTGCATGACACCGTTGTGCTCAATGCCGACAATTCATGGCGTTACAAGTGGGAGGGTCTCGACCCTGCGTACACTTGGAAGGTAGTCGAGGAAGTGCCCGACGGCTATGCGGTCACGATAGAGCGTGACGGTACGGTGTTTATGATAACGAACACGCCCGACGGCGATACTCCCGATACTCCTCACGATCCCAGCCTTCCGCAAACAGGTCAGCTTTGGTGGCCGGTACCGGTGCTTGCGGCAGCAGGACTCATTTTGCTCACACTCGGATTGATATCGAAAAAGAGAGATGCAAATGACTAAGTATTGTCAAGGGGTTTAACGCAGCATGAGCGGATATAACCGCCGCAGGCTTCGTTTTGCTCAATCACAAGGCTTTAAGCCTTCCTCAATCGCAAAGCCTTGCCTGCAACGCTTCTCTCACTTAAAAATCTGCGACCTCCGAAATTGAGGTTTTGCCCTTAGTCAAGGCAGAGGACATAGGAATACCGGCGTATTGGGGGACGATAACGATGAATAAGGGCAAAATATCTTTGCAGAGGCGGAGCTCGGACGCTCGTCCGATGCTTATCAAAACCAAGCTGCTTTTGATATCCGGTGCGGTGCTCATCCTTGCCGCTGCGGTGCTCACGGGCTACAACCTGTGGGCTGATGTAAGTGCGGCCGAGGCATCCGATGATGTGCTTTCGGAGCTTGCCGCCGCCCTCCCGAATACGGATGACAAGGAGCCTGTTCCGACCTATGTGCGAAATCCCAACATTCCCATGCCGACGGTCAACATCGACGGCACCGATTATATAGGAGCACTGTCGATACCCTCACTGGGGATAGAGCTTCCCATAGCAAGCGATTGGAACTATACGCAGCTTCGTGTTTCGCCGTGTCGGTACACGGGCTCTGCCTATCTTGACGATCTCGTCATCTGCGGACATAACTATTCCTCACACTTCGGCGGTCTCAAAAATCTCAAGCCGGGGGACAGGGTGGTGTTCACCGATGCAGACGGCAACGTGTTTGAGTACAAGGTCGTTTCCGTTGAGGATCTTCGCCCCACCGCAGTCGAGGAAATGAAGACCGGCGATTGGGATCTCAGCCTGTTCACCTGCACGATCGGCGGCAGAACAAGGGTGACAGTCCGCTGCATGAGCACGGATGCGATCACGATGGGATATAAGTAAATCGGTATGATATAACTGTATAACGTATAACAAAAACCTCGGGGAGACCCGAGGTTTTGCGTTTATATTCATCATTGCAGTGCAGCAATAAAAATGCTTCGCACCATCCTCCCGGCTCTCCCTATGGGAGAGCAGTCAGCCGATAGAGCGACTGAGAGGGCTTGATCCTCAATTCCGCATTAGCTGTTGACTTCCACCCAAAAGAGGGAGTCGTCATGCTCTATCCAATCCGAGACCGGAACGGTTTTGAAGCAGCTTTCGCCGGTGCGTATCACGACCTTTTCGATACCTGCGTTTATGATCTGACGGCGGCACATCGAGCAGCTTGTGGCATCGGTAAGAAGCTCAAGGGTATTGGCATCCCTACCGACAAGGTACAGCGTTGAGCCGAGCATATCACGCCTTGAGGCGGATATTATAGCATTCGCCTCCGCATGGACGGAGCGGCACAGCTCATAACGCTCACCGGAGGGGATCTTCATCTCGACCCTTGCACAGCGACCGGAATCGGTGCAATTGATCCTGCCCCTCGGGGCACCGTTATAGCCTGTCGATATTATCTCGTCACTGCGAACGATGATGGCACCGTACATTCTCCGCAGACAGGTGGAGCGCTGAAGCACCGCATCCGCGATATCGAGATAGTAGTTTTCCTTGCTTTTACGCTTGTCCATTGCCTGCTTCCTCCTTGAGCTTTATGACATCGGGGGCACTCTTTTTGATGTGGTTGCCGAGGATCTCCGAGACCTCGGATATCGTAACGAAGGCGGATACGTCGGCTTGTGCGATTATCCTCTTGAGCTCGGACACCTCGACTCTCGTTATGACGCAGTAGAGCACGGTCTTTTTACTGCCGCTGACAAGCCCCTCGGCGGATATGAAGGTGCAGGTGCGGCCGAGCTTTTTATATATGTCATCGGCAAGCTGAGCCGCATTGTCGGTGATTATCATTGCCGCCTTTGCCTGTTCAAGCCCGACCTCAACAAGGTCGATTATCTTGAATGTGATGAAGTAGGTGAGCAGTGAATACATGGTGCTTTGCCACGAAAAGCAAAAGCCGGCAACGGAGTATATGACCACGTTAAAGAGAAATATCATGCCACCGGTCGAGAGATTTATCTTCTTGGAAAGCAGCATTGCGGCGATCTCCGTACCGTCAAGGCAGCCTCCGAATCTGAGCACGGTACCGACACCGACACCGAGCAAAACGCCGCCGAATACGACTGCAAGCAGCTTGGAGTCCGTTGCGTCACCGAGACCGGAAAAGACCTCAAGCAGGGACGAAAACAGCAGTATCGCTATAAGAGCCCTTGCCAAAAAGCGTTTACCGAGAGCCTTGAATCCCACGATGAAAAACGGAATGTTTATCACGACTATCAGCACACCGAGAGGGAAGCCCGACAGCTTGTTGATTATCATGCTGACACCGGTAACGCCGCCGTCGAGTATCATATTGTGCAGCAGAAAGCACTCGACCGAATAGGCGGCACAGGCCGCACCGAGGCTTATCATTATGATGGGGAATATATGTTCCTTGAGTATGTGTTTCACAAAAACCACTCCGAAAGAAAAAGTAAAAAAATAGATGCCGTAGATATTATACAGCATCTATTCGGTAAAATCAATTTTAATCTCCCTCTACCATACGGTAGCCGACACCGATCTCGGTGAAGATATAACGGGGCTCTGCCGGATTCTTTTCGATCTTACGGCGGATGTTTGCCATATGGACTCGGAGGGTCTGATTGTTGCCCTTGGTACCGGGACCCCACAGCTCCTTGATAATGTAGTCGTAGGTCAGCACCTTACCGGCACATTTGCCGAGAAGGGCAACGATCTTGTACTCGTTCTGGGTCATGTTGGTGTTGACACCGTCTATGAGCACCTGATGCTTGTCATAATCGATCTCAAGCTCACCGCTTTTGAACTTGCCCGTGGTGGCGATGGTCTCATTTGCAAGACCGGTCCTCGTGTGACGTATCGCAGTCCTTATCCTTGCAAGGAGCTCACCTGCACCGAAGGGCTTTGTGATATAATCGTCGGCACCGAGATCGAGAGCCTGCACCTTGTCACGCTCATGGGATCTTGCGGATACGACGACGATGGGCAGAAGCGTCCACTCACGCACGGACTTTATGATCTGCAAGCCGTCGATATCGGGAAGACCGAGATCTAAAACTATGAGGTCGGGACAGTGTGAGGTTATCATGGAATAAGCCTCCGCGCCGGAGCGGGCTATTATAACGTCGTAATCGTTGGAAACGAGGATGGTACGCAGGAAATTGGTTATGCTGCGCTCGTCTTCAACAACAAGGATCTTATCACGAATATTCATTTTGAGCTTCCTCCAATGGCAATGTAAAAGTAAATTCACAGCCGCACTTGGGCAGATTCCTTGCGGTGATCTTGCCGTTGTGGGCATTTATGATAGTCTGGCAAACGGAAAGTCCTATGCCTCTGAATTTGTTCTGATCCGAGGGCGAGAGCTGACCTTTAAACAGATCGGGGAGAACTTTGGGGTCAATGCCCACACCGTCATCGGCTACGGCAACATTGGCAAAGGCACCGTTTAGCGTGACATTGACGTTTATATGCGTTACATTGACACCGTGATGCACCGAGTTGTCCAGAAGATTAATGAGCACCTGCTCTATAAGCAGGGGGTCGACGCTTACGATCACGGGCTCCGGTGGTATTCGAATGTCAAGTGCTATGTCGGGATTACGCTTTTTGAAATTCTGACAGCACTCACCGAGTATTTCCTCGATAAGCTCCGGAGAGCGTGAAATATTAGCCTGCTCACTACCGCTTATTCTGGTGATGGACAGCAGATTTTCAACTATGCGTACAAGCCATTCGGCATCGTTTTTGGCATCGTTTAAAAGGAGATTACGCTCCCCGGAGGAGAGATGCTCACCCTCGGCAACAACGGTGCTTATAGAGCCGATTATCGAGGTCAGGGGAGTCCTCAGATCGTGTGACACCGAACGCAAAAGATTTGCACGGAGCTGTGCCTGCTGATTGTCATGCCGTATTCGTTCACCCTCTCTTACGCTTGTGGACAGAGTCGAGATAACGACCGAGACCGCAAACATGGTGAGGAAGGTTATGGGGTAGCCGTATATCGAAAAGTTCAGCTCCATATACGGATAGGTGAAGGCGTAGTTGGTACCGATAACGCTGATTATCGAGGCGACGATACCGTACACATAACCGTCGGTCAAAAGGGATATTACCATGACCGCGAGTACAAAAATAAGGGAGACGTAAAAATCCGGACCCGAGGCGCTTTGACGGAGCAGTATGCAAATGACACAGGCTACAAGGAGCACGAGCAAAAGTATAGCCCAATTGCGCAGCTTCCGTTTTAAAGGCAAGTGTTTTAAGTTAGGCTTCGGAATCTTCATATCATCACCCATATGTATCATAACATATACTACATAAAATTTGTGTTAAGAAATTTATACGTTAAAATCTTGTTGTGCAGAGGTGAAAAAGGGAGTATAATCAAAGAAAAACGAAAAAATAACAAAAAGGAGGAATCACAGTGAAAACCGTATTTATAGTCAATCCCAAAGCCGGTGGCGAAAATGCCGAACAGCGGATAAGGGAGGCTGTCGAAAAGCTTTCGGTCAAGGACGATTGCAGCGTCTATGTGACCAAGGGCGTTGGAGACGCAACGGCGTTTGTGACGGAGTACTGTCAAAAGGAGCAGGGTGAGCTTCGGTTCATAGCCTGTGGCGGTGACGGAACGATAAACGAGGTCTTTTCCGGTGCCGTCGGCAAGTCAAATGTCAGCGTGTCCTGCTATCCCTGCGGCAGCGGTAACGATTTTGTCAAGTGCTTCGGAGGAGCGGAGGCGTTTTCCGATCTTGAGAGATTGGCTACAGCCGAGGCAAAGCCCATAGACGTTCTCAAGGTAGGGGACAGGTACAGTATCAATGTCACAAACTTCGGCTTTGATACCACGGTTGCCATGACGATAAACGCAGAGCGTGAGAAAACAGGGCGTGGCAACAAGAATGCGTATACCAAGGGCGTTATAAAGGCACTGCTCACCGCAATGAAGAACAAGGCAAAGGTCTGGGCAGACGGAGAGCTTTTGAATCCGGACGGAAGCCTGTTGCTGTGCACCGTGGCAAACGGTCAGTATGTAGGCGGATCGTTTAAGTGCGCTCCGAGAGCTGAGCTTGACGACGGTATGATGGAGGTATGCCTTGCAAAATGCATATCGAGGCTTCGCTTTGTAAAGCTGCTGACTCCGTATACAAACGGAGAGCACCTTGACCGAGAGGACTTTGCGGACATCATAGTTTACCGACGCGCCAAAAAGGTCGAGGTCGAGGCACCCGAGGGCTTTGCCTATTCCCTTGACGGTGAGATAATCCGCGAGAGCCGCTTTGCGGTCGAGATAATGCCCAAGGCATTGAACTTTGCATATTGATACATATTAAATAGTAGGAGGGAAAACGGCGGAGTGGACGATTGGATAGCGATAATAATATGCGTGGTTGTGGCGATAATCGCAGTCAGCATAACGGTAAATGTACGCAGAAACAAGGCGGTAAAAGAGAAAAAAGCCAAGGACTTGAAGGACCGCAGATCGGGCAAAACAAGTAACGCAAATAAACGAAAAAAGAAAAAGTGAGTTTTTTTCGAAAATAGTGTTGACAAGGCGGCGAAAACCTGTTATATTAATTGAGCCGTGGCCGAGTGGTTCAGTCGGTTAGAACGCCGGCCTGTCACGCCGGAGG
>CAYUQN010000065.1:0-7587 GCA_964446815.1 uncultured Oscillospiraceae bacterium | reverse complement strand
GAACTATTATAATCTTGTAAATCATCGACGGCACGATGATTGTAAAAATCCCCCCAAAACATTTTGTACGATCCCCACAAAAAAATGCGGTAAGTAAAACGGGTCTGCGCCCCAAGCAGGCCCGTTTTACTTTTTGTTTTAGCTTTGAATTGAGAAACTTGTATGCGGAAAAGGCTGCATCGTGCACTTCATAGTGCAGGATGTACCACGGTCTGGCGATAATAAGCTGAGGGGAGTTGAACCTCTGCCGCCTGTCAGCGTCCCTTTTCGGTGCTTTTCACCGTTTTTGCCTTGAGGGGCGACAGCGCATCTGCGTCAAAATTTATATACAAAAAATAACCGCCGTTTTCGGCGGCGGTTATTTTGCTTATTTAAATCTCTTTAATCTCAAGGCGTTGGATACGACGGAGATGGAGCTCAGTGCCATTGCGGCACCGCCTATCATAGGGCTTAAAAGCGGCCCACCGAAGGCATACACAACTCCTGCCGCAAAGGGGATGCCGACACAGTTATAGAAAAATGCCCAGAACAGGTTTTCCTTGATATTCAGCATTACCTTTTTGGAAAGTCTCACAGCAGTCACAAGTGCACTCAAGCCCGTGCCCATCAAAACGATGTCGGCGGACTCTATCGCAACGTCCGTTCCGCTGCCTACGGCGATGCCGATATCCGCAGACGCAAGTGCAGGTGCATCGTTTATTCCGTCACCCACCATGGCGATCTTGCCCTCACCGCTTTTGAGCTTTTCGATCTCCGCTGCCTTGCCGTCGGGCATAACACCGGCTATGAAGCGGTCTACCTTTGCGCTGTTTGCTATTGCGGAGGCTGCTTTCTCGTTATCTCCGGTTAACATAACTGACGTTATTTGCATATTATGCAAATCTTCTATTGCCTTGACGCTATCGCTGCGGAGCTCATCTATAGCACCGAACACACCGGCGGACAAACCGTCCACCGCCGCATACATGAGCATACAGCCGCTCTCCGCCATTTCGTCCGCAACGGCGATAAGATCGGTGATGTCGACCGATCTTTCACTCATAAGAGCTGCGTTTCCGATAAGCAGCTCTTTCCCGTTTACAATGGCTTCAATGCCTCTGCCCGGGAGTGCAACAATGCTCTGAGCCTCGGGTAGGCTGAGCTTGTGATCCTCGGCACAGCGGACTATCGCCTTTGCGACAGGGTGCTCCGAGCCCGTTTCCGCAGCGGCACATATGCCCAAAAGCTCGTTTTCATCGAGAGAGGGCGAGTAGATCCTCTTTACCATGGGCTTTCCCTCGGTGAGCGTTCCGGTCTTGTCCAGCACCACGGTATCGGCATATGCAAGTGCCTGCAATGCCTCACCGCTCTTATATAAAACACCGAGCTCCGCTCCCCTGCCCGTTCCGACCATTATGGCAGTCGGCGTTGCAAGACCGAGTGAGCAGGGACAGGCAACGACAAGCACCGATACGAATACATTCAGCACAAACTCGGCATCCTTGCCCACCAGTGCCCATATGAGGGCAGACAGCACGGCGATCCCCATGACAACGGGAACAAACACTCCTGCGACCTTATCGGCAAGCTTGGCGATGGGTGCTTTTTTACCTTGGGCATCCTCGACCATGCGGATGATCTGAGCAAGTGCGGTATCGCCGCCTACCTTGGTGGCGGTGAATACTATCCTGCCCTCACCGTTTATGCTTCCGCCTGTCACCGTGCTTCCGAGCTCAATGCTCACGGGGAGGCTTTCGCCTGTCAGCATACTGAGGTCGGCACTCGAAATACCTTCGGTGACTACACCGTCACAGGGAAATCTTCCTCCGGGGAGAACCGTTACAACATCGCCCTCTCTCAGCTCCGATACCGGTATCTCGCCGGTTTGACCGTGGCGAGTTACGGTTGCGGTCTCGGGGGAAAGCTCGGTCAAAGCACGGATCGCATCGGAGGTGTGGTGCTTGCTTCTTGCTTCAAGATACTTTCCGAGGAGCACCAAGGTCACAACGACGGCGGCGCTTTCGAAAAACAGATTGTGTGCAAAGGAGGTGTCCCCCAAGGCTATCTTCACAAGGGCATATATTCCGTAGCACAGTGCCGAAAATGTGCCTACCGCAACGAGCGTATCCATGTTGGGGTGACGCTTAACCAAGCTGCCGAAGCCGTTAATATAAAAGTTTCTGCCGCCGTACAGCACCGGTAGAGTGAGGAGGAGCTGGACTATCGCAAATATCAGCGGATTTTCATCCGGCGATATGACGGAGGGCAGGGGCAAGCCTATCATATGCCCCATCGATACGTAGAGCAGCGGCAATGCAAAGCATATGCAAAGGATCACACGCTTTTTCATGGAGTTTAGCTCATTGAGCTTCTCCTGCTCCTCCTTTTGTCTTGCCGCCTTTGAAAGAGCATCACTTGAAACATACTCCTCTGCCGAAAAGCTAAGTCCCTTTACGAGCTCACAAATTTTATCGACCGTCAAACTGTCATCGTATACGATGTCCATTTTTTCGGTCGTTAAGTTTACGGATACACGCTCCACGCCTGCCTGCCGTCCCATGAATCGCTCAAGGCTTGCGGAACAGGCTGCACAGTGCATACCGCTTATTTTAAATGTTTTTTCGTTCACATAATCACCTGTTCATATTATACACCATGTGATATAAAAAAACAGTTGCAAATGCAACTGTTTTTCAGCTAATTGTAAACAGCGATCGGTATAGTCAGTTCGGTTGATTTTAAACCTGCGGTTTAGTTGCGGCGATTGCTTGCTTCATGCAAGGAGGAGCATCAGGGCGACGGCGATGCCGCTGCCGCCTATGCCGGATGCCGCCATTAAAAGCGGCACTTTACTGCTCTTTTTCGTTTTCCTTATGCCGCCGATATAGCCTGCCGCCGCTTTTCTCGCTTCACTCAAAAGCTGCGATTGCGTCACCCCGGGGGATCGCATATATTCCTCTTTGACAAGGAATATCGCCTCCTCAAATACATTCGGATCGGGCGATCTCACGACGATCACCCTTCTGGCAGTGCCCTTCACCACATCCCTTCCCTCCTTATTACTTCCTCTTTCTTCTGATTTTAACCGCTTTGGCAATGTATTATTCATGCTCTTGCCTCCACTCTCACCGCCAAAACAGTCATATCGTCGTTTTTGCCGTATAGCTTCTCCGCTTCCCTGAGCGTATCTCTTGCAAGCAGCTTCATGTCATCACTTGATGAATCGAGCACCTCCCTGAGCCACTTGTCGTTTTGGTCTCCGAGTACGCCGTCGGAGGCGATTATTGCGGTGCTGCCCGGTTTTAACCGCATACGCACGGTATCGGGTGAGGCATCGCATTTGCCGGAGAGTCCCGGCGGAAAGCTTTCGCCCTTTATGCGTTTTATGCTCTTGCCGTTCATGACATAGCTCGGTGCGGCGCCGTATTTGTAAAAGCAGGTCTCACCGGTAAAAAGATCGACGCACATGAGATCGACTGTCGCAAAGCCCCAATTGTCACCGCTTCTGAGCAGCATCACCGAGTTTAGGGTCTTCATCGCAAGCGATGGCTCTATTCCGGCTCTCAGAAATTTTTCGAGTATCGCTATGACCTCCGCACTTTCGGCAGCCGCCTCGTCACCGCTCCCCATGCCATCCGAGAGTATGACGCACAGCACACCGGAATCCGTCTTGAAATATGTGCCTCGGTCGCCGCTGACCTTCTCGCCCTTTTTCTTCATTGCCGCGATCCCGACGCTGACCGCCAAGGGCTCCGCTTCATTTAAATATAGCTTTGTTGTTTCGTTGCCACAGGTTTTTGGTTTACATAATCTCACACCAATGACCGTTGACAGCTTTTCGAGGTAGTCCTCCTGCCTAAGGAGCGGTGCAAGGTTTCCGCTTTCTATCACTGCTCTGAGGCGGCCTCTGCCGTCTCTGAACACTGCGGTATCCGCTTCGATGTCAAGGGTACGCAGATAGCGGATGAGCCGCCTTTCACACAGGTGATCGGCACCGTTTTGGCTCCCCAGCTCCTTGGATACCTCACCGAGCATGACTGCCATATCGCCGTACTGCTCCCAAAGTGCCGTCCTGCTCTCCTTGAGATTGGCGGCAAACTGCCTTCTGTATGCCGCAGCTCTGAGCTCCGAATTTACCGCTGCGACAAAGCCGTCGAAGTTGCGACATCTATGGGAAAAATGCTCGGGTATATCCTCGGGGGACAGTCTGCCCTTCTGCTTTATGGCGCTGCCTGCATCGTTCATTGCCGAAAGGGTATTCATGTACTCCCTGTTCCAGCAACGATTTTTCTCCTTGCAGCTTACACATACACTGTCTGCCGCCCTGTCGAATATACAGGAAGGGTCGGAGTCGTTATACCGCTCCTCAACGTTTCGTCGTACTATCTCGTACACTCCTGCGTATGCCGATGCAAGCTGCGATACTCTTTTCGAGACATAGCGTCTGAGTCCCGATTCACCGCTGCCTACCGCAGTTTCACGCAAAAGCACACCGGCTCGGCTCAAAAAGCCCGAGGGTAGGATCGCAAATATCACCGAGGCACAGAAGCTCTCGTACAATGCCTCGACATCGCCTATCACCGACCATGTGCAAATGCTCACCGCTGCGTTAGTCAGGATGAAGCAGAGTATAAACGGCAATCTGCCGCTTCGGTTCACGATACCGGATATCAGGCCGGAAAGTGCGTATGCCATGATGAAGAAGGGTACACCGCCCCGGGCAAGATCCATTGCCGCTCCGAGCACGGTGCCTACGGTACAGCCGTAGAGTGCTCCGCATCGCAGTGAGCAGGTCATCACAACAACTATGGCACACAATCTGCCAACGGATACAACACCGAAAAGCTCAAAGCCGGATACCGCCATTAGCACCACCGCAAAGCTTATGAGCAGTGAGCCCATATGCCGCTGTTCGGCACTTTCGGTGCTGTGCTCCTCGGTTGATAGTGCCTCACGGAAGAAGTCGCAGCAGGCAAAGGCAAGCACCGTTTCCAATGCCGCAAGTCCCAGCGATACGGGCTGCACCATGCCGATGCCAAGTACGGATAAAAGCTCCGTTGCAAGCATCGCTATTGCAGCTACCGTGGGTGAAAACAGTCGCATCGAAGCAAGCTTTGTATCCTGCATCGCAAACTGCACCGTGTAAACTATCATCGCAGCGGCGGAATAGCGTATGCCCCATGCCACTCCGCCTGTCACTATGTAGCCGAGGGCTGTGCCTATAAGACAGCCTACGCCGTATATCCCCGAGCCCGATGCCGCTACCGCCGCCACGCCGAAGGGGCTTCCGCTGCCCAGAAGTCTTGCCGCCGATATCAAGAATCCCGCAAGAAAGCTGAGCATCGCATAGGCGGAGCGTACAAGCTCCATGCTTTGCTTTCCGCTTTTTTGCACCGCAACCGCGGTCTTTATAGCCGCCATCCGCTCTTTTACATCCATATCGCACCTCCGAGGTTTACATAAATATAAAATTATTATACTTATGTAACTTGACAAAGAGCGTCATACCCTGCTGCTGAACATTGATTTTTTAGCGTGAGAAATAATCGGAAATGGCGGCAATGCGGCGATAGGGCTTTCTTTATATATTGCAATAAGGTGGCGTTCGGTGGTATAATGTTTGAATATACAAGGAGGCGATCTACTATGAAAGCTTTTAAACATATTATCGCAGCACTGTTATGTATCGTTTTTGCTCTGTCGCTTTGTGCCTGTGAGCCGGAGGGCGATGAGACACTTATCCTCGGATCCTGGGAAGCCGAATTCGATGTTTCCGATACACTGAAACAGCTTATACCGCAAACCGACACCTCTTACGATCAGTACTTTGATCTCGAAGGAATAAGCTTTACCATTCGCTACACCTTCCTTGAGGACGGTAAGTTTGAGTACGGCTTCAGCGAGGATGCCAGTCGTGAGGATTATGACAGGTTCGTCAACGAATTTAAAAAAGGTATGCGGATCATCCTCGATGACGCTTACTCTTCCCAGTACGGTGGCTTTGCGGAATTCTGTGAGAGCATGGGCACTACCGAGGATGTGATCTTGGACAGCTACCTTTCCGATTTTGCACCGGACAAGATCTTTGCCGTCAGCGAGGGACGTTACAAGATCGAGGAAGGTAAGATACTCATAAGCAACGACCCCAAGGCAAATCCCACCGGCAGCACCTATTGGGTCTACACGGAGCTGACGGATTCTTCGCTCACCGTCAGTGAAAGCTACGTTGCAAATTCTCAGACAGCGACCGACGTTTTCCCCAAGGTATTTACCAAGGTCGCATAAACGGAGGTCAATATGAAAAAAATCAAAAGCCTAATAGCACTTTTGCTCACACTCATGATGGTATTTGCACTTGCTGCTTGCACCGGCAGCGGTGACAGTGATGACAAGGGCAAAAAGGACGATGGCGGCAAGACGGATGATGTCGTAAACACCGAGTCCGTGGTCGGGGCGTGGGAGGCCGAGATCGATCTCGGCAGTGAGGTCGCAGCAGCTTACAGCGGTGACGATGAAATGTCGCAGCTCATGAAAAACATCGACTTCAGCAATATCTACTACAAGATGAGGCTTGAGTTCAATGATGACGGAAGCTACTCCATGCAGTACCTTGAAGACGGTGCTCTTGCAAAGCTCAGAGCAGCACTCAAAGAGGGCTTCGTTCCGATAATGGAAAAGATCTGTGCCGACGAGGGTACAACGGTCGAGGCGGTAGCGGCATCGATGGACATCAGCGTAGATGAATACTACGATCAGCTTGTTGAAGTATGTATGGCATCCGTTGAGCCGATCTTTGGGCAAAGCACAAAGGGGCAGTACGAGGTCAAGGACGGTAGGATATACACCTTTGCCGAGGGCGAGGAGCTCGATGAGGACAGCTATTTTGAGTATACGCTCGACGGTAACAAGCTCACGCTAAGCGAGAATATAGACGGTGAGGCAGTCAACACTTTGGTCTTTGACAGAGTGTGATAAACGGATATGAAAACAAAAAGCGGTGACCGAATGGTCACCGCTTTAGCTTGCAGAAAAGTCTTTTAGAACTTTTGATAGACGAAAAAACAGGTCTGCATAAGCAGACCTGTTTTTATGTTTAGTGATATCAGAGTCCGAAGAAGTCGGTGATCTGACCGTAGAGAACTACGAGCATACCGATAGGAGTGATGAACTTGAAGCAGATCTCGAAGAACTTCTTGCCCCACATCTTGTGGCCGGATGCTTCGATCTCCTGAAGGACGAAGTTATTTGCATCGCCTTCCTTCTTCCAGGACGGTATCCAGATCCAGCCTATACAGAAGGCCATGACCATCGCACCGACAGGCATGATGATACCCTCCGACAAAACATCGTAGAAGTCAAGCCAGCAATCGTTCCAGGTTACAACATTCTCAATTCCGAGGAGCTCTGCGGGAGTGGGCATGATTGCACCGTTTGCTACGCCCATGCCGATACCGTCAAGTGCGGTGGGCAGGCAGAGGATGAGAACGAGGACGGAGAATGCGAGAGCGGTGAGCCTTCTCTTGGGAGCCTTGCCCTTTGCAATGTCTGCGTCAATCTTGGTTGCGGTGATGGCTTCGAGCAGGGACATGGAGGAGGAGATAGCTGCGA
>CAYUQN010000064.1:0-7611 GCA_964446815.1 uncultured Oscillospiraceae bacterium | reverse complement strand
CTATTTTTTGGAGTGCTTCCTTTACTCCATTGAGCATAAGAGAATCTTCCGGCAGTTCGAGCACGCTCTTGCCTCTGATATCATTTGCTGCAAAAGCACTGTCGGCAGGGATGAATGCCGCAATATCGACTCCGGGTACGGTTATGAGCTCCGCAAGCTCCGGATTCGTCATGCGGTTGATTATTGCGGCGATCTTATCGTATACGATCAGATCGTCGGCTACGCCTTTGATTGTGGAGATGACCTGGCAGCCCTTCTTGCTCTGGTCCGTTACGAGGATAAGGTGCGTTACCTTGTCCATAACACGACGCTGTATCTGTTCGATACCCGCCTCTCCGTCGATAACAACATAGTCAAAGCTGTTTGCAAGTAAGCCGATAACCTCTTTGAGATAGGAGTTTACCTTGCAGTAGCAACCGGAGCTCTCCGGTCTGCCTATACCCAAGAAGGCGAAGCCCGGCATCTCGACAAGTGCATCGAATATCCTGTATCTTGCTTCGCTGAGAAGCTCAAGTGCTTCCCTTGTCTCACCGTTTTCCACACTGTCAACTATGCTCATACGGATATCATCCAATGTGAGCTTTACGTCAACACCCAGGGCAACGGAAAGTCCGACAGCAGGGTCGGCATCAATCGCGAGGATCCTCTTATCGGGATAACGCTCAACAAGAAGTCTTACGATCGTGGCCGATATCGATGTTTTGCCTACGCCGCCTTTTCCGGCTACAGCTATGATCTTGGCCTTACTGTCCATTTAAGTCCCCCCTTTTTTTAAAAGTATGCATAATTAGAGAGCATACATATTTGATAGCATTTTAACACAAGTCGTTAAAATATGCAAGCAAATATAATACTTTTTGCTGCATTTTTTCTTAGATATTTCAATATATTCTGTACAAATTTCTCATTGGCACCAATATATTCGAAAGCCGCCGCTCCAATGAAGCGACAGCTTTCGATCTTTTGTTCAGAACAGACCTACCCATACGGTGAATTCCGCCGTCTGTTCCTTATAGGTAACTCTGACCGTTTGGGTGCCGATCGAGTTCATATTTGCGGTGACGGTGAGAAGTGAGGGATCGTCGATCTCCTCGGTGGTATCGTTGCTGTAGTAGACCTTTACGACAAGTCCGTCAAGGTCGAGCTTATCCCCTATCGTATAACTCGTTTTGTCCGGCTCGCTGACTATCTCAAGCTTAACAACGGTAGGCTCACGGACAAACACCGTACACTCATCGTATACCTCGCTCATGCCCTTTACATAGACCATGATCGTTGCCGTTCCTGCTTTGACTGCCGTGACATTGCCGTCCTCATCAACCGTTGCGATATTGGGATCGCTGCTCTTCCAAACAAACTCCGGCTCCTCGTCGCCGGTTTCGGGTTCCGGCAAATAACTTACGCTAAGCTGAGCCTCTCCCTTCTCTTCAAGCTCAAGCTCCGGTGAGCTGACATACAGCGTCGTGACCTTGTACGGCGTTTGTGACGGCGATGCCTGAGCACTCGGAGTCTGAGAGCCCGAGCTTAATTTGAACCATCCGTTGCTGAGTGCAAAGTACAGCAGCACCGAAGCCGCCATAAGCACTATCAGTATGACGATAGCTGCCGTATATTTACCCTGAGGCTTCTCCTTTTTGAGCGGTGGCGGTGTGGGATGCTGCGGTCTCGGTTGCGGCTGCGATCTTCTTTGCGGCTGAGGCTGAGTCTTTCTCTGCAGCGGCGGAGCTTGCGTATGTAAGGTAGTGGGCTGACGAACCGGTGAGGTCTCCCTTACCGTTTTTTCAAGTGCATCGGTATTCACGGGGAGGACCTTGCCGCCTGCTGCAAGCTCCAAGGCTTTTTTCATTTCCGTAGGGCTTGAAAATCTGTCCTCCGGTCTGAATGAACAGGCTCTTTGGACAAGCTGCTTCATTGCCGCACTGCCGTTTTTCGGCGGCGGTACCGGCTCACCCTTATATCTTTTGAGCTGTGCATCGGCTAATTCATCATTAGTCGGTGTGCTCGGAGGGAGCGGTAGAAAGGGGCTGCGTTTTTCGTTCAGGAGCCAATATAGCACCATGCCGAGAGAATAGATATCTACACTTGCGGTATAGCCCTTTCCCTTGTAGACCTCGGGTGCCATGTAGGAATATGTGCCCACCTTGTCCCTTGCGGAGTGAAGCACGGTCTCCTTGGCAACACTGAAGTCTCCGAGCTTGAAAACTCCGTATTTGCTGACAAAAATATTCTGAGGCTTAATATCTCTATGTATTATTCCGTTTTTATCGCAAAGCTCGAGAGCGGAGCAAATGTCCTTTCCGAGGCGAATGACCTCCCCTGCCGTTATACCGTTATCGTGCACATAATCGGTCAATGAGGTGAGCAGCTCCATGCGGATATAGATATCCCAGCCCATGTCATCCTCATGCGGAACTATCATCTGATCCTCACAATTGACGATATTGGGATGACCTCTGAGCTCACCCATAAGCCTATACTCGTTGCTGATATCCTCGACCTGCTCACGAAGCTTGGCTCTCATGGCGTACTCGGTCATCGTGCTCTTCATCTCGTCATATTCCTCCTGTGTTGCAGGAACGGAAATGACTTTAAGGGCACAATGGAAGTCTCCGCCGTATTCGTCTTTTTTCCTGATCTCATACACCTTTCCGGTGCTTCCGGTACCTATGCAGCGTACCGTTTCCCAGCCGGGCAGAGTCACGGTTTTTTCATTCATAAGCAAAAACCTCACACAGAGATTATTAACATGATAACGTTTTTATGCCGATTTGTCAATTTATTCAATAGATTTCAACGCTCCTGCCATGTCAACTCCGTCGATCTTACGCTTCAAAATGAGGTCAACGATCAGCGCAAAGGCAAAGGTTATCACAACGGAATACAAAAAGCTCCACGGTGATATGTACGGTGCAAAGTACATCATGTCGAAAACTATGCTGTCCATGATAAAGGCATGGAGCAATATGCCGAGGAACAGTCCGAATATCGCTCCCAATGCGGTAAGTACAAGGTTTTCACGGAACACATAGTTCTGTGCCTCCTTGGGATAGAAGCCAAGCACTTTTATCGTTGCGATCTCTCTTATTCTTTCGGATATGTTGATATTCGTAAGATTATACAGGACTATGAACGCCAGAGCACCGGCACACAAAACAACAAGTGCAATGACATACTTTAGGCTGCTCATCATGTTTTCGAGCCTTGACTTGGCATCGGCACTTATAGTTATGCTCCTGACACCGTCGGCCTTTGCTATGCGTTCCGCAGTCTCGTAAACATCCGCATTCTCGGGTGCTATTATGAGTGCCGATTTGACTTCGGGAGCTGCTCCCCACTGTTCGGCACAGGTATCGGCAGAGACATATACGAAGTTGCCGACGTAATTATCGAATATACCGGACACGGTAACATTCAGCACCTTCATATCCGCCGTTGTGATCTTGAGTTCATCACCTATCTCAAGTTCCATCGTTCTTGCAAGGTTATAGTTGATTATCGCCTCATTCTTTGACGGGAACGCCACCGGAGTATCACCGTCATGGAAATCCACAAAGCCCTCCGTATCGCCGTCAACGGCACTGAAGGTCACGGATTTTGTCGTACCGTTTGAAGATGCATCCGCTGTGCCTCTGTGTAAAAACAGTACGCTCTCGGCATCATCTCCCCATGCGTCGCATATGAGCTCACGCTCGGTACCGTCCATTGTATAGGCAAGGCTCAGCTCGTAATCGTAAAGGCTGACCTCATCGTATTGCAGGCCGACAAGGGACTTGACGGTATCGTTTAGTCCGAAAGCGGTCAGTACCAAAGCGGTACAGCCGCCGATGCCGAGGAGCATCATGAAGATACGCTTTTTATAACGAAGTATATTGCGTGCCGATACCTTTTGCATAAAGCCGAAGCGTTTCCAGATAAATGGGATACGCTCAAGGAATATGCGTTTTCCGGCTTCAGGTGATTTGGGACGTATGAGTTCCGCAGGTACGCTTTTGAGCTCCTTCTTGCAGCAAAGCCATGTTGTGAGCAGCATTGCAGCAAGATTCGCTGCGGTTATCTCAAGGGCAAGGAGCCAGTCCATTGTAAACACAAGTCCCGAGAAATTATATATAATACCGTAGCCGAGCCAAATAATGAACGGGAAAACGAAGGCTCCTGCTCCTATGCCGAGGATGCAGCCAAAAAGTGTTGCGGATCCCGAGTATATGAGGTACTTTGCCATGATCGCACCGGAGTCGTAGCCGAGTGCCTTCATAATGCCTACCTGCGTTCTCTGATCTCCGATCATTCTCGTCATCGTTGTAAGGCACACCAATGCCGCAACAAGGATGAAGAACACCGGAAACACTCCGGCAACGCTGTCAACGATCATCGTGTCGGTCTCAAAACAGGCGTAGCCTATATTCGTATCTCTGCCGAGGACATAGGTATCGGCGTTATTCATGTTTTTGATCTGACGCTCTGCATCGTCAAGCCGGGTCTTTGCGTCATCAAGCTGTGCCTTTACCTCAAGAAGCTGTGCATTGGCAGAGTTAAGCTGTGCTTCGGCTTTGTTAAATTCCGCCATAGCCGCTGCCTTTTGCTTGTTAAATTCCGCTCTCGCTTCTTGAATGCTGCCATCGGTTATGGAATCGAGTGCCGCCTGTGCCTCCAACAGCTGTGCATTGGCTTCATCGAGCTGGGCCTTTGCGTCATCAAGCTGCTGCTTCATGGGCTCAAGATCCGCTATGAGCTCCGCTTTTGTCTGAGTATGAGCTTTAAGTCTGCTTTGGGCAAGGCTGAGTTCGGAATTCAAAGCCGAAAGCCTGAGCTCCGCTTGACGTATTTGGGCTCTTATCGATATCGCTTCGGTGCCTGAGGCAGTCTCAAGTTTTAAATTGAGCTCATTAAGCTCCGCATTTGTCTCCCCTATCTCGGTTTGAGTTTCGGAGATACGAGAGGTATAGTAGTTGATCTGATAATTTACGGCGGCAAGCTCGGTATCCACTCTGAGCTGATATGCAGCAAGGCCGAGTTCGTATTCACGGTAGCCGTTTTGAAGCTCCTGCTTTGCCGCATCAAGCTGTGCCTGCTGCTCTTTTAGGGCATTGGGGTCGCCTATGAGCTTTTCCGCTTCGATTATCTGCTGCTCCGCCTTATCAAGCTCCGCCAAAGCCGAGGCCTTTTGGCTCTCGAATTCCGCTCTTGCGGCGTCATATTCCGCTTTTGCGGGCGTGTATTCGGAGAGTCCCTCCTCATACTGAGCTTTTGCATCCTCAAGTGCCGCAGTTGCGGTATCTATGAGGCTGTCATAACGCAGCGTTGCCCTCTGCTCCATAAAGTCCTCAAGAGGCTTTATATAAGGCTTTGTATTCTTTTTATACTCATCGGAATATACATAGCCCTCGGCATCGACCGTAAGGTAAATGTCCGTATAGCAGTCAAGCGAAAAGCCGTCGGAGGGTATGTATACATAGCCTGCAACACTTCCGTTTCCGAGAGTGCTTGAGCCTCGCTCGAGGTTGATATAGCTGACGGTCTCGCATATGCCCACTATCGTATACTCATCGTATGCAAAGGCATCGAAGGTGCCCTCGCTATTATCCGGAGAAAGCTTTATCCTTGTGCCGATGTCCTCCTCGGAATACATTTCGGGGTCCGCAAGACATTCATTTGCCGCCGTGGGCATTCTTCCGTATATTATGTCAACCTTGTTGATGCTTTCGGGGATGCTGTGTGCAACGATTATGATATTGTCACCATTCTCGTTTTTCATCATGAAGTCAGCCGATACCGCCCCTTCTGCGGAAGCGACACCGTCCAGCTCTCTCACGAGTCTCAGATCATCGTCCGTCAGTCCCAAGGTAGACACAAGACGAAAATCGAAGAAATTATAGGTCTGTGTGTATTTATCATAGGTCTCGATAAAGTCCGGTCGTGACATTCTGAGTCCCATAAACAGACCGGCTCCCAAGGCGATTATCGCAAATATCGCAAGATATCGCCCAAAGCTCTCCTTTATCTCCCTTATGCACAGCTTTACTACCGATGTGCTCATCTTACCATTCGATCTCCTCAATGGGTGTTGGCTTTTCGTTGAGTGCTACATTAGTTACGGTTCCGCTCTTTACGGATATTACCCTATCCGCCATTGCTGTGAGTGCTTGATTGTGGGTTATGATAACTACCGTCATACCGTTTTTGCGGCTGCAATCCTGCAAAAGCTTGAGTACGGCTTTGCCTGTATTGTAGTCAAGTGCTCCGGTGGGTTCATCACAAAGCATGAGCTTTGGATTCTTTGCCAAGGCTCTTGCTATGGCAACTCGCTGCTGCTCACCGCCGGATAGCTGAGCCGGAAAATTCTGCTCCCTGTCCGTCAGCCCCACAAGTGACAGCACTTCCTTCGGCTCCATCGGCTCCTTGCAAAGCTGTGCCGCAAGCTCAACATTTTCAAGTGCTGTGAGATTCTGCACAAGATTATAAAACTGGAAGACAAAGCCGACATCATGACGGCGATATGCCGTGAGCTCCTTTTGCGAATATTCCGAAATGTCCCTACCGTCAAGGCTGACAGTGCCGGAGCTGAGGGTATCCATTCCTCCGAGGATGTTTAAAAGCGTGGTCTTGCCAGCTCCGGAGGCTCCGACTATAACGCAGATCTCGCCTTTTTCTATCTCAAAGCTGACATCCTTTAGGGCTTCTATCGTGACCTCACCCATTTTATATATCTTTTTAACGTTTTTGAATTCAACGTATGACGACATGGTATCATCTCCGAAAATACAGATTATAATATTTTACTATACTTTGAGTTCGGTTTCAACAAAAAAATGAGTAGATGCATTGCATCTACTCATTTTTAATCACCGAAGCATATTCCCATGTCTCTTGCCACTTTGATCAGGGGATGATCCGTGGGAAGGAACTTCGTTTTGCTTGCTGCCTCCTCCAATGGAATTGACACGATCTCGCCATTTTGCACGGCTATCATCCTGCCGTAGCTGCGGTTTATGATGAGCTCCGCAGCTGCGGTACCGAATTGAGTTGCAAGAACTCTGTCATAGGGACAGGGTGGGCCGCCTCTCTGATAGTGTCCCGGAATGGTGACTCTCGCTTCCCTGCCGAGGGTCTTTTGAATATGATCCGCTATCTCGTAGGATATCGTGGAGTGCGGTGACTGCTCTCTCTTGCGGCGGCTTTCTTCCTCACCGAGCTTTTCATCGTCAATGCTCTTGGCACCCTCCGCAACGGCGATTATCGAAAAGGCTTTTCCGCTCCTGCTACGCTGCTCTATGGCTTCCGTTACCTTGTCGATATCATAGGGGATCTCGGGTATAAGGATGATATCAGCTCCGCTTCCTATACCTGCATTAAGCGTCAGCCAGCCTGCGTCCCTGCCCATGAGCTCAACCAAAAACACTCTGCTGTGAGAGCTTGCAGTGGAATGAATGTAATCTATGACATTCGTTGCAATGTCAACGGCACTTTGGAAGCCGAAGGTCACATCGGTACCCCAAATATCGTTGTCGATAGTCTTTGGCAGGGTGACGACGTTCATGCCTGCATCCATTAAAAGCTTTGCGCTTTTCTGTGTTCCGTTACCGCCCATGATGACAAGGCAGTCAAGATTCAGGC
>CAYUQN010000063.1:0-7929 GCA_964446815.1 uncultured Oscillospiraceae bacterium | reverse complement strand
CCTTGGTTATATCCTGACCATTGAGCTTTATCGTACCGCTCTTCACGGGCTCAAGCCCCGATATGCCGTAGACGAGCTCGGTCTGACCGTTACCGTCGATACCTGCGATACAAACTATCTCACCGGCTCTGACCTTGAAGGAAACGTCCTTGACGGCATTGTTCTTGTGGATCTTGGAGGCAACGGTAAGTCCCTCGACCTCAAGCACAACTTCACCGGGCTTTGCCGTGGTCTTGTCGACATGGAAGTTGACGTTACGACCGACCATCATGGAGGAGAGCTCTTCCATGGTGGTATCCTTGGTGTTGACGGTGCCGATATATTTGCCCTTTCTCAGAACGGAGCAGCGATCGGATACCGCCATTATCTCATTGAGCTTATGTGAAATGAAGAGGATGGATTTGCCTTCCGCGGCAAGATTCCTCATGATCTGCATGAGCTCCTCGATCTCCTGCGGTGTAAGCACTGCGGTGGGCTCATCGAATATGAGTATCTCATTGTCACGGTAGAGCATCTTGAGGATCTCGGTACGCTGCTGCATACCGACGGTGATATCCTCTATATAGGCATCGGGATCGACATGGAGACCGTACTTCTCCGAAAGCTCGAGGATCTTCTTTCTTGCCTCGCTCTTTTTAAGGAAGCCATGCTCCGTCGGCTCGACACCGAGGATGATGTTGTCCAGTACGGTAAAGCACTCAACAAGCTTAAAATGCTGGTGTACCATTCCGATACCCAGATCGTTTGCATCGTTGGGGTTATTGATCTTTACCTCAACGCCGTCCTTCTTGATAACGCCGCCCTCGGGCTGATACAGACCGAAAAGCACGCTCATCAGGGTAGATTTGCCTGCACCGTTTTCACCGAGCAAAGCATGGATCTCACCCTTTTTCAACTGAAGGGTGATATTGTCATTGGCGATAATACCGGGAAAGACTTTTGTTATATTCAGCATTTCTATGGCGAACTGCTCTTCCAAGTTTATCTACCTCCCCATTTTATTTGTATGTAATCAATATACTATAAGCACGTTAAGATTTCAAACATTTTTCACAGTTTTCGTGCCAAATGTTAAAATTTTTTTACGATGGCTTTTTACGGTGTCAAAAATACTCACCGAGGTGTGTGCATTTTTGAATGATCAAAATGGTCGGCGGCTTTTTCAGCTTGCAAAAATCCAAAAGGACTTTTGCAAGCCGAAAATATCACTCTGCCGCAGCAGAGTGATATTTTGCACATTTTTAATATTTACTTAAAGCAGCCTTCAAAGGCGGAGAGGGCATCGGCTTTAACATCGTCACCGAGGATGAAGTAGCAAACGTAGAGTCCCTCGGTGTGAACGGATGCCTTTTGCAGCTTGGGATATTCATCGGGCAAATACTCGTCCATCCATGCGTTGTCGCGAATACTGATGTAGGTCTCAAGTGCCTTTTCGAGCTCCGCCACCTGAGCTGCGTCCCTTGCTTTAAAGATACCGAACTCGTCGATATTCGTGCCGACACTGGATATTGCGGCATAGCAGACATCGTAATCGCCGTCGGAAAGCTTCATCATACGGCTTATGTATTTTGCGTCAAGCTCCGTCATATCCTCGGTCAGTGCGGCATCGCAAACAGCGGCCTTGACCGTATCCATATCGACGTTTTTGAGCTTGGGCTCCTCCTCACCGGTACAGGCAACAAGGCAAAATACCATTGCGAGGCAGAGTATCAATGCGGATAATCTTTTCATCGTCAAACCTCCTCAGCAAGCATGGGTACGGATGTAGTTCAGCACTCTCTCAAAGCCTGCCGTACCGAGGTGGATACCGTCGCCGTTGCCGTATTCGGGAACCAAGCAGCCGTCGGCGCCCTTGAGCACCGATGCACTGTCGAGATAATAAGTGCCGGTCTGCTCCGCTATCTGCTTTATCCAGACGTTAGCGGCATTGATCTTGGCATTGTTTATACCGTTGTCCTTTGCCTCATAGGCGCTTTCAACGGGATAGATGGAATTGCAAATGATCTTGGTATTGGGGCTTACGGACTTGATACGCTCGACAAGATCTATGTAATCCGCCTTAAAGGATGCCTCGTCCATCATTGAAACGCCGTTTACGCCGATAGTCAGCACAACATATTCGGGCTGCTTACGCTCTATGGCATCGGTGATGGGGATCTCCTCACCGGTCTCGGGATAAACTATCGTTGCCCAGCTCTGATTGAACAGTGCAAGGGTACCGCTGGTGGGTGTCCACACCTGGAGAGTTTCGGTGCCGCCGGAGAGCATGGAATATGCCTTGAGGCCGTAGGTCGTACTGTCACCGATAAAAATGAGCTTATCTATGTACTCCTGACCGGCATCTGCGGTCTCACCGAGCTGGGAGCCGGTGCTCTGTACGGGGTCGGAAGTACCGGGATCGGAAGCACCGGGATCGTCCTTTTGAGGCTCATTGGTAACGGGAGCCTTTAAAACATCGGGCTCATCATCACCCGAGCAGGCGGAAAATGCAAAAACGGAAAGCAGCATACAAAGTGCCAGCAATAAAGCGACTTTATTCTTCATATCGGTTTACCTCCATTGTAATCTTTTAAATTATACCACAAGTATTCGCAAGTGACAAGTCGGTGCTTTACAAAATCGCAATTTATAAGTATTATATGTGTAGAAAGCAAATACGGAGGTATGACAATGGAGCATTTGACCGATATTGAGATCGCACGCCGTTGCGAAATGAAGCCCATCACCGAGATAGCCGAGAGTGCCGGTATAGCTGAGGAATATATTGAGCAGTACGGACGCTACAAGGCAAAGCTCGATCTCTCGCTGCTTGACAGAGCAGACAAAAAGCAGGGCAAGCTGATCCTCGTCACCGCAATGACTCCAACACCGGCAGGTGAGGGTAAGACCACCACCACGATCGGTCTTGCCGACGGTCTGCGTAGGCTTGGAAAATCGGTCACAGTTGCTCTGCGTGAGCCCTCCCTCGGCCCGGTATTCGGCGTAAAGGGCGGTGCAGCCGGTGGCGGCTATGCCCAAGTCGTCCCCATGGAGGATATCAATCTGCACTTCACCGGCGATTTCCATGCAATAGGTGCCGCAAACAATCTGCTTGCCGCCATGCTTGACAATCATATTCAGCAGGGCAACGCCCTCGGCATCGATGTTCGCAGGATATGCTGGAAACGCTGTGTGGATATGAACGATCGTCAGCTCCGCAACATCGTCGACGGTCTCGGCGGAAAGCCGAACGGTACTCCGAGAGAGGACGGCTTTGATATCACCGTCGCAAGTGAGATCATGGCGATACTGTGCCTTGCCTCCTCCCTTTCCGATCTCAAGGAGCGTTTGGGCCGCATAGTCGTTGCCTATTCCTTTGAGGGCAAGCCCGTTACCGCAAAGGATCTCAAGGCAGTCGGTGCAATGGCGGTGCTGCTCAAGGATGCGATAAAGCCCAATCTCGTACAGACGCTTGAGGGCACCCCCGCGATAGTTCACGGCGGCCCCTTTGCAAATATCGCTCACGGCTGCAACAGTGTCATCGCAACGAAAACCGCCCTGTCTCTGTCGGATTACGCCGTCACCGAAGCAGGCTTCGGTGCCGATCTCGGTGCGGAAAAGTTTCTCGACATAAAGTGCCGTATGGCAAATCTCACGCCCTCGGCGGCGGTCATAGTCGCAACGGTGCGTGCTCTGAAAATGCACGGCGGACTGGCTAAGTCCCGTCTCGGTGCCGAGGATCTCGCCGCTCTCGAAAAGGGCATACCGAATCTTCTGCGTCACGTTTCGAATATCAAGAACGTATACGGCCTGCCCTGTGTCGTTGCGGTCAACCGCTTCCCCACCGACACGGACAGGGAGATAGAATATATCGTCTCAAGGTGCAAGGAGCTCAATGTCAATGTCATTCTGTCCACCGTGTGGGCGGATGGCGGCAAGGGCGGTATGGCTCTTGCAGAGGAGGTCGTGAGACTTTGCACCGAGAAAAAGCCCGATTTCAAATTCTGCTACGATGCGGAGCTTTCCGTTGAGGAAAAGCTGAACGCCGTCGTTTGCAAGGTATACGGCGGCAAGGGCGTTAAGCTGCTTCCTGCGGCAAAGCGTCAGATTGCAGAGCTTGACAAGCTGGGCTACGGCAAGCTTCCGGTATGCATCGCCAAAACGCAGTACAGCTTTTCCGACGATGCCTCGAAGCTCGGTGCCCCGACCGATTTTGAGGTCAGCGTCAGGAACGTCAAGGTGTCCGCCGGTGCCGGCTTCACCGTAGCACTGACCGGTGATATCATGACGATGCCGGGACTGCCCAAGGTGCCTGCCGCCGAAGGCATCGACATCGACAGCAGCGGCAACATCACCGGACTGTTTTGATATGCCGCTTCATTCTTTATCTGCGGCGTAGTCGTCCGCTCTCGTAACAGCCTTAACCTTAAAGATCGTGTCGCACCTCATTTTATCAAAAAATATGACAAGCCACCGCATATTTCAATATGCGGTGGCTTTGGTTTGCCCAAAATTTATTGAGCGAGATAATTCTTAACAAATCTCATGAGCATGGTGGCGACCTGTGCCCTTGTCGCTCCCTCATCGGGTGACAGGGTGCTTGCCGTCGTGCCGTTGATTATTCCCTCTCCCACTGCCCACTCCATGGAGTAGACGAAGGCTCCTCCGACCTTGCCGGAATCCGAAAACTTCGAAAGATCGGCGTGCTCATCCGAGTCGACATCGTTACCGACAAAGGCGGCATAGCGGCAAAGGAAGGTCGCAAGCTGCTCTCGGGTCAGGGTGTCGTTTGCCTTGAACGATCCGTCGTTGTAGCCGTTGGCAATGCGATTGTGCGATGCCCAAAGTATAGCATCGTGATATGCGTTGTTTGCAAGATCGTTGAAGGGATTCTCATAGCCTGCAACGGAGGGTGAACCGGAGAGCCTGTACAGCACGGTCACAAGCATACCTCGGTTCATCGTGGTGTTCGGTTCAAAGCTTGTTGTCGTCACACCGTTGAAAAGTCCTGCGGATACCACAAAGTCCACCGCCTCATGTGCCCAGAAGCTTACGCCGATATCGGCAAAAGCCTTCGAGGGACAGCCGTTGCCGCCGTCGCATTTTCCGCTCGGTTTGGGATCGTCAGACGCTGTTCCCCATTTTACGAACAGGTCTCGATTCCTGTCGGCTATCGTGCTTGCGGTTATCGCGGTACCGTTCGAGGTCGTCCAGCCTTTGAAGGTATAGCCGTCCTTGGTGACGGTCGGGAGTGAGCCGTAGGCCTGATCCTTGTAATATGCCTTGACTCTGTTACCGCCGGAGATCCTGCCACCGTCTGCATCCATCTTTATGTACACAAAATCGGGACAGGGTGTTTCGTCACCGGGATAAACGCCGTACAGCAGTATCTTAGCTTCCTCAAAGCGGCGTAGTATGAGCCCGTCGTAAATGACGCTTCCGGCATTGCATATGACCGCCATGGAGTCTGTCATCTCAAGCGGATCCACCTTGTGGAAGTCGTTTTTGATATACCTTGCAAGTCGCCATGAGCTCGAATACGACTCGACCCAGCTTGTACCGAAATTGTAGCTCAGGCTCAGAAGTGCATCGAATTCGTTTTGTGTCAGCTCATAGCCGTAGCGATCCGCTATCTTGCAAACGTATTCCTCAAACCTTGCGATATCGCTTTCGAAGTAGGCGTCTGCCTGCTCCTGCGTTATGGTCATGCCCTCGTAAACATCGGAGCCGCAATGACCGTAGCCGATGGTCCAGTTTGTCTCACCGGGATTTTTGTATGCCTTGAGGGCACAGCCCTCCTTGCTCTTTATGTAGTCGTACATTTTCTCGCTGCCCTTGGTTATCACGTCCTCGCCATCGGCAAAGGCGATGGGGAGCAGAGTAAAAAGAAGCACAAGGCTAAGCAAAAGCGACAAAAACCGTTTCATGCGAAAGCCTCCTTATAAAATTTTAAAGTTTTTAAATATATTATCACAACATCGCTTTCCTGTCAAACTCCACACTTTTCCATGAAAATAGGCAAGGGTCTTACCCTTGCCTATACATATTAAAATATCGTGAGCTGATCTGCCTGTTCACGGATGCGATCGGTCCAGCATTTATGGCACATGGCAACATAGCTGTCGTTTCCGCCGAGAAACACCTGCTCGCCTTTCGTGATGATACGGCCGTTTGCGTCGATCCTCGCATTGACCGTTGCCTTTCTTCCGCAGGCACACACGGTCTTTATCTCGGTGATGGAATCGGCAAGCTCCATAAGACGCCGAGCACCGGGGAAGAAATGCGTTAAAAAGTCCGTCCTCAGACCGAAGCACAGCACCGGAACGTCCTCCGCATCCACAAGCTCACGGAGCTGCTCGATCTGCTCCGGTGTGAAAAACTGAGCCTCATCGGCAATAACGACGCTTCTTGCGCCGATCTTGCGGTACTCCTCGAGAATGTTCTGCTCCGGTGTGATTATCTGAGCGGAGCGCTGAAGTCCTATACGGCTTCGGATGATATCCGCACCGTCTCTGGTGTCGGTGCTGGGCTTTATGAGCCACACCGTCATGCCCAGCTCCTCGTAGTTAAATTGCGTTATAAGTGCCTGAGCCGATTTGGATGAGCCCATTGCACCGTACTTAAAATACAATTTTGCCATTTTATTTCTCCTGCTTCAGATGAGCGCGGACACGCTCGATGACCATTTCCAAAGCGACCTGATTATGTCCGCCCTCGGGGATTATGATATCCGCCTTACGCTTTGAGGGTTCAACGAACTGCTCATGCATGGGCTTTACCGTTGTGAGATACTGATTTACGATATTGTCAAGGCTTCTGCCTCTGTCACGAACGTCACGGATTATGCGACGCAGGATACGGACATCTGCATCGGTATCGACATAGATCTTGATATCCATGAGCTTGCAGAGCTCGGGGCTTTGGAAGATAAGTATACCCTCGACAACGATGACCTTGGCAGGATGCACCGTCACCGTTTTCTCGGAACGGTCGTGGATCGAGTAATCGTACACGGGGCTTTGTATACTCTCACCTCTGCGAAGCTTCTTGAGATCCTCGACCATGAGCTCGGTATCGAAGGCATCGGGGTGATCGTAATTGAGCTTACTGCGTTCCTCATAGCTCATGTTGTGGTGTGCCTTGTAATAATTGTCGTGATAGATAACGCTGACATCGCCGCCGAAGTGCTGCATTATCTTTCTCGTGATCGTAGTCTTGCCGCTGCCGGTACCACCGGCTATACCTATTACAATAATATCGCTCATCTTTCCGTACTCCCACAGTATTTTTTCTTTTCCGTCATATCATATCACAGTTTTTGTATATGTGCAATTTGACTTTTGCATTTTCTTTGATATAATTGCATTGTCACAAAAAAATCACAAAGGAGAGATCATATGTCTACCCCTCATATTTCCGCCAAGCCCGGTGAGATAGCAAAGACCGTGCTCATGCCCGGTGATCCCCTTCGCAGCAAATTCATAGCGGAGAACTTCCTCGAAAACCCCGTCCTCGTAAATAACGTAAGAGGCGTTCAGGGTCACACCGGAACATGGAAGGGTGTCCCCGTTACCGTCATGGCATCCGGCATGGGTATCCCGGCGATCGGCATATACAGCTACGAGCTCTATAATTTTTATAATGTAGAGAACATCATTCGTATCGGCTCTGCCGGTGCTTTGAGAGACGATCTCAAGCTCATGGATCTTGTCATCGCTCAGGGTGCCTGCACCGATTCCAATTACGCTCATCAGTTTGAGCTTAACGGAACCTTTGCCCCCATTGCGGACTACACCCTTATGTCCAAGGCTATCGAGGCAGCCGAGGAGCACGGTGCAAACATTCAGGTCGGCAACATCCTTTCGGGTGACAATTTCTATTCCCCCAAGGGCTGCGACGGCAACGATCAGTGGAAGAAGATGGGCGTTATGGCAGTCGAGATGGAGGCAG
>CAYUQN010000062.1:0-8063 GCA_964446815.1 uncultured Oscillospiraceae bacterium | reverse complement strand
CTCTCGGGGAGCTCCTCGCTGCCGCCGACGGTCACCCATGCACACTCGGGTGCCTCCTGCCAAAGGAACTCTCTGCCTCTCAGGAAGGGACGTGTGGTCTTTTCCCAACGCAGAACGCTGCACCACTGATTGTACAGCATGGGGAGGTCACGCCATGAATGAACGGTGTGGCTCCAGTGATCGCAAAACAGGGTCTCGGAGGTGGGACGGATGCAAAGCCTCTCGGGGAGCTCCTCGCTGCCGCCGACGGTCACCCATGCACACTCGGGTGCAAAGCCCTCAACGTGATCCTTTTCCTTCTGAAGCAGACTCTCGGGAATGAGCATGGGCATGGAAACGTTCTCATGACCGTGCTCCTTGAACATTCTGTCGAGCTCCTTCTGTATATTTTCCCAAATGGCGTAGCCGTAAGGTCGCAGAATGAAAAGTCCCTTAATGCCGGAGTAATCGACGAGCTCCGCCTTGGTGCAAACGTCGGTAAACCACTGGGCAAAATCCTGCTCCATATCGGTTATCTGTTCAACTCTTTTTTCTTTTGCCATTTTCAAATCTCCTTTTCAGTCGGGAGTCCCTCTCCCCACAGTATTGGTAAACGAAACTTTCGCTCGTCTGTAACCTGTATATTTTATAATGTGTACGATTAATTGTCAATCGTTGCGAGAAATAATCTTTTGCGGATATTCACTGCCGCAAATATAAATTGCGGAGAAAATTATATAAAAAGCTTGACAAAATATTTTGAGCGGATTAAAATATGAGCATAGAGAGGAGTGCGATCGATGAAAAAAACACTGTACAGCCTGATGCTCAGTGAGGAGGTCGTGAACGAGATCGACCGTCTTGCACACAAATACGGCACCAACCGTTCCAATTTGATAAACCAAATACTTGCGGAGCACGTCAATCTCGTGACACCCGAACGAAGGATAAACGAAGTGTTCAGGGCGATAGAGCAGCTCCTTTCACCATCCCGTGAGCTGGTTCCTTTCTTTGCGCCCAATGCCCCAACGATGTCGCTCAAGAGCTCACTTGAGTACAAGTATCGTCCAACGGTCAAATACGAGGTCGAGCTTTACCGTGACGACAGTGACGTTTTGGGTGAGCTCAGTGTTGTGTTCAGAACCCAGTCTGCGGCTTTGATAGCATCGATGGCGGACTTCTTCCGTCTTTGGAAGAGCATTGAGGATGCTCACCTTCGCCCCATACTCGGTGACGCTGCCCCCGACTATGCCCTGTACGACGGCAAATTTGTCCGCACCATTGCGATACCGCAGAGGAGCTGCTCCTCCGAGGAGCTTGCAAGCTGCATATCGGAGTACATTAAACTGTTTGACACCATGATGAAGGGCTGGCTGTCCGGTCGCTTTGACGCAAGGGAGATCGAGGCGTGCTACTATTCCCAGCTCAGACGCTGCGATATACTCATTTGAGCGGCAACTGTCTTGGCGTGGAATCAATCGTCGGCAGCAACAACTATTGCTACGCCCCCATCTCTTGGCTCTCCCATAGGGAGAGCCAAGTTCGGTGCGGTGAGGCTTTCGGCTCTAAGCAAAGCCGTTTTAGCACTAAGCATTTACCTTTTACAAAGGAGGTATATTTATGAACGCTCGGAATTTTACACAGAGATCCATGGAAACGATACAGACCGCACAGAGCATTGCGGTCGAGAACAAGAATCAATATATCAATCCGGAGCACCTGCTCTATGCCCTTATAGCTCAGGACGGAGGACTCATTCCCTCCCTGCTGTCGAAGCTCGGTGCGGACTGCGATGCAATGCTCAAGGAGCTTGACACCGAGATAAAGAAACTTCCCAAGGTAGGCGGCGATTTCGAGGTGTACTTCTCCCGTGAGGCGGAGCGTGTCCTCACTGCAGCGGAAAATACCGCAAAGAGCCTCGGTGACGAGTACGTTTCCGTTGAACACCTTATGCTCGGTATCTTTGCCTCGGGAACTACCGTGACGAAGCGAGTACTGTCGGATCACAACATAAACAAATCAAACTTTTCCGCAGAGCTTTCCAAGGTCAAAAGCGGCCCCGTGACCGGCGACAATCCCGAGAGCACCTATGACGCTCTGAAAAAGTACGGCACCGACCTCGTCGAAAGAGCAAGGAACAATGAGCTCGACCCTGTCATCGGCAGAGACACGGAGATACGCAACGTCATCCGCATACTCTCACGCAAGACGAAGAACAATCCCGTCCTCATCGGTGAGCCCGGTGTCGGCAAAACGGCGATAGCGGAGGGACTCGCACAAAGGATAGTAAGAGGCGACGTGCCGGAGGGACTCAAAAACAAGACGATATTCTCCCTTGACATGGGCTCGCTCATAGCCGGTGCCAAGTACCGCGGTGAATTCGAGGAACGCCTCAAGGCGGTGCTTGAGGAGATCCGCAAATCGGAGGGCGGCATAATCCTGTTCATCGATGAGCTGCACACGATAGTCGGTGCAGGCAAGACCGAGGGCAGCATGGATGCAGGCAATCTCTTGAAGCCTCTGCTTGCAAGGGGTGAGCTCCATTGTATCGGCGCGACGACCCTTGACGAGTACCGCAAGTACATCGAAAAGGATGCGGCACTCGAACGCAGATTCCAGCCGGTGCAGGTAGATGAGCCGACGGTCGAGGATACGATATCCATCCTCCGAGGTCTCAAGGAACGCTACGAGGTATACCACGGTGTCAGGATCCACGACAACGCCATTGTCGCCGCCGCAACGCTGTCGAATCGCTATATCTCCGATCGTTTCCTCCCCGACAAGGCGATCGATCTTGTTGACGAGGCATGTGCCCTGATACGGACGGAGATAGATTCCATGCCCTCCGAGCTTGACGATGTACGCCGCAAAATAATGCAGCTTGAGATCGAGGAAACGGCACTGAAAAAGGAGACCGACCGTTTGTCGATGGACAGACTGGAAAAGCTCAGGGGAGAGCTTGCCGTTTTGAAGGACGAGTTCAATGAGAAGAAGTCACGCTGGGAAGCGGAGAAAAACAGCGTTGACGAGGTGAAAAAGCTCAAGGCCGAGATCGAGAGCAAGCACGCCGAGATCGATCAGGCACAGCTCAATTACGAATACGAGACCGCTGCAAGGCTCAAATATGCGGAGCTTCCGGCACTGGAAAAGAGACTTGCCGAGGCCGAGGAAATGAGCGAAAAACGCAGGGAGAGCAGCATGGTACACGACACTGTGACCGATGAGGAGATCGCAGGGATAGTCGCAAAGTGGACGGGTATCCCCGTGGCAAAGCTCATGGAGGGTGAGCGTGAAAAGCTCCTGCACCTTGACGATGTTTTGCATGAGCGTGTTGTCGGTCAGGACGAGGCGGTGCAAAAGGTCACCGAGGCAATACTCAGATCGAGAGCCGGTATAGCCGATCCCGATCGCCCGATAGGAAGCTTTATGTTCTTAGGGCCTACCGGTGTCGGCAAGACGGAGCTTGCAAAGACCTTGGCACGGGCATTGTTTGACGATGAGCACAACATGGTGCGTATCGATATGACCGAGTACATGGAGAAGTTCTCCGTGTCGAGGCTCATCGGCGCTCCTCCGGGCTACGTCGGCTATGACGAGGGCGGTCAGCTCACCGAGGCGGTCAGGCGGAAGCCCTATTCCGTGGTGCTTTTCGATGAGATCGAAAAGGCACACCCCGATGTTTTCAATATCCTGCTCCAAATACTCGACGACGGCAGGATAACCGATTCGCAGGGACGGACGGTGGATTTCAAAAACACCGTCATAATACTGACCTCAAACCTCGGAAGTCAATACCTGCTTGAGGGCATAAGCGATGAGGGCGAGATATCGCAGGCGGCGAAGGATATGGTGATGGCGGAGCTCAGACGCAGCTTCAGGCCGGAGTTTTTAAATCGCCTTGACGAAACGATATGCTTCAAGCCGCTGACAAAAGCGGAGCTATCGGGCATCGTCGACAGGCTCACCGAGGCCTTGCGTGGCAGACTTGCGGATCGCAGCTTGGGATTGTGCCTGACGGATGAGGCAAAGGGACTGATAATAGACCGTGGCTTTGATCCGGTGTACGGTGCAAGACCCTTAAAGCGGTATCTGCAATCGAGCGTCGAAACGCTGATCGCACGTCGTATCCTCTCCGGCGATATCGCTGCCGGACACACCCTAACCGTCGGCGTAAAGGACGGCAGCCTCGTCTGCGACTGATAATCATCATACCGACAAAAACACCAAAGCCCAAAAGCGGACTTTGGTGTTTTTATATAAGCCTTCAAGGCTTCCTCAAAAATGCCCCATTGACAATATGTGTAATTTCGTATACTATAAAAACGGAGAAACAAATAGGTAAAGAAGGAGAATTGCAATGTTCTGCGAATGCAGAACATTTTTTATCCCTTTATGACCTCAAGGCCGGAGAGGTGGCGACGCATCATGTCGAAGATGTAGTTGCCGGAGACTCGGCGGATATAGCTCCTTGTGCGGCGATCACCGACATGGAGCTCACGCACATAGGTCTTATCCCTTGTCGCAAGCGATACGAACACCGTTCCGACCTCGTGCACTCCGTCACCGTCGGGACCGGCAAGTCCGGTTACGCCGACACCCATATCGGCACCGAGCAGGGCTCTTACACGCTCCGCCATCTCCTTTGCTACCTCATAGCTTACGGCACCCTTTTCCTCTATGAGAGCAGGGTCTATGCCGAGGATCTTGGACTTTGCCTCGTTGGTATATGTCACCGCACCGCCGAGGAAAAATTCACTTGCACCGGGGATATCGGTAAACCGCTTTGCAAGCTCACCGCCCGTGCAGCTTTCCGCCGCCGCAAAGGTCATTTTCTTTTCCTTCAAAAGAGCGAACACGCCCTCCTCAACACTGTCGATATCTATACCGAACACGATATCGCCCAGAGTATCGAGGCAATGCTCTATGACCGGCTTCATCATCTCCTCCGCAGCTTCGACATCCTTTGCCTTGGCGGTTATCTGCAAAAGACAGTCGCTCTCCTTGGCGTAGGGTGCCATGGTGGGATTGGTCATGACGTTCATCTCGTCACGGAAAAGCTGATCGAGGGCACTTTCACTCATACCGAACACCCGTATCGAGTGGGAAACTATCGTCTCCTCCGACAGCGACCGCAGGTACGGTATCGCACGGGTGCGAAACATCGCATTGCACTCCTTGGGAGGGCCGGGGAGCATAAGCACCGTCTTGCCGTCCTTTGTGAAGGCACAGCCGGGAGCGGTACCCCAATCGTTATGAAACACGGTGCAGCCCACGGGGAGCATCGCCTGACAGAGATTGTTCTCCGTCATGGTCTTGGAGTAGCCCTTATTGGTGAGGTAATCGTACAGACAGCTCTTTTCATACTCATCCATTTTGAGCTCCAGGCCGAAGCTTTCCGCAAGTATGAACTTCGTGAGATCGTCGCAGGTGGGACCTAAGCCACCGGTCGAGATTATGATATCGGCACGGCCCTTGGCGATCTCAATACAATCCCTCAGACGCTGCGGATTGTCCCCCACAACGGTGTGGTACTTTACGTTTATGCCGATCTCCGACAGCATGAGGGAAATGTCCCTTGCATCGGTATTCGTGGTATGCCCCAAAAGGAGCTCGGTACCGACGGAGATGATCTCGGCGTTTTGGGTCTTATTTTCCATAGCCGATACGGATCCTTTCTATTCCCGAAAGAGCTTCCTCCACAAGAGCCTCAACATCGAGAGCTTTCTCGATATCCTCAACATCCTCAACACGGGGCTTGGTCTTGGGGTGCTTCGGCGTGAACACGGTGCAGCAATCCTCATACGGGAGTATAGAGGTCTCGAAGGTGCCTATCTTCCTCGAAAGACGGACGATCTCCTCCTTGTCCATGCCGATGAGCGGCTGGAGGATCGGAAGCGTGGTCACGGCCCTTGTCACAGCCATCGCCTCCATGGTCTGACTTGCTACCTGACCGAGATTCTCACCGGTGACTATCGCCTTTGCACCGTTTGAATCCGCTATACGCTGGGCTATACGCATCATAAAGCGACGCATTATGAGGGTGAAATATTCCTCGGGGCACTTGTCACGGATCTCTTCCTGAATATGCGTAAAGGGCACTATCTCAAGTGTCATCCTGCCGCAGTGATCGGTGAGGAGCTCGGCAAGCTCAATGACCTTTTCCTTTGCCTGCTGTGAGGTATAGGGGAAGGAGAAGAAGTGTATCGGTATGAGCCTGACACCTCTTTTGGATATCATGTAGGTGGACACGGGACTGTCAATACCGCCGGACAGCAGGGTGACACCGACACCGTTACTGCCCAATGGCATACCGCCTGCACCCATGGTCGGTGCGGAGTGGACATAGGCGGCAAGGTCTCTGACCTCGACGTGGACTGTGAGCTCGGGAGAATGAACGTCGACCTTGCAATCGGGGTAGGCATCGGCAAGGAGACCGCCGACGTGCTGACTGAGCTGAATACTCGTCATGGGGAAGGACTTATCGGCACGCTTTGCCTCGACCTTAAAGCTCTTTGCCCTGAGCATTTCACGCCTTAAATAGGTCTTTGCAAGCTCCGCTATCTTATCAGCATCCTTTTCACAGGCGGCGGCACGGCTGAGGGTCGCAATACCGAACACCTTTTGCAGCGCCTCGAATGCCTCGTCCATATCGGCATCGTCATCCATTGCCTCGACGTATACGGTCGACTGCATAAGACTGACTTTAAATTTGCCTATCCGCTCCAGACGGTAGCGGATATTGTTCATAAGCTTCTGCTCAAAGCTGCGGCGGTTTAAGCCCTTGAGCACTATTTCGCCAAGCTTCAGCAATATAACATCGTTCATAGTGTCATTCCTTTATATATCGTTTTCACGGAAATCGTAAGTCCTGTACTGTATCGCCTCTGCGATATGGGAGGCGTTTATGCTTTCACTGCCGTCAAGATCGGCTATCGTCCTTGCGACACGAAGTATCCTGTCATAGCTTCTGGCGGTGAGTCCCATGCGGTCAAATGCCTGATGCATAAGGCTCTCACAGCCCTCGTCAAGGATGCAGTAGGTGTTGAGTGCCTTGGTGTCCATATCGGCGTTCTTGTGGATACCGCTGCTTAAAAAGCGTTTTTGCTGAGCGGCTCTTGCAAGATCGACACGCTTTTTGATCTCGTTCGAGCTCTCCGACGGAGTGCGGCTTTTGAGTTCCTCATATTCCAAAGCCGGAGCCTCGACGATTATATCTATACGGTCAAGGAGCGGACCCGATATGCGACTGTGATAGGCTCTTACCTCGGCGGAAGAGCAGCGGCAGCGACCGGAGGGATGACCGTACCAGCCGCATTTGCAGGGATTCATCGCACATACAAGCATGAAATTCGCAGGGTATGTAACACTTCCGGCAACACGGGACACCGTGACCTCACCGTCCTCAAGGGGCTGACGCAAAACCTCCAAAACGTCTTTCCTGAACTCCGGAAGCTCATCCAAAAACAGCACCGAATTGTGTGCAAGGCTTATCTCACCGGGTCTCGGTATCGCACCGCCGCCTGCCATCGCAGCAGGTGACACGGTGTGATGCGGAGAGCGAAACTGTCTTGAGGCGATGATGGGATTTCGCTTGCTTGTTAGCCCTGCGACGGAATAGATTTCCGTACACTCAAGCATTTCCTCCCTCGTCATATCGGGGAGTATACCGGGCAGACGCTTGCTCATCATGCTCTTACCTGCACCGGGAGGGCCGACAAGCAAAATGTTGTGACCGCCTGCTGCGGCGATCTCCATAGCACGCTTGACGTTCTCCTGACCCTTGACATCGGAGAAATCGGGATAGGTATGCTCAATGGCTTCGGTGGAGCCGGGCTTTGTGGGCTCGATCTTTTTGATACCTCGAAGATGATCGACAAGCTCGGAGACATTTTGCACGGGATAGACCGTAACGCCCATGGCGTAGGCGGCCTCATCGGCATTGTCGGCAGGAACGAAAAGCTCCTTTATTCCGGCTCTTTCGGCCTCGAGTGCCATTGGCAGGGCACCGCTTATCGGTCGAAGCTCACCGCCTAAGGACAGCTCACCGAAAAATGCGGTGTTATCCTCGGGCTGATGAACAAGCC
>CAYUQN010000061.1:0-8163 GCA_964446815.1 uncultured Oscillospiraceae bacterium | reverse complement strand
CGGGAGCGTTGAGCTGGATAAGTCTCTTGAGACGGTTATTGCGGTTGATGACACGGCGGTAAAGGTCATTGAGGTCGGAGGTGGCGAATCTGCCGCCGTCAAGCTGAACCATGGGGCGGATCTCGGGAGGGATGACGGGAAGGATATCGATGATCATCCACTCGGGCTTATTGCCGCTCTGGCGGAATGCCTCGACTACCTCGAGACGCTTGACGAGCTTTGCCTTCTTTTGGCCGGAGGCATTGTTCAGCTCCTCACGAAGCTGAGCGGAAAGCTTCTCGCAATCGATCTGCTGGAGCAGCTTCTTGATCGCTTCGGCACCCATGCCAGCGTCAAAATCGTCCTCGTACTTCTCACGCATATCACGGTATTCCTTCTCCGTGAGTATCTGGCACTTCTCCAGAGGAGTGAAGCCGGGATCGGTGACTATATAATTTGCAAAGTACAGTACCTTTTCAAGTATCCTCGGGGTGAGGTCAAGGAGCAGACCCATACGGCTGGGTATGCCCTTGAAGTACCATATATGGGATACGGGAGCGGCAAGCTCAATGTGTCCCATACGCTCACGGCGTACCTTGCTCTTTGTGACTTCGACACCGCAGCGGTCACAGATCTTGCCTTTGTAGCGGATCTTCTTGTACTTTCCGCAGTGGCACTCCCAGTCCTTGGTGGGTCCGAAAATGCGTTCGCAGAACAGGCCGTCACGCTCGGGCTTTAAGGTGCGGTAGTTTATGGTCTCGGGCTTGGTGACCTCGCCGGAGGACCATGAAAGGATCATTTCAGGGGAGGCAATGCCTATTTTAATGGCGTCAAACGGTGTATAACTCATAATTACTCGTCCTCCTCGCTGTCAAAATCAAAGCTTCCGAAACCGAAATCTTCCTCCTCGGGTTCGGGTGCATTCTCAACGGTGTAGCCGTCTGCGGCAAAATCATCGTCGCTGTAGTCGTTAAAGACCTCGTCCTTCATTCCGGGGATGAACTCATCCTCGTCATCGTCCTTAAGCTCGATCTCGCCGCCGTCCTTATCGAGGACTCTTACGTCGAGGCAGAGGGACTGAAGCTCCTTAACAAGGACCTTGAAGGATTCGGGAACGCCGGGTTCGGGGATATTGTTGCCCTTAACGATGCTCTCGTAGGTGCGTACACGTCCTGTAACATCGTCGGACTTGACGGTGAGTATCTCTTGCAGAGTGTGTGCGGCGCCGTATGCTTCAAGTGCCCAAACCTCCATCTCACCGAAACGCTGACCGCCAAACTGTGCCTTGCCGCCGAGAGGCTGCTGAGTTACAAGGCTGTAGGGTCCGGTGGAGCGTGCGTGGATCTTATCATCGACAAGGTGGTGCAGCTTGAGGAAGTATACCCAGCCGACGGTTACGTCGTTATCGAACTTCTCACCGGTACGGCCGTCGTAAAGCTCGCTCTTGCCGTCCTCACGGAGTCCTGCCTGACGGAGCGTTGCACGGATGGTCTCCTCGTTTGCACCGTTGAATATAGGTGTTGCGACCTTCCAGCCAAGTGCCTGAGCTGCATAGCCGAGGTGAACCTCGAGTACCTGACCGATATTCATACGGGAGGGAACGCCCAGAGGATTCAGAACGATGTCAAGCGGAGTGCCATCGGGCAGGTAAGGCATATCCTCTCTCGGGAGGATGCGGGACACAACGCCCTTGTTGCCGTGGCGACCCGCCATCTTATCACCGACGGAGATCTTACGCTTCTGTGCGATATAAACACGGACTACCTGATTTACACCGGGGCTCATCTCATCGCCGTTCTCACGGGTGAATACCTTGACATCGACGATGATGCCGCTTTCACCATGGGGGACCTTGAGTGAGGTATCACGGACTTCTCTTGCCTTCTCACCGAAGATGGCACGGAGCAGACGCTCCTCCGCGGTGAGATCGGTCTCGCCCTTGGGGGTGACCTTGCCGACAAGGATATCACCGGCTCTGACCTCTGCGCCGACGGAGATTATACCTCTCTCGTCAAGGTACTTGAGTGCATCATCACCGACGCCGGGAATATCTCTCGTGATCTCCTCGGGTCCGAGTTTGGTGTCTCTTGCGTCACATTCATACTCCTCGATATGGATGGAGGTAAATACGTCCTCCATAACAAGGCGTTCGTTTATCAGGATAGCGTCCTCGTAGTTGTAGCCTTCCCAGGTCATGAAGCCGACAAGAATGTTCTTGCCGAGGGAGATCTCACCCTCACTGGTGCTGGGACCGTCGGCTATAACGTCACCCTCACGGACACGGTCACCGAGGGAAACGATGGGACGCTGGTTTACGCAGGTGCCCTGGTTGGAACGGGCAAACTTTATGAGCTTATAGCTCTTTATCTCGCCGCTGTCATACTTAATAGTAATAACATCTGCATCGGCTCTTATGACCTCACCGTCACCCTCGGAGAGCACCACGACCCCGGAGTCAACGGCACACTTGTGCTCGATACCGGTTGCGACGATAGGTGCCTGGGTTACCATGAGAGGAACTGCCTGACGCTGCATATTAGCACCCATCAGAGCACGGTTTGCGTCGTCGTTTTCGAGGAAGGGGATCATTGCGGTAGCAATGGATACCATCATTCTGGGGCTTACGTCAACGTAATCGACACGCTCACGGTCGACCTCGATGATCTCATCACGGTGACGGCAGGTGATACGCTTGTTGACAAAGCAGCCGTTTTCGTCCAGAGGCTCGGTTGCCTGAGCGACGATGTAGTTATCCTCAACATCCGCGGTCATGTAATCGACCTGATCGGTGAGGCGACCGGTCTCCTTATCGACCTTGCGGAAGGGTGCGACGAGGAAGCCGTACTCATTGGCTCTCGCATAGGATGCAAGGTAGGAGATAAGTCCGATGTTCGGGCCTTCGGGGGTCTCTATGGGGCAGAGACGGCCGTAGTGACTGTAGTGTACATCTCGGACATCGAAGGATGCTCTCTCACGGCTCAGACCGCCGGGGCCGAGTGCGGACATACGGCGCTTATGGGTAAGCTCGGAAAGGGGGTTTGTCTGATCCATGAACTGGCTCAGGGGGCTCGATCCGAAGAATTCCTTTATTGCAGCCGTTACGGGACGGATATTGATAAGGCTCTGGGGAGTGACAATGTCAAGATCCTGGAGAGTCATACGCTCTCTTATGACACGCTCCATACGGCTGAAGCCGATACGGAACTGGTTCTGGAGCAGCTCACCGACTCTGCGTACACGGCGATTGCCGAGGTGGTCGATATCGTCCTTCTCGCCTATGCCGTAGGCAAGGCAGTTGAGGTAGTTGACGGAAGCGAAAATATCGTCCGCAACAATGTGCTTGGGAACAAGAACGTCAATGTTCTCGAGAATGGCGTCACGCAGTGCCTCGCCCTCGTACTGCTCAAGCAGTCCGTTAAGGACAATGCCTCTGACCTTCTCGGTCACGCCAAGCTCCTTGGGGTCAAAGTCAACGTAGTGTGCAAGATCGACCATACCGTTGGTGAACACTCTGACGATCTTTCCGTCAACGTTCAGGTAAACGTCGATAACGTCGGCTTCCTCAATGATGCGTGCCTTCTCGGAGGACACGACCTCGCCCTCGTCGGCAATTATCTCACCGGTGTGGGGATCGACAACGGGCATCGCAAGGGTAAAGCCCTTTATACGTCTGCCGATGGACATCTTCTTGTTGAACTTATAGCGTCCGACATTGGAAATGTCATAGCGTCTGCGATCGTAGAACAGACCGTCAAGCAGAGCCTCGGAGCTCTCCACCGTGGGAGGATCGCCGGGACGGAGCTTACGGTAGATCTCCATGAGACATTCCTCACGGCTCATGTCGCCGTCCTTGTCAAAGGTGGCGAGCATACGCTCGTCCTCACCGAAGATCTCCTTGAGTCTTGCACTTGTAACGGCACCGACTGCGGTATCCGGAGTGCAGCTTAGCCAGGTCTCGGGCTTTGCTGCGTCATACTTGCCCATTGCCTTGAGGAACAGAGTTACGGGGAGCTTGCGGTTCTTGTCGATACGGACATAGAACACATCATTTGCATCCGTCTCATACTCAAGCCATGCACCGTGATAGGGAATGACCGTTGCCGCATAAAGGCTGGTCATGCTGCGGTCGGTGGTCTTGTCATAATACATACCGGGTGAACGCACGATCTGAGAGACTATAACTCTCTCCGCACCGTTGATGATGAAGGTGCCGCCGGCGGTCATTATGGGGAAGTCACCCATAAAGATCTCCTGCTCCTTGATCTCCTCGGTCTCCATGTTACGCAGACGAACGCTGACCTTTAAGGGTGCCGCATACGTTGCATCCCTTGCCTTGCACTCCTCCTCGGTGTACTTGGGCTTTTCGTCCATGGAATAATCCACAAAGCTCAGCTCAAGATTTCCGGAATAGTCCGTTACCGCCGCTGTATCGCGAAATACCTCACGAAGTCCGGTTTCGAGGAACCACTTATAGGACTTCTTCTGGATCTCGAGCAGATTGGGCATATCCTGGATCTCTTCGCTGCGGGCAAAGCTTTTTCTCAAAGTCTTGCCGTAGAGAACATCTTTGGGCATTTGCACTCACTCCTTCGTTATAATTGGGACACACGGCTGAGTTGTCATTTTGTGCTCATCCGGTGTTGTATTCGCAGGTTCGGTATGCTATACTGAAAGCGTAGATAGTGGGTTTATATCGGCACTTCACCAGAATAACATAGCAATCTATTCTATCATTTGCAGGTGCCCATGTCAAGAACAATTTTGTGAATTTTGGCTTTTTCGGCGGTTGGCATAAGGCTTCCGCCGTTTTTTGTACTTTTTGACGGAGAACAATATGAGCTTATTCATCACTCTTTTTATTTTTGCGGAGATGCTCCTTGTGCTTTTGCTGCTTTGGCGTGAGGGGCTTTGCGAAAGCTTCCGCTCCTTTGTGCTTTCCGTGCTGCTTGTTGCCGTTGTATTCTTTATAAGAGTGCCTATGCTTCCGCTCGAAACTGCGGATTTTCAAATCTTCCTCAGCGGTTGGGTGGAGTTTTTCAAGCATAACGGCGGCTTTGAGGCTCTTGCCTTTGACATAGGTAATTATAATCCTCCCTATCTCTATTTCCTCGCTCTGTTCTCCTACTTCGATATTTATGAGCTCTACCCCATCAAGCTTTTGAGTATGCTGTTTGACGTGCTTATGGCTTGGAGTGTTTTGAAGCTTGTTTCGCTTTATACCGAGGATAAGCTCAAACGCTTTTCCTCGTTCTTCCTTGCCCTGCTGCTGCCTACGGTCATGCTCAACGGTGCAAGGTGGGGACAGTGTGACAGCATATATGTTTTCTTTGCACTTATTGCCGTATATCTTGCTCTGTCCGATAGGCCGATACGCTCAATGCTATGCCTTGCCGCTTCCCTTGCCTTTAAGCTTCAGGCGGTTTTCGTGATGCCGGTGTTCTTTGTATTTCTTATTAAAGGTAAGATAAAGCCTTTGCACCTTGCGATCTTCCCTGCTGCTTATGTGCTCTATCTCCTGCCTCCCGTTATATTCGGAAGGGACTTTGTTTCGACGATGACGGTTTATTTTCAGACCGCATCCACCGTCGGAGATGGGCTGAACTACAATTCTCCGTCCATGTATTCGCTCATCACCGGACTTGATACCGAGCTTTGGAGCACGATCGGTGTTGCAGTCGCCTTTGCGTTCATGCTGCTTGTGTTCCTTGTCGCCACGGTTTTCAATGACAGGCTGGATACAAGGCTCATGCTTTGTATGACTCTACTGCTTTGTATCGGTATCCCCTTTCTGCTTCCGCATATGCATGACCGCTATTTCTATTCTGCGGACGTCCTCTCCCTTGCGTTTTGCTTTTTCGTACCTGCATCGATACCTGCTGCGATCATGGTTCAGGCTGCATCGCTTCTGTGCTATTACGCATACCTGAACGGTGTATATCTCGTCGATCCGAGACTCAGCGGTCTGCTCATGCTCCTTGCTCTTTTGTCGTATATCGTCATATGTGCGGTGTTGATTTATCGGGGAAAAAATAATTCCGGCAAAATTTCTGAAAATTGTGCTTGACATTCTCCGCTTATCTGCTATAATAACTCATGCCCTAAGGGTCATGCGAGAGTGCTGGAACAGGTAGACAGGCACGTTTGAGGGGCGTGTGTCAACCGACGTGGGAGTTCAAGTCTCCTCTCTCGCACCAAAAAAGCGACGATTTTCGTAAGAAAGTCGTCGTTTCTTTTTTTGTCCTCTTCACTTTTCACTTTTTATTCTTAACTTTTCTCTGAAAAAATCGTCGTTTCCGGAGAAAAGTTAAAAGAGAAAAGACAAAGCACTTTGCTATGCAAAGTGTTGATTAAAAAGATAACGATGCTATGCTTTGCAAAGCAGCTTCTTCGCTCCGCTATCAGTATTGGTGCAAAGGGAAACACGTAATGCCATGGTTCAAATCTACATCTTCAAGCGTCGAAACGTCTTTTTACAGTCATTTCTCATATCTCATATATAGATAAAAACATCGGTGCTCTTAAACTGAGCACCGATGTTTTATGTAGTCTGAAAATCAGAGACCGATCTGGCCGAGCCAATCACCGATCTTGTCGAACCAGTGCATCTCGGGCTTGTCGCCGGTCATGTCGAGTATCCAAGCAACGAAATCTGCAATACCGCTAAGCATAGTGTTTTGCTCCTTTCTGTAATTTAAAGCTTTTTTGTTTTTGTGACCGCTACACTTGTGGAAATAGTCGTGTATTATTATGTACTGCGACACGGTCACTTGTCGTCTCATCTATATGGACGGAGGAATTTTGGTTATATTACACTCTCTTTGCAATTTTTTATTATTTTTTTAAAAAATTTTTCGTCCGGCACCGAGTCGGCATATCATTTGCAAAACCAAGCCGAGGGGAGTTGAATATAAAGGTTAATTATGATATCATTTTATTGTGATATTTCTCAAAGCGGAGATCTTCCGTATTATATTTGTAATCAAGGAGCTGCATTATGAGCAAAAAAGTTTTGATCCTATCCGGAAGCCCCAGAAAGGGTGGCAACTCCGATACTCTTTGCAATAGATTTGCACAGGGTGCTATCGAGGCAGGTCATGAGGTCGAAAAAATCCGTGTAGCAGAACTGGACATAGGCTATTGCCGTGCCTGCTACGCCTGTAAGAACACCGGCAAATGTGTAATAAACGACGATATGGCAGTGGTCTTGCAGAAGATGATAGACGCAGATGTGCTGGTGCTGGCAAGTCCCGTATATTTTTATTCCATTGCCGCTCAGCTCAAAGCCGTTATTGACCGCAGCGTAGCACGTTGGCTCGAAGTCAAGAACAAGGAGCTGTATTACATTATCACCGCAGCCGAAGAAGGTACGGAGCCTGCCGAAACCACTCTCGCCTGCTTACACGGTTATGCCGACTGCGTTGAAGGTGCAAAGGAAATGGGTGTGATCTACGGTACAGGTGCATACGAGATCGGTGAGATACTCGGCTCCCCTGCTATGGATGATGCCTACGAAATGGGTAAGCAGGTCTGAAAGGTACATTAAAAAACACTGCCGTAGCTAATCCGCGTGGGCTTTTCTTATATAAACGAGCATAGGCAAAAAGCAGATTGAAGGGTAACGATGTGACCGCAGCACATCGTTGCTCTTTTTTTACGCTCTTTTGTCAACGACTTGTTGTTGAAACTACAACAAAAGGAGGAAACAGAATGAGACGTGAACCGTTAGCAAACAAGGATATCCGCTTTGCGTGCATATAAAAAGACCGCCTACCGAAGATCGGTAAACGGTCTATGTATGATGTTCTATTTCAGACTTGATGTTTGGGAATGGTTTGTCAAAACCGTTTCCAACCGACAAGTACGCAGGGATAGCCATACGGGGACCCCGCAAAATCGCATGATTTTGTGGGGAGAGGAGGAGCAAGGAAGTGAGCGCAGTTTCACCGCAAGGTGGAAACGGAGATAAACGGACTTTGCGACGACGACGGTGCAAGGGAGGCACTCCCTTATTCTGAACAAAGTGACGCAAAACAGCCCCGACATTCGTGTGTCAGGGCTGTTGCCTCGCAGAGCGCACATACGGGGTGAACCCGTATAGAAGTGCGCCCTTGTCACCAAGGGATTTCTCCCGTTTTTTCTTGTAATTTGCCGTTGTAACGAAAGAGGTGCTGTTACAAACGCAAC
>CAYUQN010000060.1:4578-8727 GCA_964446815.1 uncultured Oscillospiraceae bacterium | reverse complement strand
GTGCTTATTTTAGCATAAGCTTTGTTCTTACATTATCTAATTTTCAAGGTACAATGCTCGCCGCCGCCGAAAGGGTGACAGCCTGTTTACTATAACACGTCATGGAAGCTTTGTCAACACTTTTTTGAGATTTTTTTAAAATCTTTTTTCGGATCAACACCCGCTCCGTGAGGTGCCTCGTTAGAATACCATCCGATTCGCCCTTTGTCAACACTTTTTTTCGCAAATTTTGCAACTTTTTTAAATGCTTTTTTGCCTCCACTAAATATTGTGTATAGCTTCGGGCATACTAACAATATGTCTGATTTTACTAAGCTGTTCCGCCGAGCGAATGACGGCGAAGAATATCATCCGAGGCAAAGTCCCCGATTTCCGGAAGCCGTATCCTCCGATGCTCTCAAAAGCATTTTTGCCGATTGCGACGATTTTCAGCACAGAGTCATCGACTGCGGTCTCCTCGATCGCAGGAGTGTCTTTGTCTGTTGGCTTGACGGTACCGTAGGCGGCAGTGAGCTGTCCGGCGATGTTCTGCGACCGCTCACCGATTTCCTTCGCTGCGGCGATCCGACTCCCGAAAGGCTCCTTAGCGGTGCCGTATACAGCGGCAGTGCCAAGGACTCCCCGGATCTCGATTCCCTTGTCCGTGACATATGCGGCGGCTGCTGTGCCGTGGTGTTTGACGAAATCGAAAGGGCTGTGAGCTTTGAGATACGTTCAAGCTCCGTTCAACGCAGTGTATCCGAGCCGACCATCGAGAAATCGCTCAAGGGCGGCAAGGATGCCTTCACCGAAACGCTACGCACCGATACCGCTCTTATCCGAAAGCGTATACGCAACCCCTCCTTAAAGCTGCGGCAAACCACTATCGGTCGCAAAAGCGAGACCTCTGCCGCCGTTCTCTATATCGACGGCGTTGCGGATCCCGATGTCGTGCAGGAGCTTATGCGTAGGCTCGATGCCATCGATATCGACGGCGTGTTGGCTACAGCCTGTATCGAGGAGCTCATAGTCGATCACCCCAAATCGCCCTTTCCTCAGCTATTGCATACGGAAAGACCCGATCGCTTTTCAAGGCAATTGCTGAACGGCAGAGTCGGTTTGCTCATTGACGGGCTGCCAATCGGCTTTCTGCTCCCGGTGAGCTTCACCGAATTTTTAAGGGTGCCGCAGGATGATTCACAAAGCTTCATCGTCAGCAGTGCCCTGAGCATCATCCGCCACTTTGCCACCGTCCTTGCCCTTGTGCTGCCTGCCGTCTACGTTGCCGTTGCGATGTACCATCAGGAGATGATACCGACAAAGCTCCTTGTGTCGATCATAGAGTCGAAAAAGAATGTGCCCTTTTCGACCTCACTTGAGGTCATGGGTATGCTCATCGCCTTTGAGCTCTTGCAGGAGGCAGGGCTCAGACTGCCCAATCCGATAGGCGACACAGTGAGCATCATCGGTGCCCTCATCGTAGGTCAAAGTGCCGTTGAGGCAAGCGTCATATCGCCGATCGCCGTCATCGTTGTTGCATTCGCCGGCATATGCGGCTTTGCCCAGCCCAGTCAGGACATGGGCGCCGCTCTCCGGCTCGGCAGATTTTTGCTCGTTATCGCGGCGATACTCTCGGGACTGTTCGGCGTTGCGGCGATGCTGTGCCTCATAGTCTGGTACCTGTGTACCATGGACAGCTACGGTCGAAGCTATACTGCTCCGCTCTCCGGCGGTCGACCTCATTCCGTTTTTGCGGCATTTTTGAGGCCACCGAAAACGCAGGACAAATACCGTGAGGCAGAGCTCAATACCCCCGACAGGAGAAATCAAAAATGAAACGGCTTATTGCTATCATATGTATACCTTGCTGTGCTCTGCTTTGCGGCTGCGGCGACGGCATCGGCTCGAACTACCGTGAGATAGAGCAGCTCCTTGTCATACAGGCGATGGGCTTTGACAAAAGCGAGGACGGGCTGACCCTGTCCGTATCCTCCGGCAGCGGAGGCATGGGCGGTCAAAGCGAGGCATCGCAGGAGACGGTCCGCATGAGGGCCACCGCCGATACCCTGCTCACTGCACAGGAGATCATCGAGGATCACAGCTCAAGCGAGGAGCTGTTTTTCGATCATACCTCCTATATCGTCATCGGCAGGGCTGCGGCGGAGGCTTCGGTGGTGCCATACCTTGATTATATCGAGCGTAACGATGCCTTTCGTCTCGATGTTCCGCTCTTTGCCGTGCTTGACGGTACGGCGGAGGATATCATCATCGGCACCGGAAACAAAAGCTACGACTCGGTGAGCGTGCTCAGCTCCGTTCAGCGGAACCTCATCTCACGGGGTGAGGCATATGTCTACAGTGCCGGGGAGATCGCCGCCGACCTCAACGCAAACGGCTCCGCTCTTATATGTGCGGTCAAGGCGGTCGAGGCAAGGGCGGTGCTTCCCGATGCCCAAGAGGGTGAGAAAACCGCAGTGTTCGACGGCTACGGTATTCTTCGTGAGGGCAAGCTCGTCGGTCGGATAAACGCAGACGATGCCTTGGCGGTCAATCTCCTGCTGGGCAGGAGCGGCCCCACCGTATTGTGTGAGGAAGCGGAGGGCTGTACCGCCGCAATAATGCTCACCGGCTGCAGCAGCGATATAGCTGCGATATACGATGGCGATGAGCTGTGCGGTATCGAGGTCAGGCTCAAGGTCGACGCTTCGCTTTCCGAGTATCGGGGCAAGCTCGATACCGAGAGCTTAAACAGAGTATTTCGTGAAGATATCCGAGACAGGGCGTGCTCTGTGCTGTCGCTTTCCCGTGAGCTGGATTGCGATTTTTTGCAGCTCGGTGCCCTGCTTTCGGATGACGACCCTTTGTCTCTGCACTCTGCCGCCAATGAGCTTTCCGAGCATCTGCGTGATATTTATATTTATATATATGTAGAAACCGACATAAACCTCGGCTTCATCCTTGCAAAAGAGGTGGGGATTTGAAAGGTCAATACAACAGGCGGCAATTGCGGTATTTGGCGTTTACCGCCTTTCTTGCTCCGGCTACGAGGCTTATTCCGGAATCGACCGCGGCGATCGCAGGCAGCGGAAGCTGGCTGTCTCCGTTTATCGCTTTGCCCTTTGCCCTTTTGTATCTGCTCTTTTTATGCCGATTTTTAAAGGCTCGCAACAGCGGTGAGGGCACAGCCGAGCTCATCATCCGCACCTGCGGTCGTGGCTTTGGCGGTGGCTCGGTATTCCTTGTCGGCTTATATATGTTCTTCTACTGCGGCTTTCTGCTCCGCACCGGTGCGGCTCGCTTCGTCACCACAATATACTCCTCTGCAAGACCCGAGCCCTTTATCGCCGTCGGTATCGCTTTGGGCACTCTTGCGGCACTCGGCCCCATGAAGGCGATAGTTCGCAGTGCCAAAATCTTCGGTCTGTTCCTCATCGCCGTTGAGATCTTCGTTTTGATCCTCGCTCCGGACGGTATTGAGCTCGGTCGATTGCTGCCCATACTCGATCCCGATCTCGGGGCTCTGCTGAAAAGCGCCGCACCGATATTCAACGTCCTTATCGGCATCCTCGTCTATGTCAGCTTTGCGGAATTCGGTTCCGTGCGTGAAAGCGGCCGCTTCCGTGATTATGCAAAATGGCTTTTGCTGTGCTGCATACTGCTGACACTCGTCACCGCCGCCATCGTCGGCACCTACGGCGATGAGCTCACCGCAACTCTCGTTCATCCCTTTTTCACACTGACAAGAGGCATTTCGCTTTTAAACGCTCTCGAAAGGGTGGAGGCGTTTATCGTTGCGGTTTGGCTGTTTCCCGATTTCATTATCCTGTCGCTTATGCTGTCCTGCGGCTGTCGCTGCCTCAGGCTGTCATTCGGCTATAAGCCAACGGAAAAGGAGCCGATGCTTTCCCTCTCAAACGGTCGCTGGCTGCTCTTTATCGGTATCGCCGTCACCCTCATCTCGATCATGCTCATTCCGCATGATACCATGGTGCTCAAGCGATTCAGCGAAACGCTTGTTCCGATTTTAAACTGTGCCCTTGCACTGGTTCTCCTGCCGATCTGCTTTGCCGTCGGCAAGCTGAAGCAGGCAAGATAGTGTGCTTTGTCCCTCCGCGAGGCTTTCTGCCTTGTGAACGAGCAAAACGATGCACACGGCGATTTTTTCCGTTT
>CAYUQN010000060.1:0-4478 GCA_964446815.1 uncultured Oscillospiraceae bacterium | reverse complement strand
CAAGGCTTTGCGACTGAGCAAGGCTTTCTGCCTTGTGAACGAGCAAAACGATGCACACGGCGATTTTTTCCGTTTGCCTGTTTGCCGCTTGTTTTTTCGAGTTTTAAGCGAGATAGAATTGTCGTAGGCAAGGCTTTGCGACTGAGCAAGGCTTTCTGCCTTGTGAACGAGCAAAACGATGCATACGGCGATTGTATCCGCTTAAAACCGAAAAAAAGGCAAAAGCCACGACAATTTAACATTGTCGTGGCTTTATATCATGCTAAGCTCAGTTCATCTTGTTGAGCTTTACGGTCATTGCGGATTTCTTGTGGGCTGCGTTATTCTTGTGAAGCAGACCCTTGGCTGCTGCCTTATCTACTGCCTTGACTGCTACCTTGTAGCTTTCGGCTGCTGCTGCCTTCTCACCGCCTTCGACTGCTGCGTCGAACTTCTTGATGACGGTCTTGAGAGCGGTCTTATCGGCACGGTTCTTGGCTCTGAGCTGCTTGGACTTCTCGTCTCTCTTTGCAGCGGACTTAATGTTGGGCATCTGTGCACCTCCTCCTTTAACTTAGTAACATAAATCCACACGGGATCTTCCGGCTTACCCGACGAGGTTCGCCGGTCGTCAGACTGAGCTGACGGTTACTGCCGTTGGGACTGAAATAAACGTAACGAATCACGGGGCTATGCCCGCAGATAATGATTTTAACATCGTAATACAAAAAAATCAAGGATTTTTCGGCATTTCTTCAACATTTTTTTCAAAGCACATTATTTCCGAAAAATCGGGGAAAACTACACAATATCTTGTGTTTGGAGGTGTGTCTTGAACAGCAAAAGTATCCGCACAGACCTTGCATATGAAGCAAGTCTCGCACACAGTGCCGAGGGCTTGGTCGGCGTTGAGCTCACCGAGGAGGAGATCTGCGGCTTGAAGCTCACAAGCGTTGAGATCAACGATCAAAAGGCTGCCGATATATTATGTAAACCCATCGGTAAATATTTGACCTTGGAGCTTAAAAATTATGCCGATCGGCGTGATGATTCCTTTTCCGCATACGCAAACGCACTATCGAGGACGCTCAAACGCTTTGAGGCTGTAAAAAACAGCCGAAGCTTTCTTATCGCCTGTCTCGGCAATCGCAGCATCACGCCCGATGCCGTAGGCCCAAAGGTCGCTGACGGACTCATTGTCACAAGGCATTTAAAAAACAGTCTGCCCGATACCTTTGAGCTATTTTCATCCGTTGCCTGTATCCGCACCGGAGTGCTTGGGACAACCGGCATCGAAAGTGCGAGTGCCGTTGCCGCGGTCTGTGACAGGATAAAGCCGGATTGCGTCATTGCCGTCGACGCACTTGCTTCCGCAGAGCTCGACCGTCTGTGTCGCAACATCCAAATATGCGACAGTGGCATTGCACCCGGCTCCGGTGTCGGTAATGACAGAGAACCGATAAGCCGTGACACTCTCGGTGTTCCGGTCATCGCCGTCGGAGTACCGACTGTTATCGACGCTTCCGCCTTCTCGGAGCTTGAGGAAGCAAAGGGTCTTTTCGTCACTCCGAGGAATATCGACGAGCTTGTCCACTCCGTTTCAAAGCTCATCGCCTACGGTATCAATCTTGCCGTTCACCCTCAACTTACGGTTTCGGATATTGACTCGCTGCGATGTTTCACGTGAAACGAAAATATTAAAAATGTTTCATGTGAAACATTGAAATTTAATTATAAGCTTGCTATAATGGAGTCGAGAGGTGAGAATATGTCAAAGATCATAGCAGTTGCAAATCAAAAGGGCGGTGTCGGCAAGACGACGACTGCCGTTAATCTGTGCTGTGCCCTCAAAATGAAGGGCAAGAAGGTGCTGCTCATAGACTGCGATCCTCAAGGCAACAGCAGCTCCGGAATGGGTGTTGACAAAAACTCTGCCCCCGGTGCTTATGAGCTCATCACAAAGTCGGCGGATATATACGATTGCATCAAAAAGACGGAGTACGGCGATGTCATACCGTCGAACAAGGAGCTGTCGGGTGCAACGGTGGAGCTTGTGATGAAGGTCAGGCGTGAGTATGTGCTCAAAGACGCACTACAGCTTGTTTACAACGACTACGACTACATATTTATAGACTGTCCGCCGTCGCTTGAGCTGCTTACGCTCAACGCTCTTGTTGCGGCCGACAGTGTGCTGATACCGATGCAGTGCGAATACTACGCTCTTGAGGGAATAGCCGATCTGATGACAACTATAAAAATATGCAACAAGCGGCTCAATCCGTCGCTGACGATACAGGGTATCGTGCTGACTATGTACGACGCAAGAACGAATTTGACGCAGCAGGTGGCATTTGAGCTAAAGGAATACTTCGGCGGCAAGGTGTATGAGACGGCGATACCCAGATCGGTAAGGCTGTCGGAGGCACCAAGTCACGGCAAGCCCGGTGTTGCTTATGATCGCATAGGCAAGGGAAGCCGTGCTTACATGAAGCTTGCTGAGGAATTTTTGAAGAAGGAGAGGCGTTAAATGGCAAAGGATACGAAAAAAGGCCTCGGTACGGGACTTAGTGCACTGTTCGGTGAGGATTTCCTTGCCTCGGAGGATGACAGCGAGCTGCTGTATGTGCCATTGAGCAAGGTAGAGCCGAGGGCGGACCAACCGAGATCGAGCTTTAAGGATGAGGCACTGAACGAGCTTGCCGATTCAATAGCACAGTACGGACTTATCCAGCCGATAACGGTGCGTAAGCTTCAAAGCGGTTATTATCAGATAATCGCCGGTGAGCGTCGCTGGAGGGCATCACGCCTTGCAGGACTTGACGAGGTGCCGGTCAGGGTGATATCCGCCGACGATCGCCGTGTTGCGGAGCTTGCACTCGTTGAAAACCTCCAGAGAGAGGACTTAAACCCCATCGAGGAGGCTCAGGGCTACAAAACTCTGATGGAGGAGTACGGACTGACGCAGGAGGAAGCGGCAAGAAGCGTAGGAAAATCCCGTCCCGCTATCACAAACACGCTGAGACTGCTCAGTCTGTCGGAGCCGGTACGTAAGCTGGTGGAGGACGGAAAGCTTTCCTCCGGTCACGCAAGGGCACTGCTTCCGGTGCAGGAGCCGAAATTGCAGCTTGAGCTTGCGCAAAAGGTCATTGCAGGTGGGCTCTCGGTCAGAAAAACGGAGCAGCTTGCCGCAAAGACGCTGAGAGATATAGCAAAGGCTGCTTTAGGCAGTGAAAGCACCGATGAGCTCTTTGTCGATTACATAGCCGATACCGCAGAGCAGCTTACAAAGCTCTTAAATCGCAAGGTCGGCATCGATACGACGAAGAAGGGCGGTAGGATAATATTGGAATTTTACGGTGACAACGACCGTGAGGATCTGCTCTACAATCTCGAAAGAATGGGCAAATCGTGGATGTCCGACAACTGATTGTTATTTTATACTAATTATATTATACAGGGAGTAATATTATGCTGGATATAAGGTTTATAAGAGAGAACCCCGATGCGGTAAAGGAAAACATAAAGAAGAAGTTTCAGGATGCAAAGCTGCCCCTCGTAGACGAGGTTTTGGAGCTTGACGCAAAAAACAGAGCTGCGATAACCGAGGCAAGTGAGCTTCGTGCATCACGCAATGCATTGTCCAAGGAGATAGGAAAGCTCATGGGCATGGCAAAAAAGGATCCCTCGAAGTTAGATGAGGTCGAGGAGGTCAAGGCAAAGGTCAAGGCGCAGGCGGACAGGCTGGCTGAGCTTGAGGTGCTTGAGGACGAATGTGCAAAGGGTATCCGTGAGATCATGCTGCTCATTCCGAATATCATCGATCCTTCCGTCCCCATAGGTCCCGATGACAGTCACAATGTCGAGGTACAGCGTTTCGGTGAGGCTGCCGTTCCCGAGTTCGACATTCCCTATCACACTGCGATAATGGAAAGCTTCGACGGCGTTGATATGGACGCGGCAGGCAGAGTATCCGGCAACGGCTTCTACTATCTCATGGGCGATATCGCAAGACTGCACTCCGCTGTTTTGGCATACGCAAGAGATTTCATGATAGACAAGGGCTTCACCTACTGCATACCGCCCTTCATGATCCACGGCAATGTTGTCGAGGGTGTCATGAGCCAGAACGATATGGATGCCATGATGTACAAGATCGAGGGTGAGGATCTGTACCTTATCGGTACCTCCGAGCACTCCATGATCGGAAAATTCATCGATCAGATAATCCCCGAGGCGACGCTTCCCAAGACGCTGACGAGCTATAGCCCCTGCTTCCGCAAGGAGAAGGGTGCTCACGGTATCGAGGAAAGAGGCGTGTACAGGATCCATCAGTTCGAGAAGCAGGAGATGATCGTAGTCTGCAAGCCCGAGGACAGCATGGCATGGTATGAAAAAATGTGGCGTTACTCCGTTGAACTGTTCCGCAGCATGGAGATCCCCGTAAGACAGCTTGAGTGCTGCTCCGGCGACCTTGCCGATCTCAAGGTAAAAAGCTGCGA
>CAYUQN010000059.1:0-9179 GCA_964446815.1 uncultured Oscillospiraceae bacterium | reverse complement strand
ACACTATCTTAGGTATCCTTGAATTGAGTATAGCACCGGCACACATGGGACAGGGCTCGAGCGTTACGAATATCGTGCAGCCGCAAAGCCGCCAGTCACCAATGCACTCGCAAGCCTGTCTTATCGCCTCGACCTCGGCATGAGCGGTGGCGTCGCCGCTTTCCTCTCTGCGATTTCGGCCTTTGCCTATTATATTGCCGCTCTCATCGACGATGACGCAGCCGACGGGTATTTCTCCCCTGTCGCTTGCTTCATATGCAAGTGCAAGGGCTTCGTCCATGTAATTTTCTCTATCCATAGCTAAGTTAAGTAAAGGCAGGGCATTGCCCTGCCTTTTAATCTTTTGATCTGTCTCTTACTTGAGTGCTGCGGTGATGATGGACATCTGGTAAACTTCCTCTGCGTTGCAGCCGCGGCTGAGGTCGTTGATGGGAGCATTGAGACCCTGAAGGATGGGCCCGAATGCCAAGAAGCCGCCGAGACGAGCAGCAATCTTGTATCCGATGTTGCCGGACTGGATCTCGGGGAAGATGAAGGTGTTTGCATAGCCTGCAACGGGAGAGCCGGGGAACTTGAGCTGACCGACAACGGGAGATACCGCTGCGTCAAACTGCATCTCACCGTCGAGCTTGAGCTCGGGAGCCATTTCCTTTGCAATGGCTGTAGCCTCACGGACAAGGTCAACGGATGCGCCCTTGCCGGAGCCCTTGGTGGAGTAGGACAGCATTGCGACCTTGGGGTCGATGCCGAACACCTCTGCGGTGTGAGCGGTTGCGACTGCTACCTCTGCAAGCTGTGCGGCAGCGGAAAGGACAACATTGCCCTCCTTGTCGAGCTTGTCCTGATAGTCGATATTGATCGCACAGTCACCCATAGCGAGCATCTCATCGTCACGGATCATGATGAAGCAGGAGGATACGAGATTTGCGCCCTTCTTGGTCTTGACGAGCTGAAGTGCGGGACGAACGGTATCTGCGGTGGAGTAGGTAGCACCGCCGAGGAGGCAATCGGCTACACCCTGCTTAACGAGCATGGTGCCGAAGTAGTTGCCCTTGGAAAGAGCGGCACGGCAATCCTCTGCGCTCATCTTGCCCTTACGCAGAGCGACCATTTCCTCTACCATGGCATCCATGCCTTCATAGGTCAGAGGATCGAGGATCTCGATACCGTCAATGTCAAAGCCGCCCTTTGCGGCTGCTTCCTTGACAACATCGACATTACCGACGAGGATGGGGGTGAGGAAGCCTTCCTTCTTGAGACGGGCTGCACTCTCGAGGATCCTTGCGTCGTGGCCTTCGGTATAAACTATCTTGCGGGGATCGTTTTTCAGAACTTCAATAAGGTTTTCAAACATTTGTTTTTCCTCCGAAAAAAGCGGCAGGATGCGCCGCAGATTTATCCGCATATACTTTAGCACCCTCAACGGCATTTTTCAAGTATTTCGCAAGATTTCTATTTACAAGAGCGTGATTTCTAAGTATAATATACAGGCTGTAATCAAAAATGCAACGGAGATATACAATGAACGAACGAAGCTTTTCACAAACCTTATCCGAGCTGCGTCGCAGAGCAGGGCTCAGTCAGCGTAAAGCGGCAGCGGATCTTCACATAAGTCAGGCACTTTTAAGTCATTACGAAAACGGAGCAAGGGAGCCCGGTCTCAGCTTCGTATGTCGTGTATGCGATTATTATAATGTAACGGCGGATTACCTCCTCGGTCGCTCCGCAAATCCCGACGGGCTTGACCGTAGTTCGGATGTTGCGAAGGTGTTCATTGAGGAGCTCCGAGCCCTTGCGAACAAGGCGGAATCGGCATTGGAGGAGCTTTCATGATCAGTCAGGACCATATCCGTAATTTTTCGATCATCGCTCATATCGACCACGGTAAATCCACCCTGTCGGACAGGCTCATTGAGCTTTGCGGTGCGGTGGAAGAACGCATCATGGAGGATCAGATCCTCGACAACATGGATCTTGAGCGTGAGCGTGGCATAACCATAAAGGCGAGAGCCATCGGTATGACCTACAAAGCCGATGACGGTGAGAGCTATACCCTCAACCTCATCGACACTCCGGGTCACGTTGACTTTAACTATGAGGTCTCAAGATCGCTTGCAGCCTGTGAGGGTGCGGTGCTCGTCGTCGATGCCTCTCAGGGTGTTGAGGCTCAGACGCTTGCAAACACCTATCTGGCTCTTGACGCAAATCTTGAGATACTACCGGTCGTCAACAAAATTGACCTCCCTGCGGCGGATCCTCAGCGTGTCAAGCAGGAAATCGAGGATATCATCGGCATACTTGCAATGGATGCTCCGGAGATCAGTGCGAAAAACGGCATCAATGTTCAGGCAGTTCTGGACGATATCGTCAAAAACGTTCCGGCTCCGAGCGGCGATGTAAATGCTCCCCTGAAGGCACTTATATTTGACAGTCAGTATGACAGCTATAGAGGTGTCATCGTCTTTATGCGACTTATGGACGGCAGAGTGGCAAAGGGCACAGAGGTGCTTCTGAAATCCACCGGTGCTAAATATACGGTGCTTGAGGTCGGACATATGCGTGCTATCGGTCTTGAGCCCTGTGATGAGCTGTGTGCAGGTGATGTCGGATACTTCACCGCTTCCATAAAGAACGTTGCGGATACCCAAGTCGGTGATACCGTCACAGAGGCAAGCCGTCCCTGTGACACTGCCCTCCCCGGCTACCGTCCGGCAAGAGCAATGGTCTACTGCGGCATATACACAGAGGATGGCAGCAAGTATCCCGACCTTCGTGATGCACTCGAAAAGCTCAGATTAAACGATGCTTCCCTCTCCTTTGAGCCGGAAAGCTCCGTTGCCCTGGGCTTCGGCTTCCGCTGCGGCTTTTTGGGTATGCTGCACATGGAGGTCATACAGGAGCGGCTTGAGCGTGAGTTCGATCTCGAGCTCGTCACTACCCTCCCCAGCGTTATATATAAGGTAGTAAAGACCGATGGCAGTGTCGTCATGGTCGACAATCCGCACAATTACCCCGACCCTGCTGCCATTGAACACGCCGAGGAGCCCTATGTCAAGGTCAGTATCATAACGCCGAATGAGTTTGTCGGCAATATTATGCCCCTGTGTCAGGACAGGAGAGGCGAATACCGTGATATGCAGTACCTCGACTCTCACCTTGTTGAGCTGCGTTATGAGATGCCCCTCAACGAGATAATATACGACTTCTTTGATACCCTCAAAGCCAGAACCAAGGGCTACGCCTCACTTGACTATGAGCTCAGCGAGTATAAGCCCTCGGAGCTCGTGAAGGTCGATATGCTCTTAAACGGCGATCAGGTCGATGCACTGAGCTTTATAGCACATAAGGACAAGGCATATCCCCGTGCAAGAAAGCTTTGCGAAAAGCTCAAGGAGAATATCCCCCGTCAGCTTTTCGAGGTGCCCATCCAGGCTGCAATAGGCGGCAAGATAATAGCCCGTGAGACCGTCAAGGCAATGCGAAAGGACGTGCTTGCCAAGTGCTACGGCGGCGATATCACGAGAAAGAAGAAGCTGCTCGAAAAGCAGAAAGAGGGCAAGAAGAAGATGCGTCAGCTCGGCACGGTATCCATCCCCACCGAGGCCTTCCTTGCAGTCTTGAAGCTCGACGAATGATGTCCTCATCCCTCTCCGAAAAACCTTGCGAAAAAGCTAATTTTTAGGTTGACAAGAGGGTGCGGTTTAGCTATAATGTTTTAGCGACTATGGAGAGGTGTGCTATGCTGCTTGATCTGAGAGAGATAATCGAAGTCCCCGGCAGGGAGGTTCCCTTCGACTGCTACATTGGGACGGAGGATCTTTCCTTTGAATCGATCAGGGAGTATAAAAGTGATCTTCATGGCGTGGGCAAAGTGTTCAATGAGGCAGGCATCCTGACACTCGAGGGTGTTTTATCAGCCGAAATGACTTGCGTGTGCGACCGATGTGGTAAAGAGTTCGACAGCGTCAAGGTGATGGACATTAACGCCCGTATCTCAGACGGAGAATCCGATGATCCCGAAGCCTTTGTTCTCGACGGAGACAAGCTGGATCTCGACGAAGTCCTTTCCACGATTTTTCTTCTCGACATGGAAACCAAGTTTCTTTGCCGTGAGGATTGCAAAGGTCTGTGCTCCCTCTGCGGAGCCGATCTTAATCTCGGCCCATGCAATTGCAAAAAACAAATCGATCCAAGGCTGGCAGTACTTGAGCAGCTTTTGGATAAATGAAAACGCTGCTCATAACAGCTTAAATCAGGAGGTGTCACCATGGCAGTCCCCAAGGGAAAAGTATCAAGACAGAGACGTGATAAGAGACGTTCCTCTCACTGGAAGCTCACCGCTCCCGGAATCGTTAAGTGCCCCAACTGCGGTGCTTTCAAAATGCCTCACCGTGTATGCAAGGAATGCGGTATGTACAATGGCCGTCAGGTCCTGAAGGTTGAGGATAATAAGTAAAATGCTTTAGGAGGAAAGATCATCTTTCCTCCTTTTGCTTAATTTCTGATTTCTAATTTAACTGTATGATTCACGAAAATGTTATCTCAAAAATCGAAAGCGGAAGCCCTATAGAGCATTGGGCACATATCGGTGACAGAGTTCTTTCCATAAACGGAAAAGAGGTCTGTGACGTTTTGGACTACAAATTTTTCGCCTACGACCCCATTCTCGATATCGTACTGCTCACCACCGACGGTGTTGAGAAAACGGTGCATATCGAAAAGGCGGAAGGTGAGGACTTGGGGCTTGAGTTTGAAAGCTATCTTATGGATAAGCCCCGCTCCTGTGCCAATCACTGCGTCTTTTGTTTCATTGATCAGCTGCCGAAGGGTATGCGTAAGACGATGTATTTCAAGGACGATGATGCAAGGCTCAGCTTCCTTCTCGGTAATTACATAACGATGACCAATCTTACGGAGCGTGAGATCGAACGTATCATCGGTCTGCACGTCAGTCCGGTGAACATTTCCGTTCACGCCACCGATCCCGAGCTCAGGGTAAAGCTCCTGCGTAACAAGAATGCGGGCAAGTGCATGGATATCATGCGTCGCTTTGCAAAGGGCGGTATAACGATGAACTGTCAGATCGTCTGCTGTCCCGGACTTAACGACGGCGACGCTCTTATGCAGAGCATGGAGGAGCTGTCCGAGCTTTATCCCAATGTTCACAGTGTGTCGATCGTCCCCGTTGGGCTCACTAAATACCGTGAGGGTCTGTATCCGCTCACGATGTTCACAAAGGAGCACGCAGCCGAGACCGTCAAAATGGTGAGCGAGTTCGGGGATAAGTGCCTTGAAAAGTACGGAACGAGGATCTTTTTCTGCTCCGATGAAATGTATATAGCGGCTTCTCTCCCTCTGCCGGAGGATGATTTTTACGAGGAGCATACCCAGCTTGAAAACGGTGTCGGAATGATACGGCTTTTAGAGCGTGAGTTTGCATCGGCACTGAGCCTTTCCGACACGCCCGACGGTGTCCCCTTCTCCATTGCGACCGGAACCTCGGTGGCACCGTATTTTGAAAAACTTATTTGTACAGCAAAGCAAAAGTATGATAATATAGACGGTAGGGTCTATGCGATAGAAAACGATTTCTTCGGTCACAGCATAAACGTCACGGGACTGATAACCGGTCGGGATCTCATTGCTCAGCTAAAGGGCAAGCCTCTCGGCAAGCGGCTTTTCGTGTCACAGAATATGCTCAGACGTGAGGAGCTTGATTTCCTCGACGATGTGACGATCGAGGAGGCATCCGCCGCTCTCGGCGTTCCCATCTATCCCATAGAATCCGACGGTTTTGCTCTCTGGGATGCCATATCCGGCGATGCTTTGCCGGAGCTGCATATCCCCGAAAGGTCACCCGACAGAGAGTGCTTTTATAAATACAATCAGAATTAAGGAGGCGGAACAATGTCCAAACCTCTTGTTGCCATAGTCGGCAGACCGAATGTCGGTAAATCCATGCTTTTCAATAAGCTCTGCGGCAAACGTCTTTCCATCGTTGAGGACACACCCGGTGTCACGAGGGACAGGCTGTATGCCGAATGTGAATGGTGCGGCAGGAAGTTCGATATCGTCGATACCGGCGGTATCGAGCCCACAACGGACAATGAAATACTCAGCTTCATGCGAGAGCAGGCAAATATCGCAATAAACGCGGCGGATGTCATAATCCTTGTGACCGATGTACGCACGGGTGTCACCGCAGCGGATAAGGACGTTGCCGGTATGCTTTTGCGTTCGCGTAAGCCCACGGTTTTGGCGGTCAATAAAATGGACTCCACCGGTGGTGTCGATCCCGCGATATACGAGTTTTATGAGCTCGGTATGGGCGATCCCATCGCCATATCCGCAGTCCACGGTCACGGTACCGGTGATCTGCTTGACGAGTGTGCGAAATATTTTCCCCCCGAGGATGACGAGGAGGAGGACGATGACCGCATAAAGGTCGCCGTTATCGGCAAGCCCAATGTCGGCAAATCCTCGCTTATAAATCATATTCTCGGTGAAAAGCGTGTCATCGTAGCGGACATGGCAGGCACCACCCGTGATGCGGTCGATACCGAGTTTGAAAATTCCTACGGCAAGTACGTTTTCATCGATACGGCAGGTATCCGCAGGAAAAGCCGTGTGGACGAAAGAGTCGAAAAGTTCTCCGTCATGAGAGCTCAGCTTGCCATCGAGCGTGCCGATGTTTGCCTTATAATGATCGACGCAAGAGACGGCGTTACCGAACAGGATACCAAGATCGCAGGTATGGCACATGAAGCAGGCAAGGCAAGCATCATAGTCGTCAACAAGTGGGATCTTGTCGAAAAGGAGACCGGAACGCTTGAAAAAATGCGTAAGGAGGTCATGCGTGACCTCAGCTTCATGAGCTATGCTCCGGTGCTCTTTATCTCCGCTGTTACCGGTCAGCGTACCGATCGCATATTCGAGCTTGTCAATTTCGTAAACGATCAGGCACATATGCGTATAACCACCGGTATGCTCAACGATGTCCTTTCCGATGCTCAGGCAAGAGTTCAGCCGCCTACGGATAAGGGTCGCCGTCTGAAGATCTACTACATGACCCAGACCGGTACCTGTCCCCCGAACTTTGTCGTGTTCTGCAATAAAAAGGAGCTTTTCCACTTCTCATATCAGCGTTATCTTGAAAATCAGATACGTTCGGTATTCGGTCTGGAGGGCACGCCTATCCGCATGGTCATACGTCAAAAGGGGGATAAGGAATGAGCTACCTTCTCCTTGCTCTGACTGCGATAATAGCCTATTTCTTCGGCAGTCTCAGCACCGTGAGCATTGCCTCCTACCTTGTGTATCACAAGAATCTGCGTAAGTATCCGAGGACAAACTTCGGTATAACGCAGTTTTCGCTGGATCTCGGCAAGGGCGGCTTTGCTGTGCTGCTGGGGATAGAACTTTTTCGCTGTCTGTTTCCGGTGCTTGTCGGCGGATGGCTGATGAGCATCCTCGACTGTGCCGAGATCGGCAGAGCCTTTGCGTTCTTCTGCGTCATCCTCGGCACCGCATACCCGATAATGTATCGCTTCAAGGGCGAGGTGACGTACTTTGCCGTGGTCTTCGGTCTTATCGGTGTCAACTATGAGATCTCCGTGCTTTTGGTCGTGGTCTTTGCCGCGGTCTACTTCTTCTCACGCTACCCCATACTTGCGGAGGCGATCTGTGCAGTCTTTATGTACGGCTTCTCCATAGTCACCGTTGATGTCGACATGGTGCATACCCTGCTTTTGTTCACCATGCTGCTCATTTTGATCCATGACGCAAAGAGGCTGTACGCCATTGCAAAGCACCGTGAGGAAAAGTTTGTGTATAAGCGTGACCTCAGCTATATGTTCGATGAGGACATGGCAAAAAAGCGACCCAAAAAGCGTCGCAAAAAGTGAAACAATGCTCAGAAAACATAAGGCCATGACAGTAATTTTGATACTCATCGCCGTGCTTATTGCGGCAGCGGCAGTATCCGCCGTCGTTTGCAGTGTATCCGTCAAGGTGACGCATTACACCGAGAGGATAGACGGGCTCACTCATAGCTGTCGTATCGTTGCGATAAGCGATCTGCACAGCAGAGAGTACGGTGAGGATAATGAGCGGCTCATAGCTCTCATAGCGGAGCAGTCACCGGATGCGATAGTCTGTGTCGGTGATATGCTCAGTCGTTCGACGGATGCCGAGGATATCGCCGCCTTCGGCGAGCTTGTACGCAAGCTCAGTGAGATCGCACCGGTGTATTACACGATAGGCAATCACGAGAACGAGTTTTACGATGCCCGACTTTCCGATGTCAAAGCGGCTGTCGAGGCAGCCGGCGGCGTGTTTTTGAATAACAAATATGTCGATGTAGATATCGGCGGCAGTAGGCTCAGGCTTGTCGGTATTCTCGGCGGCAACAGTCCTTGGATGTCATATTATAACGACGACGAGAGTTTCATCGGTACCGAATACGAATTTCTCGAGGACTTGCGAGACAGTGAATTGCCGACGCTGTGGCTTGCCCATATGCCGAATATGATGATATACTTCGAGCCGCAGAATGAGTTTCGTATGGATCTTGTCGTGAGCGGTCATGTTCACGGAGGACTGTGGCGGCTTCCGCTCATCGGCGGCGTTATATCCCCGACCGAGGGCTTTTTCCCCGATTACGATTACGGACGCTATAGCTTTGACGGCACGGATATGCTCCTCTCCGGAGGCCTTAGCGGTTACGATCTCGTCCCCAGGATCTTTAACCGCCCCGAGATCTGCATCATCGACCTGATCCGAATATCATCGACCTGATCCGAATATCATCGACCTGATCTGAATTTTGCAAAAAAGACGCTTCAAACGAAGCGTCTTTTCCTGTAGTTGCCTGATGGTTCTTGGTATGGTATAATAGCTGGTGTCCCACGCCATGACGGTGCTCTGTTGTAGTTGCCTGATGGTTCTTGGTATGGTATAATCCAAGCGTCGCAATAATCACCGTCAATGACGGTTGTAGTTGCCTGATGGTTCTTGGTATGGTATAATTCGATAAGCAAGACGGCTATAAGTGCGCCGGTTGTAGTTGCCTGATGGTTCTTGGTATGGTATAATATTCACACCAATCCGCATTGCTGCGGTATGAGTTGTAGTTGCCTGATGGTTCTTGGTATGGTATAATAGATCATCGGAAAAAGTGT
>CAYUQN010000058.1:0-9310 GCA_964446815.1 uncultured Oscillospiraceae bacterium | reverse complement strand
ACACTATCTTAGGTATCCTTGAATTGAGTATAGCACCGGCACACATGGGACAGGGTTCGAGCGTTACGAATATCGTGCAGCCCTCAAGCCGCCAATCTCCAATGTGCTCACACGCCTGTTTTATCGCCTCGACCTCCGCATGAGCGGTAGCGTCGCCGCTTTCCTCTCTGCGATTTCGACCTTTGCCTATTATAGTGCCGCTCTCATCGACGATGACGCAGCCGACGGGTATCTCTCCCCTGTCGCTTGCTTCATATGCAAGTGCAAGGGCTTCATCCATATACTTTTCTCTATCCATAGCTAAGTTAAGTAAAGGCAGGGCATTGCCCTGCCTTTTAATCTTTTGATCTGTCTCTTACTTGAGTGCTGCGGTGATGATGGACATCTGGTAAACTTCCTCTGCGTTGCAGCCGCGGCTGAGGTCGTTGATGGGAGCATTGAGACCCTGAAGGATGGGCCCGAATGCCAAGAAGCCGCCGAGACGAGCAGCAATCTTGTATCCGATGTTGCCGGACTGGATCTCGGGGAAGATGAAGGTGTTTGCATAGCCTGCAACGGGAGAGCCGGGGAACTTGAGCTGACCGACAACGGGAGATACCGCTGCGTCAAACTGCATCTCACCGTCGAGCTTGAGCTCGGGAGCCATTTCCTTTGCAATGGCTGTAGCCTCACGGACAAGGTCAACGGATGCGCCCTTGCCGGAGCCCTTGGTGGAGTAGGACAGCATTGCGACCTTGGGGTCGATGCCGAACACCTCTGCGGTGTGAGCGGTTGCGACTGCTACCTCTGCAAGCTGTGCGGCAGCGGAAAGGACAACATTGCCCTCCTTGTCGAGCTTGTCCTGATAGTCGATATTGATCGCACAGTCACCCATAGCGAGCATCTCATCGTCACGGATCATGATGAAGCAGGAGGATACGAGATTTGCGCCCTTCTTGGTCTTGACGAGCTGAAGTGCGGGACGAACGGTATCTGCGGTGGAGTAGGTAGCACCGCCGAGGAGGCAATCGGCTACACCCTGCTTAACGAGCATGGTGCCGAAGTAGTTGCCCTTGGAAAGAGCGGCACGGCAATCCTCTGCGCTCATCTTGCCCTTACGCAGAGCGACCATTTCCTCTACCATGGCATCCATGCCTTCATAGGTCAGAGGATCGAGGATCTCGATACCGTCAATGTCAAAGCCGCCCTTTGCGGCTGCTTCCTTGACAACATCGACATTACCGACGAGGATGGGGGTGAGGAAGCCTTCCTTCTTGAGACGGGCTGCACTCTCGAGGATCCTTGCGTCGTGGCCTTCGGTATAAACTATCTTGCGGGGATCGTTTTTCAGAACTTCAATAAGGTTTTCAAACATTTGTTTTTCCTCCGAAAAAAGCGGCAGGATGCGCCGCAGATTTATCCGCATATACTTTAGCACCCTCAACGGCATTTTTCAAGTATTTCGCAAGATTTCTATTTACAAGAGCGTGATTTCTAAGTATAATATACAGGCTGTAATCAAAAATGCAACGGAGATATACAATGAACGAACGAAGCTTTTCACAAACCTTATCCGAGCTGCGTCGCAGAGCAGGGCTCAGTCAGCGTAAAGCGGCAGCGGATCTTCACATAAGTCAGGCACTTTTAAGTCATTACGAAAACGGAGCAAGGGAGCCCGGTCTCAGCTTCGTATGTCGTGTATGCGATTATTATAATGTAACGGCGGATTACCTCCTCGGTCGCTCCGCAAATCCCGACGGGCTTGACCGTAGTTCGGATGTTGCGAAGGTGTTCATTGAGGAGCTCCGAGCCCTTGCGAACAAGGCGGAATCGGCATTGGAGGAGCTTTCATGATCAGTCAGGACCATATCCGTAATTTTTCGATCATCGCTCATATCGACCACGGTAAATCCACCCTGTCGGACAGGCTCATTGAGCTTTGCGGTGCGGTGGAAGAACGCATCATGGAGGATCAGATCCTCGACAACATGGATCTTGAGCGTGAGCGTGGCATAACCATAAAGGCGAGAGCCATCGGTATGACCTACAAAGCCGATGACGGTGAGAGCTATACCCTCAACCTCATCGACACTCCGGGTCACGTTGACTTTAACTATGAGGTCTCAAGATCGCTTGCAGCCTGTGAGGGTGCGGTGCTCGTCGTCGATGCCTCTCAGGGTGTTGAGGCTCAGACGCTTGCAAACACCTATCTGGCTCTTGACGCAAATCTTGAGATACTACCGGTCGTCAACAAAATTGACCTCCCTGCGGCGGATCCTCAGCGTGTCAAGCAGGAAATCGAGGATATCATCGGCATACTTGCAATGGATGCTCCGGAGATCAGTGCGAAAAACGGCATCAATGTTCAGGCAGTTCTGGACGATATCGTCAAAAACGTTCCGGCTCCGAGCGGCGATGTAAATGCTCCCCTGAAGGCACTTATATTTGACAGTCAGTATGACAGCTATAGAGGTGTCATCGTCTTTATGCGACTTATGGACGGCAGAGTGGCAAAGGGCACAGAGGTGCTTCTGAAATCCACCGGTGCTAAATATACGGTGCTTGAGGTCGGACATATGCGTGCTATCGGTCTTGAGCCCTGTGATGAGCTGTGTGCAGGTGATGTCGGATACTTCACCGCTTCCATAAAGAACGTTGCGGATACCCAAGTCGGTGATACCGTCACAGAGGCAAGCCGTCCCTGTGACACTGCCCTCCCCGGCTACCGTCCGGCAAGAGCAATGGTCTACTGCGGCATATACACAGAGGATGGCAGCAAGTATCCCGACCTTCGTGATGCACTCGAAAAGCTCAGATTAAACGATGCTTCCCTCTCCTTTGAGCCGGAAAGCTCCGTTGCCCTGGGCTTCGGCTTCCGCTGCGGCTTTTTGGGTATGCTGCACATGGAGGTCATACAGGAGCGGCTTGAGCGTGAGTTCGATCTCGAGCTCGTCACTACCCTCCCCAGCGTTATATATAAGGTAGTAAAGACCGATGGCAGTGTCGTCATGGTCGACAATCCGCACAATTACCCCGACCCTGCTGCCATTGAACACGCCGAGGAGCCCTATGTCAAGGTCAGTATCATAACGCCGAATGAGTTTGTCGGCAATATTATGCCCCTGTGTCAGGACAGGAGAGGCGAATACCGTGATATGCAGTACCTCGACTCTCACCTTGTTGAGCTGCGTTATGAGATGCCCCTCAACGAGATAATATACGACTTCTTTGATACCCTCAAAGCCAGAACCAAGGGCTACGCCTCACTTGACTATGAGCTCAGCGAGTATAAGCCCTCGGAGCTCGTGAAGGTCGATATGCTCTTAAACGGCGATCAGGTCGATGCACTGAGCTTTATAGCACATAAGGACAAGGCATATCCCCGTGCAAGAAAGCTTTGCGAAAAGCTCAAGGAGAATATCCCCCGTCAGCTTTTCGAGGTGCCCATCCAGGCTGCAATAGGCGGCAAGATAATAGCCCGTGAGACCGTCAAGGCAATGCGAAAGGACGTGCTTGCCAAGTGCTACGGCGGCGATATCACGAGAAAGAAGAAGCTGCTCGAAAAGCAGAAAGAGGGCAAGAAGAAGATGCGTCAGCTCGGCACGGTATCCATCCCCACCGAGGCCTTCCTTGCAGTCTTGAAGCTCGACGAATGATGTCCTCATCCCTCTCCGAAAAACCTTGCGAAAAAGCTAATTTTTAGGTTGACAAGAGGGTGCGGTTTAGCTATAATGTTTTAGCGACTATGGAGAGGTGTGCTATGCTGCTTGATCTGAGAGAGATAATCGAAGTCCCCGGCAGGGAGGTTCCCTTCGACTGCTACATTGGGACGGAGGATCTTTCCTTTGAATCGATCAGGGAGTATAAAAGTGATCTTCATGGCGTGGGCAAAGTGTTCAATGAGGCAGGCATCCTGACACTCGAGGGTGTTTTATCAGCCGAAATGACTTGCGTGTGCGACCGATGTGGTAAAGAGTTCGACAGCGTCAAGGTGATGGACATTAACGCCCGTATCTCAGACGGAGAATCCGATGATCCCGAAGCCTTTGTTCTCGACGGAGACAAGCTGGATCTCGACGAAGTCCTTTCCACGATTTTTCTTCTCGACATGGAAACCAAGTTTCTTTGCCGTGAGGATTGCAAAGGTCTGTGCTCCCTCTGCGGAGCCGATCTTAATCTCGGCCCATGCAATTGCAAAAAACAAATCGATCCAAGGCTGGCAGTACTTGAGCAGCTTTTGGATAAATGAAAACGCTGCTCATAACAGCTTAAATCAGGAGGTGTCACCATGGCAGTCCCCAAGGGAAAAGTATCAAGACAGAGACGTGATAAGAGACGTTCCTCTCACTGGAAGCTCACCGCTCCCGGAATCGTTAAGTGCCCCAACTGCGGTGCTTTCAAAATGCCTCACCGTGTATGCAAGGAATGCGGTATGTACAATGGCCGTCAGGTCCTGAAGGTTGAGGATAATAAGTAAAATGCTTTAGGAGGAAAGATCATCTTTCCTCCTTTTGCTTAATTTCTGATTTCTAATTTAACTGTATGATTCACGAAAATGTTATCTCAAAAATCGAAAGCGGAAGCCCTATAGAGCATTGGGCACATATCGGTGACAGAGTTCTTTCCATAAACGGAAAAGAGGTCTGTGACGTTTTGGACTACAAATTTTTCGCCTACGACCCCATTCTCGATATCGTACTGCTCACCACCGACGGTGTTGAGAAAACGGTGCATATCGAAAAGGCGGAAGGTGAGGACTTGGGGCTTGAGTTTGAAAGCTATCTTATGGATAAGCCCCGCTCCTGTGCCAATCACTGCGTCTTTTGTTTCATTGATCAGCTGCCGAAGGGTATGCGTAAGACGATGTATTTCAAGGACGATGATGCAAGGCTCAGCTTCCTTCTCGGTAATTACATAACGATGACCAATCTTACGGAGCGTGAGATCGAACGTATCATCGGTCTGCACGTCAGTCCGGTGAACATTTCCGTTCACGCCACCGATCCCGAGCTCAGGGTAAAGCTCCTGCGTAACAAGAATGCGGGCAAGTGCATGGATATCATGCGTCGCTTTGCAAAGGGCGGTATAACGATGAACTGTCAGATCGTCTGCTGTCCCGGACTTAACGACGGCGACGCTCTTATGCAGAGCATGGAGGAGCTGTCCGAGCTTTATCCCAATGTTCACAGTGTGTCGATCGTCCCCGTTGGGCTCACTAAATACCGTGAGGGTCTGTATCCGCTCACGATGTTCACAAAGGAGCACGCAGCCGAGACCGTCAAAATGGTGAGCGAGTTCGGGGATAAGTGCCTTGAAAAGTACGGAACGAGGATCTTTTTCTGCTCCGATGAAATGTATATAGCGGCTTCTCTCCCTCTGCCGGAGGATGATTTTTACGAGGAGCATACCCAGCTTGAAAACGGTGTCGGAATGATACGGCTTTTAGAGCGTGAGTTTGCATCGGCACTGAGCCTTTCCGACACGCCCGACGGTGTCCCCTTCTCCATTGCGACCGGAACCTCGGTGGCACCGTATTTTGAAAAACTTATTTGTACAGCAAAGCAAAAGTATGATAATATAGACGGTAGGGTCTATGCGATAGAAAACGATTTCTTCGGTCACAGCATAAACGTCACGGGACTGATAACCGGTCGGGATCTCATTGCTCAGCTAAAGGGCAAGCCTCTCGGCAAGCGGCTTTTCGTGTCACAGAATATGCTCAGACGTGAGGAGCTTGATTTCCTCGACGATGTGACGATCGAGGAGGCATCCGCCGCTCTCGGCGTTCCCATCTATCCCATAGAATCCGACGGTTTTGCTCTCTGGGATGCCATATCCGGCGATGCTTTGCCGGAGCTGCATATCCCCGAAAGGTCACCCGACAGAGAGTGCTTTTATAAATACAATCAGAATTAAGGAGGCGGAACAATGTCCAAACCTCTTGTTGCCATAGTCGGCAGACCGAATGTCGGTAAATCCATGCTTTTCAATAAGCTCTGCGGCAAACGTCTTTCCATCGTTGAGGACACACCCGGTGTCACGAGGGACAGGCTGTATGCCGAATGTGAATGGTGCGGCAGGAAGTTCGATATCGTCGATACCGGCGGTATCGAGCCCACAACGGACAATGAAATACTCAGCTTCATGCGAGAGCAGGCAAATATCGCAATAAACGCGGCGGATGTCATAATCCTTGTGACCGATGTACGCACGGGTGTCACCGCAGCGGATAAGGACGTTGCCGGTATGCTTTTGCGTTCGCGTAAGCCCACGGTTTTGGCGGTCAATAAAATGGACTCCACCGGTGGTGTCGATCCCGCGATATACGAGTTTTATGAGCTCGGTATGGGCGATCCCATCGCCATATCCGCAGTCCACGGTCACGGTACCGGTGATCTGCTTGACGAGTGTGCGAAATATTTTCCCCCCGAGGATGACGAGGAGGAGGACGATGACCGCATAAAGGTCGCCGTTATCGGCAAGCCCAATGTCGGCAAATCCTCGCTTATAAATCATATTCTCGGTGAAAAGCGTGTCATCGTAGCGGACATGGCAGGCACCACCCGTGATGCGGTCGATACCGAGTTTGAAAATTCCTACGGCAAGTACGTTTTCATCGATACGGCAGGTATCCGCAGGAAAAGCCGTGTGGACGAAAGAGTCGAAAAGTTCTCCGTCATGAGAGCTCAGCTTGCCATCGAGCGTGCCGATGTTTGCCTTATAATGATCGACGCAAGAGACGGCGTTACCGAACAGGATACCAAGATCGCAGGTATGGCACATGAAGCAGGCAAGGCAAGCATCATAGTCGTCAACAAGTGGGATCTTGTCGAAAAGGAGACCGGAACGCTTGAAAAAATGCGTAAGGAGGTCATGCGTGACCTCAGCTTCATGAGCTATGCTCCGGTGCTCTTTATCTCCGCTGTTACCGGTCAGCGTACCGATCGCATATTCGAGCTTGTCAATTTCGTAAACGATCAGGCACATATGCGTATAACCACCGGTATGCTCAACGATGTCCTTTCCGATGCTCAGGCAAGAGTTCAGCCGCCTACGGATAAGGGTCGCCGTCTGAAGATCTACTACATGACCCAGACCGGTACCTGTCCCCCGAACTTTGTCGTGTTCTGCAATAAAAAGGAGCTTTTCCACTTCTCATATCAGCGTTATCTTGAAAATCAGATACGTTCGGTATTCGGTCTGGAGGGCACGCCTATCCGCATGGTCATACGTCAAAAGGGGGATAAGGAATGAGCTACCTTCTCCTTGCTCTGACTGCGATAATAGCCTATTTCTTCGGCAGTCTCAGCACCGTGAGCATTGCCTCCTACCTTGTGTATCACAAGAATCTGCGTAAGTATCCGAGGACAAACTTCGGTATAACGCAGTTTTCGCTGGATCTCGGCAAGGGCGGCTTTGCTGTGCTGCTGGGGATAGAACTTTTTCGCTGTCTGTTTCCGGTGCTTGTCGGCGGATGGCTGATGAGCATCCTCGACTGTGCCGAGATCGGCAGAGCCTTTGCGTTCTTCTGCGTCATCCTCGGCACCGCATACCCGATAATGTATCGCTTCAAGGGCGAGGTGACGTACTTTGCCGTGGTCTTCGGTCTTATCGGTGTCAACTATGAGATCTCCGTGCTTTTGGTCGTGGTCTTTGCCGCGGTCTACTTCTTCTCACGCTACCCCATACTTGCGGAGGCGATCTGTGCAGTCTTTATGTACGGCTTCTCCATAGTCACCGTTGATGTCGACATGGTGCATACCCTGCTTTTGTTCACCATGCTGCTCATTTTGATCCATGACGCAAAGAGGCTGTACGCCATTGCAAAGCACCGTGAGGAAAAGTTTGTGTATAAGCGTGACCTCAGCTATATGTTCGATGAGGACATGGCAAAAAAGCGACCCAAAAAGCGTCGCAAAAAGTGAAACAATGCTCAGAAAACATAAGGCCATGACAGTAATTTTGATACTCATCGCCGTGCTTATTGCGGCAGCGGCAGTATCCGCCGTCGTTTGCAGTGTATCCGTCAAGGTGACGCATTACACCGAGAGGATAGACGGGCTCACTCATAGCTGTCGTATCGTTGCGATAAGCGATCTGCACAGCAGAGAGTACGGTGAGGATAATGAGCGGCTCATAGCTCTCATAGCGGAGCAGTCACCGGATGCGATAGTCTGTGTCGGTGATATGCTCAGTCGTTCGACGGATGCCGAGGATATCGCCGCCTTCGGCGAGCTTGTACGCAAGCTCAGTGAGATCGCACCGGTGTATTACACGATAGGCAATCACGAGAACGAGTTTTACGATGCCCGACTTTCCGATGTCAAAGCGGCTGTCGAGGCAGCCGGCGGCGTGTTTTTGAATAACAAATATGTCGATGTAGATATCGGCGGCAGTAGGCTCAGGCTTGTCGGTATTCTCGGCGGCAACAGTCCTTGGATGTCATATTATAACGACGACGAGAGTTTCATCGGTACCGAATACGAATTTCTCGAGGACTTGCGAGACAGTGAATTGCCGACGCTGTGGCTTGCCCATATGCCGAATATGATGATATACTTCGAGCCGCAGAATGAGTTTCGTATGGATCTTGTCGTGAGCGGTCATGTTCACGGAGGACTGTGGCGGCTTCCGCTCATCGGCGGCGTTATATCCCCGACCGAGGGCTTTTTCCCCGATTACGATTACGGACGCTATAGCTTTGACGGCACGGATATGCTCCTCTCCGGAGGCCTTAGCGGTTACGATCTCGTCCCCAGGATCTTTAACCGCCCCGAGATCTGCATCATCGACCTGATCCGAATATCATCGACCTGATCCGAATATCATCGACCTGATCTGAATTTTGCAAAAAAGACGCTTCAAACGAAGCGTCTTTTCCTGTAGTTGCCTGATGGTTCTTGGTATGGTATAATAGCTGGTGTCCCACGCCATGACGGTGCTCTGTTGTAGTTGCCTGATGGTTCTTGGTATGGTATAATCCAAGCGTCGCAATAATCACCGTCAATGACGGTTGTAGTTGCCTGATGGTTCTTGGTATGGTATAATTCGATAAGCAAGACGGCTATAAGTGCGCCGGTTGTAGTTGCCTGATGGTTCTTGGTATGGTATAATATTCACACCAATCCGCATTGCTGCGGTATGAGTTGTAGTTGCCTGATGGTTCTTGGTATGGTATAATAGCTGTTGTCATACGCTATGACGGTGCTCTGTTGTAGTTGCCTGATGGTTCTTGGTATGGTATAATGAAACCTATTATCGGTTTAATGGTGGCAGCGTTGTAGTTGCCTGATGGTTCTTGGTATGGTATAATAGATCATCGGAAAAAGTG
>CAYUQN010000057.1:0-9371 GCA_964446815.1 uncultured Oscillospiraceae bacterium | reverse complement strand
CTGAGCTATGCTCCCTCGTTCAGCGGCTTGTTTATTATACTAAACGCATTTCTAATTGTCAACCTTAAATTTAAATTTCTTCTCGATTTTTGCTTTCGTTTAGCAATTTGTCGATATCCTCGGGGGTGAAATCATACACGGTGTCGCAAAACTGACAGCTCAAATGTGCCGTTTCGCCGCTGTTTATCATGTCCTCAAGCTCGGCAGAGCCCACACTGAGCAGTGCCTCGCTGACTCTTTCCCTGCTGCAATAGCATTTGTAGGTGACCTCGTTCTCCCCGACAAGGTGGTATTCCATACCCTTTAAAACTTGGGCGAACACTTCCTCCTCCCCGTCCTCTGAAAGTATAGTCGTGAGCTGATCCATCATAAAGATGTTATCCTCAAGCTTATCGATATACTCCTCCGGTGCCCCGGGCATCAGCTCGACCAAAAAGCCTCCTGCCGCTTTGACACTGAGGTCGGTGTCGATAAGCACGCCGAGGGCACAGGCGGACGGTATCTGCTCGCTTTCAAGCATATACGCCGTCAAATCCTCAGCTACCTCACCGGATACGAGCTCTACCGAGCCGATATACGGCTCACGCAGTCCGATATCCCTGCTCACGGTCAAAAAGCCGTCACGTCCCACGGCACCGCCGACATCTATCTTTCCGTCGGCTCTTATGGGGAGATCGACCGTCGGATCCGTCACATAGCCTCGGACACAGCCGTTTGAATCGGATACGCAAATTATGCTGCCTATCCTTCCGCCGCCGTTTATCCTGAGAGTGAGGGAGGCGTTTTCCTCCTTCATGAGATTGCCCAATATCGAGGCACCGCAAAGTGCCCTGCCCAATGCCGCTGCGGTGGTGGGGGTGCAGCCGTGGATATCCTTTGCACGCTGCACCGTTTCCCTTGCGGTTATGAGCGACATCTTGACAAAGCCGTTTGCCGCCGTTGCTCTTAATATTCTGTCCATTTAATCGCCGCTCCTTTTTGCGGATATAAACATTCTGCCGCCGTCCTTTTGAGGACAGTCGGTTATAAATTCGATCTCCGAAAAGCCGTTTTCGCTCAAAAGCCTACACAGCATTTCGGGGGAGTGCGCATACTCCGTATGCTCCTCGCCTTCTCTTTTCCAAAGCCTTCCCGCTCTCGAGAATATATCCATACCGTAGATCAGGGCATTTTCCGCTTCATCGAAATCGGCACGCCAAAGGCACAGCATATCCTCCGTCTCATCGACGAACACATTGCCGTCTATGCTCCTGAGCCATTCAGGAGTCTTGATATCGAAGATAATGAGCCCGTTCGGTCTGACAAAAAGGTGCAGACGGTGAAACACCTCGGAAAGCTCCGAGGGCGGAATATAGTTCATCCCGTCAAGTGAGCAGATCGCAGCATCGACGGTACCGTACAGATCGAGCTCCGCCGCAGCCTGACACAAAAACAAGGGTCTTACCTTGACATCATTGGGCTTTGCGGCAGCCTGCATCAGCATATCGGAGGATGCATCGGCGGCTATCATCTCATAGCCACGCTCCGCCAAAAGCCAAGTCAGCGTTCCGGTGCCGCAGCAGAGATCCAAAAGCGTGGAAAATTCGCCACCGTCAGCGGCGAATTTTTCCTCATACAGATCGGCAAAGTCCGAATACGGTATATCAAGGGTCAGCCTGTCATACCAAAGGGCAAGTGGGCCGTAAGCACTCATTCTTCCGAATTCTCCAAACGTTCAAATGCGACCTCATAACCGTCCTTTCCGTATTTCAAAGAGCGGTTTACTCGGCTTATCGTTGCACTGGATGCTCCGGTCTCGGAAAGAATATCATTATATTTCATGTCCTTGCTGAGACATACGGCGACCTGATACCTCTGTTCCATCGCCTGTATCTCGTTTATGGTGCATAGGTCATCGAAAAAGTCCATACATTCCTCTACTGTGCGAAGGGTCAGGATTGCCTTATACATTTCGGTACATCTGGGCTTTCTGTTCCGTTTGTTCATTATTGTTCCTCCGTTAGTCACTTTAATAGTTTAGTTCGTGACTTTACCACTATCATACACTAATTCTTCACAAATGTAAAGTGTTATCGCGTGATTAAAGTTTCCTGTTGCCAATTTGGCGGTAATGTAGTAAAATCGTTTTGACAGGAGGTGCTATACTATGTCAACTATCTGGCTCATAACCGCTGTGGTATTTGCGGTGCTCGAAGCGGCCACGGTCGGTTTGACCTCTATCTGGTTCACCGTCGGTGCTCTTGCCGCGTTGGTAGCGGAGCTTTGCGATTTGGAGCTCTGGATCCAGATCTCCGTTTTTCTCCTCGTTTCCGCTCTTATGCTTTGTCTCACAAGACCGCTTGTCAAAAAGTTTGTCAACGCCAAGGTGCAGCCCACAAACGCCGATATGCTCATCGGTAAGGAATGTCGTGTGACCGAGACCGTGGACAATATCGCAGGCAGCGGTACCGTTTATGTCGACGGTAAGACGTGGACGGCAAGATGCGAGGACGATGCCGTTATCCCCGTCGGTGAGCTCGTTGTCGCCGTGCGTATCGAGGGAGTCAAACTTATTGTGAAAAATGCCGATGAAACTGCGGCAGTGAAAATCTAAGGAGGTACTCTATGGAGAACTTTTTAACCGACGGCGGCTGGATGATACTTTTGATCATCGCTCTCGTCATCATCGTCATCGCTCGTAATATAAGAGTCGTTCAGCAAAGTAAGGTAATGATAATCGAACGTCTCGGTAAATATCAAACCACCTGGGGCACCGGTATCCATGTAAAGATGCCCTTCTTCGAGAAGGTCGCAAAGACCATCTCCCTCAAGGAGCAGGTAGCGGACTTTCCGCCCCAGCCCGTTATCACCAAGGATAACGTCACCATGCAGATCGACACCGTTATCTATTTCCAGATAACCGATCCCAAGCTCTACACCTACGGCATCGAGCATCCCATGATAGCTATCGAGAACCTTTCCGCAACCACCCTGCGTAACATTATCGGTGATCTTGAGCTTGACCAGTGTCTCACCAGCCGTGACCTTATAAACGGCAAAATGCGTGCGATCCTCGACGAAGCCACCGATCCTTGGGGCATCAAGGTAAACCGTGTTGAGCTTAAAAACATCCTTCCTCCGAGAGAGATCCAGTCCGCAATGGAAAAGCAGATGAAGGCAGAGCGTGAACGCCGTGAGGCTATCCTCCGTGCAGAGGGTGAAAAGCGTGCAGCCATCCTCGAGGCAGAGGGTGAAAAGGAATCCGCCATTCTGCGTGCCGATGCAAAGAAGCAGCAGCAGATCCTTGAGGCAGAGGGTGAAGCCGAAGCCATCCTCAAGGTCCAGAGTGCTACCGCAGAGGGTATCAGACTTATAAACGAGGCCTGCCCCAGTGATGCCGTGCTGAAGATCAAGGCTCTCGAAGCCTTTACCGCCGCAGCAAACGGTCAGGCTACCAAGATAATCATCCCCAGTGAGATCCAGGGAATCGCCGGTCTTGCAGAGGGTGTTGTCGAAGCAGTTAAAAAATAAGGTATAAAATATTAACTCCGGCGGCAGAAAGTCGGTTGGTTAATTAAGGACGTTTTAGGAATTCAAAAATTAATAGACAATGCTTCCGTGAAAAGTGGGAGCATTGTCTGCTTTTGTGCAAGTATTAGCTTTGAATTATAGGCAAATGTCAAACAGCAGTGCAGCGTGACGACTGCGTTCATGCCTCCCTTGAAGGGTGCGGTGTTCGAACTAATACTCAGCAGCAAACCACATAGTCCAATGACATTTGCTTGAGAGCTGTTAATACTTCCTTATTATCCGCAACAAAGTTGCCGGAATTTTTACGGAGAACAAAATGCTTAGAATAGCCGAATTTATGATAGACAAGGGCATGAATGCCGATGCCGTTAAGGTTTACGACTGTGCAAGGCTCTTTTGCGAAAGGGCAAGCTCGGGTCTTGCCGCCGCTCAGGATGAGCTCCCCATGATCCCCACCTACCTCAAAGCACCATCGCAAAAGCCCATAAACGGCAAGGCTGCCGTCATCGACGCAGGAGGGACGAATCTTCGTCTTGCCCTCGTTGAATTCGAAAAGGGCAAGCCTAACATAGCAGAGCTTAAAAATCTGCCCATGCCCGGCTCCGACAGTGCGGTAGCTTGGGAGGATTTCATTTCCCTCATCGCAAGTGAGCTTTTGCCCTTTGCCAAAGCTGCCGATTCCCTCGGCTTTTGCTTTTCCTATCCCTCCGAGGCTTTGCCGGAGCTTGATTGCAGGATCCTCGGTCTGACAAAGCAGGTGAAGATTGAAAACGCCGTGGGTAAGCTTCCGGGTGCCGAGCTCAAGCGCAGTCTCGGGCTCTTGGGCTGTCACGTCGAAAAGTCGGTCGTACTAAACGATACCCCCGCAGTTTTGCTCGGTGCGGCGGCATTGCATGGCACAAAGGGCTGTGACGGCTATGTGGGGCTCATTGCCGGAACAGGGCTCAATACTTGCTGTGCCCTTCCCGTGGGCGATATAGCGAAGCTGAATGCCCAAGGCGGTAAAATGCTCGTTAATCTCGAATCCGGCTCCTTCTCCGGCTTTGAACGTGGCAGTATCGACCTTTCAATGGATGCCCTGCTTCCCGACAGCGGATATTATGTCGGTGAAAAAATGTGCTCCGGTCGCTACCTCGGTATGCTGTGTAAGCACATCCTGAAGGCAGCCGCCGAGGAGGGCATATTCTCCGACTACGCCTCGGAGGTCATCGGCAAGATGACCGAGGTGACGACTCCGACCATTGACAAATGGGGTCGAGGCAGATTGCCCAAGGGCTTTTCCGCCGAGGACAAGGTCAATTTGGTTTACATAATAAACGAGCTCTTTGACCGTGCTGCAAGGTGTGCCGCAAGTGAGCTGTGCGGTATCATGCTGCTCACGGGTCAGGGCAGGGAGAAGCCGCTGCGTATCGCCGTTGACGGATCGCTGTACTCAAAGAGTGCTTTATTTGCTCCGCAGCTTCACGAGTATATGGAGATTTACGCAGGTGAGATAATGGAACGCCGCTTCGAATTTGTAAGCGGTGAGAATCTCACCCTCCTCGGTACCGCCGCAGCCGCTCTTACGAATTGAAATTTTATACAACATAAAAAACAGACAATGCCCGTATTCGGAACATTGTCTGTTTTGTTTTCGGCTTATCACATCTGCCAGGTCTCGGCTCCTTCTTCGAGGATCTGACCCTGGTTATATGCATCGACTATCTTGCGTATCGCATGATCGGCAAAGATCGTGGATATCTTATCTGCGGTGGGAATGGGCCACTCCTCCTCGGTGAGCTCGGGGAGCTGCTCGATCTTACGCATATTCTCGGTTGCCTTGCGGAGCTTGAGCTGCTCCTCAAGAGTGTGGCGGCGAAGCTTATCATCGGGTGCAAGCTGAGTAACATCGACCTTGCCTGCTACTCTGTCGATAATAATGGTGCCGTGTCCGTTTGCTTCCTTGCCGTTGGGGAAGTACCAGTATGTCAGGTGATTGTCATCCTGCTCTTTGAGTTTGAAAGTGACCATTGAACATCCTCCGTATCGGATAATTTTTCAGATGTAGCCATTATAACTCAATTTACCTCTTATTGCAACAAAAATGAAAAAGAGCAGCTACGCTGCTCTTTTTCATTTTATAAACTCAGTTTATGGGGAATACTTCGAGCTCGACATCGCTCAGGGGGAAGCTGCAGCAGGGATGGATCCAGCCGAACTTCTTATCGGCAAGACGGCGGCCGTCTGCATCCTCGGGGATATAGACATCACCCGAAATGAGCCTTGAATGGCACCAGCCACATTCGCCGCTTCTGCAATGCGACGGTGCTTTGATAGCGGCACGCTCCATTGCCCACAGCAAGGACTCGCTTGCCTTGCAGGGAACTACCTGCTTTTCGCCCTTGATAACTACGGTGAGCTTAAACTCGTCTTCCTTCTTCTCTACGGGGAAGTCTGCATTATTTGCGGCGCCGAGATAGTCGCCGGACATCTCCATGCGATAGCGACGCTTGGGCAGGCCGAGCTTCTTCATCTCACCCTCGCAGAAGGTGTACATAGCCTTGGGGCCGCACATAAAGACGGAGTAATCACCCTCGGGTGCGTACTTCTTGATGAGCTCTGCGGTCATGAAACCGTGCTCAAAGCCCTCCTTCTCCTCATGGGACAGGACATGGACTACCTTTACTCTGCCGTTTGATTTGGCTGCAAGCTCCTCGATCTCGTCCTTTAAGAGAATACCGTCGGCTGTACGGCTGCCGTAAAGGATGGTCATGTCGAAATCCTCAATGCCGTCAACTATTGCAGCCGCCATGGAGTAGAACGGAGTGATGCCGGAGCCGCCGGCTATTGCGATAACGTGCTTTGCGTCACGCAGATTCTGATAGTAGAAATCACCGAGAGGGCCGCTGATATCAACACTGTCGCCCTCTTTCCAATTCTCCAGAATGTACTTGGAGGCGTAGGAGGGATTGGTGAGCTTAATGGTCAGAGTGTAGCTCGTATTCTCACTGCCGAGAGCATCCTTGGGGTTGGAACGGATGGTGTAGGGCTTATTGACCGTTGCCCCGTCGATATTAAGGGACACGGAAACATACTGGCTTGCACGGAAGTATGCCATTTCGCTTGTGCCCTTTGCGGTATCGGGAACGAGGGTAAAGCTCTTTGCGTCACCGTGGGGAACGACCTTTGCGATCTTAACGTGCTGAACCATGGGGTGCAGCTTCTTTGCGAGAACGTTGGCGTTAAACACGGACTGGGGCACGGTATCGGGTGCTGCCTCGATGTGCTTCAGTCTTGTTTTGACCTCACCTAAGAAGGGGAACGGAGTCAGTCCCTTGAGACCTTTTCTCGAATAATTGTATTTTGCCATCTTACTTGCCCTCCTTCATATCCTCAAGCATATATCTTGCCTGTTCCGATCCGGAAAGGTATGCCTGAGAGTAGCCGTCCATCTGGGTGCCGTGACCGCCGACGAAACGCAGTCCCTTAATATTGTAGTCCTCATGGTGTCCGCACTGGACTCTGGGGAACATACCGTCCCAAGTGGCGGGAATATAGCCGTATACGTCGCCTTTGGGTGTTCCGAGGTAGCGTGCCCATGTTACGGGAGATGCAACAACGATCTCCTCAATGTGGCTCTGCAGATCGCAGCCGGTGACTTCCTCGTAACGCTCGACACATTCTCTTGCGACACGGTCCTTGATCTTGAAATATTCTTCCTCGCTGACATCCTTGAACGGATCGCCGGTGTAGAACTTGGAGAACTGGATAAAGGCTCTGCCTTCACCGGCAGCATCGGGAAGTGCATTGGTCAAAACGGTGCAGGTAATGTCCTTATGAGTATCGAGAGAATCGGAGGACAGGAACTGCTTATGGTTGTCCGGAGTGTGTCTCATGAAGGTATCGTAATTCTTGAGACCTATCTCCTCCGCACTTGCGTCCAGACCGAGGTATACGGTGAATGCAGCCTGAGCAAGCCTCTGAGCGTTCATCTTCTTACGCTCATAGGTGGGTATCTCCTTATGATCCACCATGCGATCGTATACGACATGGGGCATGAGGTTGGAGATGACACGCTCACAGGGGATATATGTTCCGTCGCTGAGCGTAACACCGTGTACCGCACCGTTTCTTACGTCGATCTTATCGACCATGGTATTGTACCAAATATCGCCGCCGAGCTCCCTGATCTTTGCATCAAAGGCAAGGGATATCTCGTGTGAACGGTTCTTGGCAAACCAAGGAAGCTGGGTAAGGTAAACGTAGGTCATAAAGGTGTACGGCGCAAAGCTCATCTCGGTGGAATCCGCCGAAACGTAAGTCCAGTAGGACTCGAAGATATGTCTTGCCTTTTCGGGTACGCCGATCTTTTTCAGAACGTCGTCACAGGGCTGAGGAACAAGGCACATAAGGTCGTAGTACTTGAGCATCATTTCGACCTTCTGCAAGCCCTCGGGCTCATTGTTACGCTCGGACAGCCATTCAACACCGTCTACCAGCATACGGCCGAGCTCCATTACGGTAGTCATGGACTCACGGCTGCCGGGTACCTGACGCTCCATCTCATCGATAAACGCCTGAACACCTGCCGGCATCGCTACATTGAAGCCGTCGGGATCGGTGGCTACGGATGCAAAGCTTTCGTTTGCACTGCACCATTCGACATCGAGGCCGTAATGATCCTCAAGAAGCTGTCTTACGGCACCTCTCTTGCCCTCGCCTTCGCCTGTACCCATCTGGCACATCTCATGCAAGGTTGCTTCAAACTCATAGTTTCCCCTGACAAAGCTCGTGGCACAGCCGCCGGGGAGATTGTGCTTCTCAAGCACAAGGACCTTTTTGCCTGCCTTTGCAAGATAGGTCGCGGCGGAAAGACCGCCGTTACCGGCACCTACAACGATCACATCATATTTTTGCATATTCACCCTCCGTTTTTATTAGAAGTCGCATTTAAATTTGAACACACTATTTATTTTATCCTAAAATGTTGAGCTTTTCAAGAAATCTTTGTGAAAGCTATGACAAATTTCGCGTTCTCATTTTGTGCAATATGTCAAAAAACAAACGCATTTATGGCAAATATACCCTGCTGAGATAAAATATGCATTCTCGAAAGTGTCTGCTTTTGAGGGTGTATAAACCAAGGAAATGCTAAACCACCGATCCGGTTGAATCGGTGGTTTATTGTTCGTCCGCAGATCGTGAAGCATTGCGTCTAAAGCGGCTTTGTCTCTCGGTGTATCGGTAATATGTTCTCGGTTAAAAGATCCGTCAGAAGCCGTTCGGTAGCCTGTGGCAAAGCATCGACGTCAGAACCACTCCTCGTGCTTGGTCTGCTTGTATATCTCGCGAAGCTCCTTTTCGCTGAGCTCAGCATTGAACTTGCGTTTTATGAGCTTCAAGGCAATGCCCCAGCCCCAGTTATACTCGTCAATATATCGCAGTACGGTACTTTTAAGCTCGGCTTCGGCATTACCGGACACCATCGTTTCTCACCCCACACTTTTTTCAGTTGGTAATTATATCATGTTACATATCTATCCGCAAGACCGAAGCCGCCATGTCATGCACTTCGGTATAGCGTAGCTCTTTCTCGTTGAGGATATAGTTGCCAAGCTCCATAAGGTCGGGGACTATCTCATGCGGCTTTATGTCGGTGGGAACACTTTCCACAATAGCTTTTGCAAGCTTTTTGACATCGCCCTCACGCACTGTCTTTTTCGGGTTCATCGTAGAGCGGTTACGCCAATACTCAAGCTGTTTTTTGAACTTCCTGTTCTCCGCTTTAAGCTGAGCTAATGTCATTGGCTCTTGTGAGAACTTTTCGTTGACATTTTCGCTGTTTTCGGATAAAATACTTTCCGTAGAACTGATGGGCGAGC
>CAYUQN010000056.1:0-9709 GCA_964446815.1 uncultured Oscillospiraceae bacterium | reverse complement strand
AGCCGCCGTACACCATGTTCCAGTACTGGCTCGATGCGATGGGCATTCCGCTTATCGAGAAGTACTTATTCAAAACATCGTAGGATGCGGTGTTGCCGCCTCTGCGACAGGTGACTACCGCCGCTCCGACCTTCATCGTCTTGTCGACCTTTCCGGTGCTGAAAAAGAGCCTGTCCATGAACGCTATGGCTCCGCCTGCGGGGGATGAGTAGTACACCGGAGCACCGATCACAAAGGCATCGGCTTCATTGAGCTTTGGTGCTATCTCGTTTACAATGTCGTCAAACACGCATTTGCCGGTCTGAGCGCATTTGCGACAGGCTATACAGCCGTGGATATCCATGTGTCCCACATGGATGAGCTCGACCTCAACGCCCTCTGCCTCCAGTGAATTTTTAAGCTCCGTCAAAGCGGTGTAGGTGCAGCCCTTTGTTCTGGGGCTTCCGTTTATCAGCAATGCCTTCATCTGTCTTTCTCCTTTTCAGTATTGCAGTATCGGAGCGGAACCGTCGTCCTCGCTCTTTTCGATTTTCCTTATCTCGACCTTGTACGACACTCTCTCGTTTACCTCGACCGTCACCGTGTCACCGACCTTTTTGCCGAGTATCGCCTTGCCGAAGGGTGATTCACGGCTCATGAGCCCCTTCAGGGGATCCGTTCTTATGGTCGTTACCACGCTTATGACCTGCTCCTCCTCGTCATCGGGGAGGTACACCGTCACCTTATCGAAAAGTCCTACGGTGTTTTCGTCCTTCGATCCGGAGTCGATAATATGAGCGGAGCGGATCATATTTTCAAGGTAGCGTATCCTGCTGCCGTTGCGGTTTTTCTGTCTTTTGGCTTCTTTGTATTCGAAGTTTTCGCTCAGATCACCGAAGGCTCTTGTACGCTTGACCTCCTCGATGAGCTCGGGCATGAGCGTATCACGGCGATAGCTCAGCTCCTCCTTCATCTTCTCAATGTCCTTGCGAGTCAATTCGTCATTCACAGCATTCACCTCACGGCTCAATTCAATATGCTTTTTGAAAAGACGATGTCGCTGTCGCCCATACCGATGACATCACCGGTGAAAAGCCGCTCCATGCGGCTTATTCTTTTTCCGTTCAGGTAGGTGCCGTTTGTGGAGCCCATGTCGGATATATAAAAGTGTCCCTCCGTGAGCTGTATGCGGCAATGCTTCCTTGACACCTTGGCACCGGAGCACACGATATCGCATTGTGGGCTGCGTCCGAGTATCCAAACGCTTTTGCCGTCGAGGGGTGATTCATGCGTTGTTCCGACCGTCTTCTCACCCGAATGACGGAAGAAGGCTCGGAGATCATCGAGTGGCTCATATTGCATCTCAGCTCTCCTTTCTTTTGCCGAGCTTGGCAAAGAACGGGAAGGTCAGCGGCCATACGCAGCCTGCGAACACCACCATGATGAAATACCTTACCAGACTTGCCACCTCACTGCCATTGAACAGAGCAAGGAGGGGAGCCTTCAAAATACTGCGTACGGCAACAAGCAGTCCCAGTCCGATGATGAGCTTGAGAGCCTGACCCAAAACGGGAGCCTCGGTCTTGAAATTCAAAAACTTCTTATCGAAGAAATATGCAACGACAAGACCCAGCACGGCACCGCCCATTGTGAAAGCGTTGTGTACGCCGCTGCTCAGATTTGCCTTGTCGATATCCGCCGGAAAGCTGTAGCACAAAACAAACACGGTATATGCAGCAGTCATCAGCACCAGCAGCAAAAGGATGATCGGCATACTGCGATCAAAGCGTTCCTCCGTTTTGAAAAACGGATAGAACAGGGCACACAGCAGCAATGCAACACCGAAGGACACTCCGACATCGAGCGGAGTATGCACACCGAGGTACATCCTCGAAAACGGAACGAGGATGATAAACGCAATGCACAGTATCCTGACCCATTTTTGCTTATTCGACACACCGATAACGCCGAGAGTGCCGACAATATTCTGCGTATGACCCGACGGAAAAGAGTAGCCCGTTGCATCCGCCCTTGCGGATTCGACGATGGAGAAATCGGGGTCCAACACCCAGGGTCTCGGTATGCGGCACCAGAGCTTCAAAAACTGATTTACGACGATGCCGGTAAGTCCGACCGCAAAAAGGTAGTAGCCCTGACGCTTGTTTACGCACCAGAAAATGAGCAGAGCAAGAGCCATGAAGCAGATCTCACTGCCCAAGTAGGTTATGACGGACATTATACCGTCGAGAATGGGGTTGCGTATCCCCTCAAGGAATCTCAAAAAATCCATAATATCCCTCCGTCTGTTTGTTGCTGTCATTGTAGCACATATAAAAAATAAATTCAAATTTTATTAATACTTGCAATATAGTGGTGTGTTGTGTTAGAATCACATTGTTTATATTTCGTTGTGTATTATATTGTATGACACGGAGGATGAGCCATGGGTATTTTCGATAACATCGGCAGCAAGGTATCTGCAACAGGTCAGGCAGCAGCCGAAAAGGCGAGAAGCCTTGCCGAGATAAGTCGCCTCAACGGCGTTGTAAGCGAACATGAAAAGCGTATTTCAAGGCTGTATTTTGAGATCGGACAGAGCTATTACGAGCGTCATAAGGACGATCCCAATGCCGAGGAGCTTGAGCGTATCGCTGCGATCAACGATGCTAACGAAAAGCTCTTTGTATGCCGTGAGCAGATAAAGACCCTCAAGGGCGTTGAGAAGTGCCCCTCCTGCGGTGCCGATGTTGCACAGGGTGTCCTGTTCTGCAATAATTGCGGTGCAAAAATGCCCCCCGCCTCCGTCAGATCGACCGTAAAGGTGCAGAGCGGACGTTGCCCCACCTGCGGTGCTGCGGTCGCCCCCGGCAATATGTTCTGCAATAGCTGCGGTACCAAGCTTCCGGCAGATGCCGCTCCCGTGCCCGAGACCAAGACCTGCCCCACCTGCGGAGCGATCCTCGACGCGGATGCTGCATTCTGCTTCTCCTGCGGAGCAAGGCTTTCCTTTGACACTGCCCCCGTTAATGAGCCTGCACCCACGGGCAAAAAGTGCCCTGCCTGCGGTACTGTGCTTGAGGAGGATGCACTGTTCTGCTTCTCCTGCGGCGAAAAGCTTTCCGCAGAGGAACCGGAGCCTGCTCCCGAAGCAGCCCCCACAGCCGAAGCCGAGCCCATTCCCGAGGGCAAGACCTGCCCCCTGTGCGGCGTTGAGCTTGACGGCGATGCAATGTTCTGCTACTCTTGCGGAACCAAAATCGAGTAAGCAAAAACACTACATATAGATTTTAAAGGAGAAATTAAAAAATGTTTTGCGGAAAATGCGGAAGCAATATTCCCGAGGGTGCGGCAGTATGCCCCGCCTGCGGTAACCCCACCGGTGTTGCCCCCGTTCAGGGCGGTTCCCCCAAAAAAGGCTTTGACCTCGGCAGCGTCAACAAGGGCCTTATAGCTGCTATCATCGGCGTTGTCGTCGTCATAGCTCTTGTAATCGTGCTCCTGTCCTCCTGCGGCGGCAGTCCCGAGAAAACTGTTGAGAATTATATCGACGCCAGCTTCAACGGCACCGGCGAGGATGTTTACGATGCATCGAATATCGAAGCATTCTTCGACCTGCTTGTTAAGGAAGGCGAATGGGACAAGGACGACCTTGAGGATGTCAGGGAAAACATTATCGACTCTTTCGACGAAAGAAACGATGATAATCGCGACGATTTCGAGGACGAATACGGCGAGGACTGGAGCTTTGATGTCGAGATAACCAAGACCAAGGAGCTCAAGAACAGCGATCTCAAGGATTATGAAGAGATCCTCGAGGAGTACTATGACATTGAGGTCGATATCGAGGAAGGCTACACCGTTAAGGTCAAGGTCACCATCGAAGGCGAAGACGGTGACGACAAGGAAAGAGGCGAGTTCACCGTTTTGAAGATAAACGGCAAATGGGTTCTCACAAATGCTCTGTACTGGGGCTACTACTACGCCGACTGATCCCGATAGATATATAAATACCGCGCCCTAAGGGTGCGGTATTTTTCGGCTTGCAAAGACTTGCAAGGGATAGTATAATGTTTAAAAAGCACAAAAATATAATATAAGGAGAAGAAATATGAAGAAAAGAATTTTGTGTTTGGCAATGTGCTTAGCAATGCTGTTTTGCGTGGTAAGCTTCTCTGCTTGCGGCAACACCTACGAAAGCATGGCCGAGAATTACATCAATGCACTCGTGACCGGCGATGGCGAGGATGTTTACGATGCAATGAACTTCGACGCCATCTTGGAGATACTTGTCGAGGAAGGCGAAGTCGACGATGATGAAGCCGAGGAAATTAAAGACTACTTCGTTGACCTTATGGATCAGCTTTGCGAAGCAACTCAGGATGCTCTCGAGGACGAATACGGCGATGATTACGGTTTCAGCGTTGAGATCATGAGATCCAAGGAAATGAAGAACAGCGAGCTCAATGACTATGAAGACTTTTTCGGCGAAGATGCCGAGGTCGAGGAAGGCTACATCGTTAAGTACAAGATAATCATCGATGACGAAAGCGAAAAGGATGAGCTCACCGTTATCAAGGTAAACGGCGAGTGGATCATCTTCACCTCTTACCTGAATTAATAAGCCCCTTGAAGCAGCTTAAAAAATCGCAGTGCAAATGCACTGCGATTTTTATTTGCGTTAAAATGCCATTGAGCTTTGGAGATCTTCGGGGTAGAGGCCCTTGGCACGCATATCGGCAAGGGCGGACTTGACCGAAGTGAGATCCTCAAAGTAGGTCATACCGTACCAGCTGTCGGAGCTGTGCAGTATGCGGACACTGCACTTCCCCTCCTTAAGCTTCGCATCGACCACCGCAGGGAGAAAATACTCCGCCTTGAGCGGATTCTCCGCAAGTGCCCTGTCCAAAAACTCGGGGAAGCGAGAGCCCAAATCGTCCAGTATCGCAGGGGAAAAGCCCCAGAAATTCATCGACACAACGGAATCGCCGGATATCGGGAAGCGTTCATCGCCCTCGATATACACGGCATCGTCGCCGTCCTTTTCGATATGCGTCCTTTCGGTGATGCCGCAAAGGAGGTCGCCGTCTGCCTTGCATATGCCCCTTGCGACATAGCCGTTTTCGGTAACGGTGTTACGCAGACGGTAGCCCACCATGGAGTAGAGGTCGGGATCCTCCTGCGTTGTGAGGAACTTGTACATTTCGGCGTATGCGGATCTTCCGTAAAAGTCATCGGAGTTTATGACGGCAAACGGAGCATCCACACTGCCCATGCAGCAAAGCACCGCATGACCCGTGCCCCAAGGCTTCACTCTGCCTTCGGGTACGGAGTAGCCCTCGGGGAGCTTGTCGAGCTCCTGATACACATACTTTACGTTGAAATACTTCTCCGCACGTTCACCGACAGCCGCTTTGAAATCGGCCTCGAGCTCACGCTTTATGATGAACACGACATTTTTAAAGCCTGCTCTTTTGGCATCATACAGCGAGTAGTCGATTATGGCGTTGCCGTGATCGTCCACCGCCTTTATCTGCTTCGGCCCACCGAAGCGACTGCCCATTCCGGCAGCCATTATCACAAGCACGGGCTCTTTCATATCACTTCGTAAGGTCGAGCTCATTTATGCCCATTGCGACCGACATATCCTTGATCGCGGCATAGCTCTTAGCCTGTGCGATGGGGATGAGCTCCTGCATAAGCTCATCGCTCATTTCGGTGATCTCGTCGGGGACCTTGATCACGGTCTCGGTGGTGATGTCGAAAACGAAATAGGCATCGCCCTCGTCGTGGATCTTGGTGTTGAGGTAGAGATAGACAAAGCCGCACCACTCATCGGGAGCCTTGACGGAAACACGGCTTTCCGCACGGAGGCCGAGCTCCGCACCCATCGAGGTGTCGAGCTTATAGTTTACGCTGACGGTTTTGAAATCAACTGCTTCGTAGTTCATGATAATTCTCCAATGCATAAAATATTGACTGTCTGTATTTTACTCCCTGCCGCACCAAAACACAACAACAATATTTGGGGTGAAATATTTCGTGAACCCGTAAATATTTATTTCGTTGAAAAAAAAGCACTGACAAAAGTCAGTGCTTTTTTCTGGTGGACGATACAAGACTCGAACTTGTGACCTCCCGCACGTCAAGCGGATGCGCTACCAGCTGCGCCAATCGTCCGTTCATCGGCAACGGTTATTATAACCGCTGCCGAATTGTTTGTCAACTGTTTTTTGAAAAACTTATCGTACCCAAACGATACAGGTTGCCGTGGCACCGTAGCAGGTGACGGTTATAGTGGCACTGCCGGAGCCGACTGCCTTGATATTGGCACTGCCTCCGTCACTCTCGATCTTTATGACGTTCTCATCGGAGCTCGACCATACGATCTCGGGATTGACCAGATTCATCGGATATGGCTGTGCTGTAAGCGGCGTAGTGTCACCGACTTTGGTGGTGAACTCCGTACGAATATCACCGTAGTAATAGATCTTGACCTCGCTTACGGTCGGGGTCGGCGTAGGCTCGGCGGACGGAGTCGGGGTCGGTGTAGGCTCCTGAGATACCGGTGGCGGTGTCGGCTGATCGGGGGCACCCGGGGTATCCGCATTGGGAAGGCTGACCGCGATCATAACGACAAGAGCGGCGATAACGGCAACGACTAAGATCGCACCGAAGATGAATTGCCACTTGCGATTATCTGCTGCTCTTGCAGCGGCGGCGGTACCCTTGACGGAGCTCGGAGTCGTGCCCGGAACACGACCGCTCTGCTGAACTCTTCTTGTGCCGCAGTTGGGACAGCGGCGACGCACCGCGGAGAATTTGCTACCGCAGCGACGACAGGTTATTTGAGGAACGAAGCCCATAAATGTGCCTCCTTTTATAGCTGTTTATCCTTTATAATAATACAGCAAAGCTTCCCTTGCGTCAAGACCTCACCTTATTCTCTTGAGCTTGTGCTTTTTGCCGTCGGGAGTCATGACGTAGGTATTGTCAAGCACCTGCTCCGCTCCCCTTCGCCACTCCGCTATATATTCACGGCGCAGCTCGTCCCTCTCCGCAAGCTCCTCGGCGGTCAAGGAACGCTCCTTTGCCAGCTTCGCCAGCTCATTTATTCTTGCAAGCTTTGAATTTTCCATCACTCTATGCTCCCCAATTCGTCAAGCGTTTTCTCGAACGCCGGAATGAAATGCTCCACAAAATAATCCGCTTCCGCCAAGCCGTATGCCTTGATAGCAGAAAGCGTCTGCTCCTCCGCCGACAAGAACTCGTTATTGCCGGCTTTCCGCTCCTCTATGCACTTTATATACGCGCTGAGCTTATCCGCCGCCTTAACGATGCGGTGATACTTTTGCTCCACTTCGCCTATAAGTATCGGCTCATATGCCGCTCTCATCTCCACCGGAAGCATATTAAGCAGCTTTTCGCAAGCAAGGCTCTCCACCCTGCGGTATGCGTTCATTATCTCTCCGTCGTGGTATTTGATCGGAGTTGGCAGATCTCCGGTGAGTATCTCGGATGCGTCATGATACAGTGCAACGGTGGCACAGGCATCGGGATCGCAGTCGTTGCCGAGGATGTCCCTCGAGATCACGCCGAGGGCATGGGCGATGACCGCCACCATGTGGCTATGCTCCTGAACGTTCTCCTGAATCGAATTACGCATAAGGCTCCATCTCCCGATGTAACGCATACGGGATATGAGTGCAAAGAAATTGTTTTCCATATCGCTTCTCCAGTCATATTCCCAGAAGGGGTTGGTCAAATTTGAACAGTGCTTCGTTTATCGTGTAAATATCGTATATTTTGTTTTTAATGAAGTATTCGACGATGATATCGAACTTGCTGCTGTGGGACAGGGCGAAGCCTGCCTTCATCAGCAGCTCCTTTGTCTCCTCAAGCGAAAGCTCGAGGGCTATCGCAAGGGCTATCGCAGTGTGCTTTCTCGGACGATAGGCGGGGTTGCTGCGGATCTTCGAAAACAGCTTTCTGTCGATATTCGCCCTCTTGTAGCACTGGGCATCGCTCATTCCCTTTTCGGATATCTTGCGAAGCAGCATCTCCGAAAAGCCCTCGTCGATCCAGCGAAGCTCCCTTTCAAGCACCGAGCTGTCCACCGAATGTCTCGAGCTTGAGTACGAGTAGCACAGATCCTCCTCGAACAGTCGAGGTACATATGCTGTCGTATCGCTGCCGATGTCAGGGCGTTGGGTCGGTTTGTCGAGTACATATTTGCTGACATAGTTATCGTCTATGTACTTCTCGATACCCGAAAACAGCTTCTCCCCGATCTGAACGCTTTGGGGGTCGAACACGGCAATGTAGACCTCCATGTCACCGTCATCGGTAAGCAAAAAGGCGCTGACGGTATCCATCGCAAGCTTAAACGCCTCCGCCTTGGGGTATCCGAAGCCGCCCGTGGATATCAGCGGAAAGGCAATGCTCTTGCAGTCAAGTCGCTTTGCGAGCTCAAGAGAGTTTAAGTAGCAGCTGCAAAGCAGCCTTCTCTCATCATTGTGACCGCCCTTCCAAACGGGGCCTACGGTGTGGATAACATAGCGGCAGCTCAGGTCATATGCCTTTGTGAATTTAGCCTGACCGGTCTTGCAGCCTCCAAGAGCGGCACAGTCGGCTGTAAAGCGTTTGCCTGCGGCAGAATGGATAGCGGCGCTCAAGCCGCCTCCGGGTGCAAGCTGTGCATTAGCCGGACAAACTATCGCATCGACAAGCATGGCGGTTATATCGTTTCTGACTATTTTTACAGGCATTGCCGTCTCCCCCCCGATCTCGTTTTCGTGTCCATTATACCGCAAGCCCTGACAATTAACAACAGTTTTTCGGAATTGACATTTGCGCAAAAGCGTGTGTATAATCGTTACGGGAATTTTAAAACAGGAGGAATCAATATGGTTATCATTTACGCATCCAATTCCGGTTACACAAAGCAGTACGCTATGATGCTCAGAGATAAACTCGATATCTGTGCTTACAGTGTCGATGATGTCCCCGATGTATACAAGGGCGCCGACGCTATTTTTTTGGGCTGGCTGCTTGCAGGCAAGATCGTCGGCTATGAAAAGGCAAAGAAGCTTTGCAACGTCAAGTGCGTTGTCGGTGTCGGTATGACTCCCGAGTCCCCCGATCAGACCGCATATGTGAGCTGCAAGGTCGATCCTCCGGCAAACGTCTCCCTGTTCTATCTCCAGGGCGGCTATGATTACAAGAAGCTGCACGGCATCTACAAGCTCATGATGAAGGTCAAGAGCAAGGAGATCATCGCTCGCTATGACGGTATGAGTGACGAGGCAAAGCGTGCCGATCCGACCTATCTCATGGTCACCGAGGGCTACAGTGTGGTTTCCGAGGAGCGTCTTGCTCCCGTTCTCGAGTGGGCAAGCAAGAATATGTAAATCCGCTTAAAACTCAATCAAACAAAAAACACCCGAAAAGGTTTTGCTACGAGTTGATAAGGCAATATAGAAACTTATTACATCTGTGGCATTGCAAAGGGAAGAAATTAGGCTTTGACTTAGACGGTCAGAGCCTTTTTCTTTTGCAATAAAATCCGCACATTCGTCTTTTGATTCGACTTGATTTATAATTAACACATCAAAATCAAGGAGGATTTTTATATGACAACATTATGTTGATACGAACTTTTCCGCTTTATATATTGAATAACCGGCAGAACCATTACCGTTTTTTATAAAGCCTATGGCATTTCCTTTTTGTA
>CAYUQN010000055.1:0-9827 GCA_964446815.1 uncultured Oscillospiraceae bacterium | reverse complement strand
GGATGGAGAATGTCCATGACTGGTGCATTTCCCGTCAGCTCTGGTGGGGACACAGAATACCTGCATGGTACTGCGACGATTGCGGCGGCATAACCGTATCCCGTGAGGATGCACAAAAGTGTGCCCATTGCGGCAGTGAGCATATAAAGCAAGAGGAGGACGTGCTCGATACATGGTTTTCCTCGGCACTCTGGCCTTTCAGCACTATGGGCTGGCCCGATAAGACTCCGGAGCTTGATTATTGGTACCCAACCTCCGTTATGGTGACCGGCTATGACATTATCTTCTTCTGGGTGGCGAGAATGATATTCTCCGGGATGGAGCAGATAAACAAGGAGCCGTTCAAGACCGTGTTTATCCACGGCCTTGTGCGTGACAGTCAGGGCAGAAAGATGTCAAAGAGCCTCGGTAACGGTATCGATCCCCTTGAGATGGCGGAGAAATACGGTGCCGATGCCCTCAGATTCAACCTCATAACCGGCAATAGCCCCGGAAACGATATGCGTTTCTATGTTGAGAAGTGTGAGGCAATGCGCAATTTCTGCAATAAGATATGGAACGCATCGAGGTTCGTTATGATGAACCTCAGCGTAACGGAGAACAAGCTCCCCGAAAAGCTTGAGACCGAGGATAAGTGGATACTCTCTAAGCTCAACCGCTGCGTAAAAGAGGTCTGCACCAATATGGAGAGCTTTGAGCTCGGTGTTGCTGCAGGAAAGATATACGACTTCATTTGGGACAGCTATTGCGATTGGTACATTGAGCTGACAAAGCCCAGACTGAACGGCGACGATGCCTCCGCAAAGGAGGGAGCCGAGCGTGTACTGCTGTATGTCCTGACGGAGATACTCAAGCTCCTGCACCCCTTTATGCCCTTTATCACCGAGGAGATATGGCAGGCGATCCCCCATGAGGGTGAGGCACTTATGGTAGCCGAGTATCCGAGCTTTAAAGAGGAACTTGACTATCCCTCCGACGAAGCCGATTTCGAGACTGTTATGGATGCTATAAAGGCGATAAGAGCAAGACGCTCCGAGATGAATGTTCCTCCCTCAAGGAAGTGCCATCTCTTAGTTGTCACCGATAACGCAAAGCCCTTTGAGGACGGCCGCAGCTTTATACTGAAGCTTGCGTATGCATCGGATATCAGCGTCACCTCCGAGCTTCCGGAGAATACCGACGGTATGGTTTCCGTTGTAACCGGCAAGGCAAAGCTTCTCATGCCCATGGCGGAGCTTGTCGATCTCGAAAAGGAGAGAGCCCGTATGGAAAAGGAGCTTGCCAACGCGAGAAAGCAGCTTGACGGTCAGAATGCAAAGCTTGCGAATCAGAACTTTGTGTCGAGAGCACCGGAGACGGTAGTCAACGCAGAGCGTGAAAAGAAGGCAAAGCTTGAAGCACTTATAGCAAATCTTGAGGAAAGCTTAAATAAACTTTAAGCCGACCGATATCGACAGGCTGTGCATAAATAAAATAGTAAAATGACACTGTGCAAAAGCACGGTGTCATTTTTTATTCGGAGAGGTGATAACATGAAAATAAATACCGATTACAGAGAGGGCAAGCTGACCGTCCACCTCGGAGGGGAGCTCGACCATCACGAAGCAGCCTATGCGGTAGAGGGCATAGCGGAGGCAATAGAAAGCTTTTTGCCGAGGGATATCATACTTGATATGGAGGGACTCAGCTTTATGGATTCCTCGGGGATAGCGGTGATAGTCAGAACGAACCGCAAGGCACAGCTTGTAGGAGGAAGACTATGGATAGAAAATCCGCCACCGCAGGCATTAAAGGTGCTCGACGCAGCAGGAGTGGACAGGCTGGTGCCTATCAAAGCAAAGAGGGAGGTAACAACATGAAAACAGTAAATCAGTTAAAGATCGAATTTCCTAGTGTGAGTGCAAACGAGGGCTTCGCAAGATCGGCGGCAGCCTGCTTTGCGGCTCAGCTTGATCCCACGCTTGAGGAGCTGGGCGATATCAAGACCTCGGTGTCCGAGGCGGTGACCAATTGCATCGTCCACGCATACCCCGATACCATAGGAAGGATATCGATGAAAATGAAGATCTACGAGGGCGGACTTTTGGAGATAAGCATCCGTGACTGGGGCTGCGGCATAGGGGATCTCGAGCAGGCGATGCAGCCTATGTACACCACCGGAGGCGAGGAAAGAAGCGGAATGGGCTTCACCATCATGGATAGCTTCATGGACAAGCTCAAGGTCAAATCGCAAAAGGGCAAGGGCACAAGCGTAAATATGCGTCGATACATAAAGCAGCGGAAAGCGATAAAATGAGAGAGCAAACTCTCGACCTCATAAGAGCGGCACAAAACGGAGACAGGGAATCGGCACAGAGACTTGTGGAGGAAAACACGGGACTGATATGGAGCGTCGCAAGAGGCTTTTTCGGACGGGGCACAGATCCGGATGATCTGTATCAGCTTGGCTGCGTGGGCTTTTTAAAGGCAATAGACGGCTTCGACGAAAGCTTCGGAACTCGGTTTTCGACCTATGCGGTACCCAAAATATCAGGAGAGATACGTCGCTTTTTGCGAGATGACGGAGCTGTAAAGGTCAGCAGAGGCATAAAGGAGCAGTCGGTGCTTATACGAAACGCACGAAGTCGCCTTGAGCAAAAGCTCGGACGTGAGCCCGCACTCTCGGAGCTCTCTGAGGAAACGGGCTTCACAGCAGAGGAGATCGCCTTTGCCGAAACAGCTACGGGGCCGGCAGAAAGCCTACAGAGAGAGACCGGAGCGGAGGGCTTCACTCTTGAGCATATGCTGTCCGATATCGGAGCGGAGGAAAAGCTGCTTGAGCACGTATCCTTACGCTGTGCCGTCGAGAAGCTTCCGGAGAAGGAGCGGAAAACGGTGTATCTCAGGTATTTCCACGGCATGACGCAGGAATCGGCTTCGAGAGTTCTCGGCGTATCACAGGTTCAGGTCTCAAGACTTGAGCGACGTGCAATAGAACATTTGAGGCAGTATCTTTCAGACTCTTGTTAAATTCGAAGATCCATGTTAGAATAGGCTCCATGACTAACGATTTCGAAAAAAGATATATAGAAGCGAGACGCAGCGTAATAGAAGCGGATTTTATCAAGCTCAATCCCATGCAGAGAAAGGCTGTCATGGCGACGGAGGGGCCCTTACTCATTCTTGCGGGAGCGGGAAGCGGTAAGACCACGGTGCTTATAAATCGAATTGCAAACCTTTTGCGTTACGGCTCAGCCTCGGATACGGACGAGATACCGCCCTATGCCTCCGAGTGCGATATAGAGATAATGAAAAAAGGCGGTGAAGCGGCAAAAGCCACTGCGGCATATAATACCGCTGCACCTTGGCAGATCCTTGCCATAACCTTTACCAATAAGGCTGCGGACGAGCTCAAGGCAAGACTTGAGCGTATGCTGGGTGACGATGCCCAAAAAATATGGGCATCGACCTTTCATTCCGCCTGCGTCAGGATACTTCGCCGTAATGCGGAGCTATTGGGCTTTCCGAACAGCTTTACGATATACGATACGGCGGACAGTATGACGCTTATGAAGCGTATCCTCAAGGACTTTGAGCTTGACGAAAAGAAGTTTCCGCCGAGGTCTATCCTGTCGGAGATCAGCTCCGCAAAGGATGAACGTCTCACACCGGATGAATACAGGGCAAGAGCAAAGGCATCCTCCGACCTTCGCAGGGTGAAGCTTGCGGATATATATGCAGAGTATTCAAGACGCTGCACGGCAGCAGGTGCGATGGACTTTGACGACCTGATATTCTACACCGTTAAGCTGCTGACCGAGAACGACGAGGTGAGGGAGTATTGGCAAAGCCGCTTCCGCTATGTCCTCATTGACGAGTATCAGGATACTAACCGTCTCCAGTACCTCCTTGCAAAAACACTTGCAGGTGCTTGGGGCAACATTTGCGTTGTCGGTGACGATGACCAGAGCATCTACAAATTCAGAGGTGCCACGATCGAGAACATACTGACCTTTGAGGATGAGTACAAGGGCTGCCGCACTATACGCCTTGAGCAAAACTACCGAAGCACCTCACATATACTTGATGCAGCTAATGCCGTCATACGCAATAACGTAGGACGCAAAGGCAAGGAACTTTGGACTAACGGCGACAGGGGCGATATGCTGACCCTCTATTCCGCGGATAACGAGCATGACGAGGCGAGGTTTATAGCATCACAGATAATGACTGCCTACGGCAACGGCGGCAAATGGAGCGACAATGCGGTGCTCTATCGCATGAATGCACAGTCGCACCAGCTTGAGCAGGCGTTCAAACGCAGCGGCATACCGTACAGAGTCTTTGGCGGAACCGGCTTCTTCGACAGAGCCGAGGTCAAGGATATGCTTGCGTATCTTTGCGTCATCGCCTCACCGGATGACGATCTGCGACTTATGAGGATAGTCAACAATCCACCGAGAGGTATCGGCGCAACGAGCATGGAAAAGGCAACGGAGCTTGCAAATCAAAACTCCTGCTCACTGTTTGAAATAATGCGTTCTGCGGATTCTTATCCCGAGCTTTCAAGGGCATCGCTTAAAATGCGACTGTTCACGAATATGATCTCGGAGCTCAGGGCACAGTCCGAGGAGCTTGCACCCGATCTTTTGTACGATATGCTTTTAAAAGAAACGGGCTACCTCCGTATGCTTGAGGAGAAGAACACTGTTGAGGACAATACGAGAGCGGAAAACGTCAAGGAGCTCCGCACGAGTATACTTAATTATAAGGAAGAAAACGAGGAAGCCACCTTGTCCGGCTACCTTGCGGACATCGCCCTGTATACCGATATGGACAGCTATGACAGGGACTCCGACTGCGTTGTCATGATGACTATGCATTCCGCAAAAGGACTGGAGTTTGAAAACGTCTACCTCCCCGGCATGGAGGAGGGAATATTCCCCGGCATCCGTGCCATCGGAGAGCAGGAGGAGATGGAGGAGGAACGCCGTCTCTGCTATGTTGCGATGACGAGGGCAAAGAAAAGGCTTTGCATAAGCTGTGCAAGGCAAAGAATGCTTTTCGGCAAGACCACGGCAAACAGAGCTTCAAGGTTTGTTGATGAGATACCGGAGGAGCATATTGACAAGAGGGGCATACCCAAGGGCTATTCGTATTCCGATAAAAGCAGAATCCAAAGCGAATTTGCCCGTACAGCACCGAGCTATAAGGCAAAGCCCGTAACACCGCCCACGGTATCACCGACACCGAAAAAGGAAATGCCGCAGTATTCCGTAGGCGACAGGATACGTCACACCGCATTCGGTGAAGGCTGTATCGAGACCATGCGACCCATGGGGAACGACTATTTGATAGAGATAAGCTTTGACAGTGGGGTCAAAAAGAAGCTGATGCTTAGAGCCGCTGCATTGCATATGGGTAAACTATGAGTAATAATGAAATAAAAAGAAACGCCGCATTGGGCAGAATATCGCTTCTTGCGACAACGATGATATGGGCAAGCTCCTTTGTCGTATTGAAATCGGCATTGGATCATATAACACCCTTTTGGGTGCTTGCGATAAGATTTGGGCTCGCAGTTGCACTGCTTGTTGTCATAGCAAATAAGAGACTGCTGAAGATCAACAAGGAGTATATAAGAGGCGGTGTTCTGATGGGCACCTGCCTTGCAATGGCATATGCCATTCAGACCTACGGTCTTGTGTATACCACGCCGGGCAAGAACGCATTTTTGACCTCGTCATACTGCGTCCTTGTTCCCTTCGTAAGCTGGCTGCTGTTTGCGAAAAAGCCCGATAAGTACAATATTATCGCAGGTGTAGTCTGCCTTGCCGGTATAGGCTTTGTATCGCTCAACGGCGATCTGAGCGTAAACAGGGGAGATGCACTTACGGTGTTCAGCGGAATATTCTATGCCCTGCATATAATCGTATCGGCACGCTCACTCGAGGGCAAGGATGCGATATTGCTGACGGTTATCCAGCTTTTTGTCGCCGGAATATGGTGCCTCATAGCGGCACTTATATTTGAGCCGACACCGAAGGCACTTCCGAGTAACAGCATAATCGGAATACTTTATCTCGGCGTTTTGTGTACCGGCGTGTGCTATATGCTGCAAGCCATCGGACAGAAGTTTACTCCGCCCTCTACGGCTGCGGTCATACTCACCCTTGAATCGGTATTCGGAGCTCTGCTTTCGATAGCCATGGGGCAGGAGCATTTAACTATCGAGGTAGTGATCGGCTTCTTCCTGATATTCATTGCGGTATTCATATCGGAAACAAAATTCGAATTTCTCAAAAAGAAAAAGGAATAACAGCGACAAAGCAAATAAACAGACAATGCTTCCGCTAAGAATAGGAGCATTGTCTGTTTTTTATTCAAATATGACCTTTTAAGCTTAGTCAATTGCAAAACGTCATAGAGAGCCATGAGGGGTGCGTTGCACATTAGAGCATATGAAATAATTCCTTATGCACCCATGCAGCTATATGCTTTTTTTGACAAGAAAAAAGCCTTGCAGAATTATCTGCAAGGCTTTTTAAATAAGGAGGGATGTCAGCTCTCCGCTGCTTCATTTTTGTTGCCGGCAAGCTTCTTCTGGAGCCAATCCTTACCGTCGGTGTAACGGGAGACGATGAAGGAAGCAACATAGTCGCCTGCTGCATTGACCATGGTTGCAGGGGGATCAACAAGGTTGCCGATCGCAAGTGCGATGGGGAAGGCGATGGCAAGCTGATCGGGGAAGAACAGAGTGCAGAGCACAAGCTCACCGGTACCGCCGCCACCGGGAATACCGCTCATTGCAACGGAGGAGAATACAGCAACGATGATAGCGAGTATCGCCTGACCGGTGCCGAAGTCAAGACCGAAGATGCCGAACAGGAAAGCGACTTTGATGATAGCACTCATTGCAGAGCCGTCCATGTGCATCGTTGCACCGATGGGGATGACGATGTTGGATACTTCCTTGGAAACACCGGTCTCCTCACAAACCTCGAGATTGGTGGGGATGGTTGCAACGGAGGAGCAGGTACCGAAGGATACCGCAGCAGGACGGAAGAGATTCTTCCACATGACCTTGGCACCGCCCTTGCCGCCGCCGAAGCGAGCGTATATCGGGAAGAATATGAACATATATGCAAAGCTCAGTACATAGTAGATGATAAGAGTGCGGCTGTAGTCACCGATGAGGTCGGGACCGTAGGTCGCAACGAGAGAAGCAAAGAAGCCGAAGAAGCCGATGGGAGCGTAGTAGGTGATGATCTTAACAACATTCATGAGAACATTGGTGAGATTTTCGAGGAGCTTTGCCACCATGGTCTCCTTGCCGCCGCTCATCTGAACACCGAAGCCGAAGAAGATAGCTGCGATGATGAGGGGCAGGATGGCCTTGCGGCTCCAGAGCTCGATGAAGTCGGGCTTGGTGAAGAAGTTGATTATCATATCGGTAACGCCGAGGGTGGAATCGACAACACCCTCAACGGGCTCATAGTCACCGGTAACAACGGGGATGAAGCGTACAACTACGTACATGATGACCGCTGCTATAGCCGCGGTAATGAGGAAAACGACGATCGTGATACCCATGACCTTGCCGGCTCTCTTTGCACTGGACATATTCGAGATGGCGGAGGCTATGGAGCAGAATACCATGGGAACGACGACACAGAACATGAGGTTGATAAATACCGTGCCCAAGGGAGCAAGCTTGCCGCCGAGGTCGGGATTGAGAGCACCGACGATGCAGCCGCCTACGATACCGCAGAGCATGAAGATTATAAAGCCGTAATTTTTAAAGAAAGATTTTTTAGCCATAACGGATCTCCTTTAATAAGTTCTGTTCAAATTATATTCCGAACGATTTGCCATGTAAATTGATTTTTGTGCTTGAAACATTGCAATTTGTGCTGTATACTGTAGATGCATTACATAACGGGAGCGATACGATGACAGAACGGTTTCAATATAGCAGAGAAGGCTATTTAAATGAAGACTTCCGCTTCTTCCATTTAAGGGATACGGCAGGACAGGAGAGGGACTATCATTTCCATGAATTTGATAAGATAGTTATCCTGCTTTCCGGCAGAGTTGATTACACCGTTGAGGGAACGAGCTATGCTCTTTCGCCTTACGATGTTTTGCTTGTGCGTCATCATATGATACATAAGGCGATAATAGATAAGTCTGAGCCGTATGACAGGATAATAATTTACATAGATCCAAATTGCCTTGAGCGGTATGCACCGAGTATGGGGCTTATGGACTGCTTTGCCTCGGCGGAAAAGCGTCGCTACTGTCTTATGCGTCCTGATGCCGAGATGAGGGAGGCACTGTCGCAAAAGCTTTCGGAGCTTGAAGCTGCAATAGGGGACAGAGGCTTTGCCTCGGAGCTAATGCGCAGTACCGCTTTGGTGCGTCTGATGGTGATATTAAACAGAATAATGCAAAGCGATACAGCAGCACAAAGTGAGCTCTCCGACTGCGACGATAAAATAGCGGCGGCACTTTCATATATTAATGAGAATCTTGCAGAGGAGCTCAGCATAGATGAGCTTGCGGCATTGAGCTACCTAAGCCGATATCACTTTATGCGACTTTTTAAGGCACAGACCGGCTATACGGTTCATAACTATATCCGCCAAAAGCGACTGAATCAGGCGGCAAGACTTATACGGGAGGGCAATTCCGCCTCAAGAGCTGCTGCCGAGTGCGGCTTTTCGGATTATTCCGCCTTCCACAGAGCCTTCACAAAAACCTTCGGTGTAAGTCCGAGTAAAATTAAGAACGGATAATATTTGCAAGTTCATGTGATCTATGCTATGATAGGTTTCAAATTTCCAAGGAGATATTCGATGAAAAGATTGGCTGCAATACACGACCTTTCGGGCTTCGGTAAATGCTCGATAACCGCCGCCTTGCCAATAGTGTCGGCAAGCGGTGTTGAGTGCTGCTGTATCCCGACTGCACTGCTGTCAACACATACGGGAGGCTTCGAGGGCTGGACATTTAAGGACCTTTCTGATGAGATGCTTCCCATAGCAAGACATTGGCATGACCTCGGACTTAGATTCGATGCCGTGTACTCGGGTTACCTTGCATCCAAGGAGCAGGGGAGGATACTATCCGAGTGCATATCCCTGCTTTCAAACGAGGCTACCCTTGTCATTGTCGACCCTGCGATGGCGGATAACGGAAAATACTATGCAAACCTTGACGAGGCTATGACTGACTGCTTCCGTAATATAATAAGTAAAGCAAATGTCATAACTCCCAATATCACAGAAGCCTGTTTTCTGACCGATACCGAGTATTGTGACGGTCCCCACAGTGCCTCCTTTGTCGATATGCTGCTTGATAAGCTCCTCGATATGGGACCCGATAAGGTCGTCATAACCGGAGTTGTATCCGAGGGCGGAGAGGTAGGAGTTGTGGGACTTGATAAATGCACCGGGGTACGCTGTGCCCATATGAGCCCTGTCAGAAACGGTATGTTCCACGGATCGGGGGACGTTTTCGCATCGGCACTTTCGGCACTTCTTGTGAGAGGCTTTTCCTTTGAGGAGACACTTGGAATATCCGAGGGATTTGTCGCGGACTGCATTTTGAAAACTCAGCTCCGTTGCGGTGAGGGAAACTACGGTCTTGACTTCGAAGCCGCATTGCCGAGCTATATAATGAAGATAAATGAAAAACGGAGTGTTTAAGCTCCGTTTTTCCTGTTTGTTCCGAAATTTTTCCGAAATTGAACTGATAATCAACAATCTGGCTATGACAGATTATTGACATTTACCCGAAAGATTTAGTATAATCATTAAAAGTGGGGGAAGTGTTTCCTCACAAGG
>CAYUQN010000054.1:0-10020 GCA_964446815.1 uncultured Oscillospiraceae bacterium | reverse complement strand
TACCGGTGGGGCGGGCATATGGCATTATTCGAGGTTGGGTGTGCAGTCTTGTCAAGGGTCGCATTTTCCATATCACGGCGACTCTTTACCATTTGGTGATCAATATGTATCAGGCTTTATACCGAAAGTGGCGGCCTAAGACCTTTGATGAGGTCGTCGGTCAGCAGCATATTACCGAAACACTTAAAAATCAGATACTCACCGGCAGACTTTCTCATGCCTACCTCTTTATCGGTACTCGCGGAACCGGTAAGACCACCTGTGCAAGAATACTTGCCAAGGCTATAAACTGTCAGTCTCCCGTTAACGGAAACCCCTGTGGGCACTGCCCTGCTTGTTTGGGTATTGATGACGGTACGGTGCTTGACGTTGTGGAGATAGATGCTGCTTCCAACAACGGTGTTGATAATGTCCGTCAGCTTCGTGATGAGGCCGTCTTTTCTCCGGTATCCGTTAAAAACCGCGTGTATATCGTCGACGAGGTCCATATGCTCTCGGGGCCTGCGTTCAATGCCCTGCTGAAGATACTTGAGGAGCCGCCGGAGCATCTTACATTTATACTTGCTACAACGGAGCTCAACAAGGTTCCTGCAACGATACTTTCCCGTTGTCAGAGGCACAGTTTTAAGAGGCTCGATGCCTCGCTTATCGCAAAGCACCTTTTATATGTCGCATCCCGTGAGGGCTTTGAACTTAGCGAAAACGCCGCCGCTCTTATTGCAGGTCTCTCAGACGGCGGTATGCGTGATGCACTGTCGCTTTTGGACCAGTGCTCCGGTAGGGAACGTATAGACACCGAGGCTGTGTATTCCGTCATGGGTCTTACGGGAAATCGCCGTATCGCTCAGCTTATGGATCACACCATTAAGCACGATGCCGATTCCGCTCTTGAGCTTTTTGCGGCTCTATGGCAGGACGGTAAGGATCCCGTCACGGCTCTGAATGAGCTTAACACTCTGCAACGTGACTGTCTTATGATAAGCGTTGCTCCTAAGTCCGGCCCGGATCTCATATCCGGTGGGTACAGCTTGGAGCTTCTAAAGTCCCTTGCTTCAAGGCTTGCAAAGGCGGAGCTTATACAAAGGATAGACACGGTCGCTTCCTATATCGCCAAATCCAAGGATTCCAAAAACACTCGGCTTCCGGCGGAGCTTTGCATCATATCTCTGTGTGATCCGACGATGACGGAGGATATGGCCGCTTTGAGGGCAAGGGTGGCAAGGCTCGAAAAGCAGATCAAGGAAAGAGACTTTTACCCCGAGTATGAACCGGAGTTTGAGCCCAAGGACAAGGTCGAGGAGACTTACGATGAGCCCGAGGATGATATAGATCTTGAGCAGTTTAACGAGTATCAGCCCGAGGATGACATATTCGATCGCTCCCCGGTCGATCTGAATCCCGATGCTCCCGATAACGCAAGGGAAGCACCTGCCGACTGCGATTTGCTGTGGAAGCTCATTATGGAAAAGGCGGAGTCCTCTCTCCCGATGGGCATCATCCCCATTCTGTCCGATCCGACAAAAACGGTATGCAGGATAGAGGGCGGCAACATGACGCTTTCCGTTATGTCCGGTTTCTGCTATGATATGGTGAAGAACCAGGATATTCTGATCCGTATACGCTCTGCCGCTTCCGAGGTCACCGGAAAAAGCTATGCGATAAACGTCGTTACGCTCGACGGCGATGCTCCGAAAAAGCCCGTTAGGGATATCGAGGAGCTCAAAAAATTCAAGGAAACAAGATTCATCTGAAATCAATTAACACAGGAGGATTATAAAATGGCAAAAGGCGGTTTTCGTGGGGGTATGCCCGGCGGCAACATGATGAAGCAGGCTCAGAAAATGCAGGAAGAGATCAGGAAAATGCAGGAGGAGCTTGAGAGCAGAGAGTTCACCGCATCCGCAGGCGGCGGTGCCGTTAAGGCTACCATGATCGGCACAAGAGCACTCAAGTGCATTGAGATAGATCCCGAGGCTGTTGATCCCGATGATATCGAGATGCTTCAGGATATGATCGTTGCCGCAGTCAACGAGGCTATGACAATGAGTGAGGATGCCACCAATCAGGCTATGTCCAAGCTCACTCCGATGAACTTCCCGTTCTGATAAAGAAAAAGCAGCTTTTGCTGCTTTTTTCTATTACTATACCGATTCCTCCAATATGGGGTAGAGCTTTGCTATGAGCTCTCTGATCCTCTCAAAGTCCTTGGTCTTTTTTCCGTTTTCGTCCATGTAGAGGCGGCGGTTTACCTCTATCATCACCGAGGATACCCTCTTTGTGCTTCGGTAGTATTTCAGCGGTACCAGAGTTCCGGCAAACGGACTGTTTATCGCAACGCTATAACCCTCGCTTTGCAGGTGGTCACGGCAAATGCTCTCTGTCTCCTTCGGTGTATGATAGCTGTCTGTGCCGATGCAAAAGTCCGGTCTTTCGCTTTGTCTGCACCTTTCATATGGCAATGCCGTGGGGTGGAAGGAATGTCCGTCAACGATAAGGCATTTACCGCAATTTGAAAGCTTTTCATCGACTGCGGCGGTTAGTGCCGTATGGTGCGGATCGTAGTATCGGCAAAGCAGCTCATTTCTCAGCCGAGGCGATACCTCCCTCAGTGCCCTGCCGTCGGAGGTTTTTGTATAGGCAAGTCCCATGCCTACGCTGCTCATCTCCTCATCCGCATCTTCTCTGAATCGCTCAACATCGCAAAGCAGTCTGCTGTAGGGGAAAACGACGGTATCGTCGCCCTTGTAAAACAGCTCATCGCAGTACATATCCGTCATAAAGTATTCAAAACAACTCCGACTACAATACAGCCTATCCATATCAGTGCTTTCATTATTTTACCTTCCTTATTCCCTGAAAAAGTAAGCTTTGTTTGCAGATTACTGTTTTTTCGTATTATGTTATTAGCTGTCAAGATGCTTTTTCAAAGTGCGGCAAAAAACTACAGCATGGAATTCTCCATGCTGTAGTTATTATTATTTTCCGAAGTTTTTGAACACTATCGCATACGCAAGCATTACGGAGCATTCCGCAGCAAGAGGTATGAGCAGCGGCTTGCAGGAATACTTATACACGAAAAAGTAGAGGGTCACGCACAAAAGCACCGCTACCGCACCGATGACAGCGGACAGTCCCCTGCTCTTATAGCGTTTATCCGAAAGTGCCCAGAGCGTCAGCCCTGCGAATACAACAGCGGCAAGCAGCATACCGAGGCTGCTTCTTCCGAGGAGGAGCCACGCAAGCAGGGCATTTAATGCCGTGCCGCCATAGGATATGAGAAGTGCCGCGGTGTAATGCCTGTGGGCATCCAGCCACTCCTTCGATACCTTTTCACCGTAATCCTTCATTTTATAAAACCTCCGTCGGCGGTTATGACCTGTCCTGTTATGAAGCTTGCCTCATCCGATGCAAGAAACGCAACTAGCGACGCTATCTCCTCGGGTGAGCCGAGTCGACCCATGGGGGTATCCTCCGCCAGCATATCGAGAGTTTCCTTACCCAAAACCTTGACCATATCGGTGTCGATAACTCCCGGAGCAACACAGTTTACTCTTATGCCGGAGGGTGCAAGCTCCATTGCAAGAGAGCGGCTCAGACCGATTATGGCGTGCTTTGCCGTTGAATACGCCACCTCGCAGGATGCTCCATGCTGTCCCCATATCGATGAGGTATTGATTATGCAGCCGGAATGTTCATGCAGCATATGTGGAAGCACTGCCTGTATCGTATTATAGGCACCGCAGAGATTCACATTCAGCATACGCCGCCAGTATTCCTCGCTTATGTCTTGGAAAAGGCACTGCCCTGCTATACCTGCGTTATTGACAAGGAGGCTTATGTGGCCGAGCTCCGCTTCGACCTTGCAAACCATGGCATCGACCGCAGCCCTGTCTGCCACGTCCGCTCTAAGGCATATCGCCTCATGTCCCCTGCTCTTTATGAAGGACAGGGTGTCCTCGGCGGCGGCTTCGTTTTCAACATAATTTATGCAAACGGCGTAGCCCCTTTCGGCAAGTGCTATTGCCTCCGCTCTGCCAATGCCTCTGGATGAGCCCGTTATAAGTGCTACCTTTTTCATTGTTAAGCCCTTTCGAATTGACTGTTGTAAAGCTCCGCATATAAGCCGTCTTTGCCGAGAAGCTCATTATGCGTTCCCTGCTCCACCACATTGCCCTTATCCATGACAAGTATGATGTCCGCATCCTTTATAGTCGAAAGCCTGTGTGCTATCACAAACGATGTCCTGCCTTCGGTGAGCTTTGCCATCGCCTGCTGGACAAGAAGCTCCGTTCTCGTATCCACGGCACTTGTTGCCTCATCGAGTATTATCATCGGTGCATTCTCAACCATCGCCCTTGCTATGGTGAGAAGCTGCTTTTGACCCTCGGATAAGCCAATGCTTTCGCCGATCGTTGTATCATAGCCCTTGGGAAGTGTGCTTATATAATGATCCATGCCCACTGCCTTGCAGGCGTTAACGATGTCTTCATCGGAGATATTAGACTTTCCGTAGCCGATATTCTCCTTATATGTGCCCTCAAAAAGCCATGCATCCTGGAGCACCATGCCGAACATCGAATGTATCTCACGGCGTTTGAGTGTGGATATCGGTACTCCGTCTATGCGGATCTCACCGCTCCACAGCTCATAGAAGTTCATTAGGAGATTTACTATCGTCGTCTTTCCGGCTCCGGTATGGCCTACGATAGCCACCTTTTGCCCCGGTTTGATATCGGCGGTAAAGTCGTGGACTATCTCCTTGCCCTCCTCATAGCCGAAGCATACATGATCGAACTCCACCCTGCCAGACACATTGTAGGGTGCCTTGCCGAGCATGGAATCGTCCTTGAGCTCGGTCTCGTTTAAGAACTCGAATATTCGCTCTCCTGCCGCCGCTGCCGATTGAAGCTGATTTGCGGCGGAGGATATCTGCGAAAGCGGACTCGTGAAAAGTCGTACATAAGCAATAAACGCAACTATCGTACCGAACTCAATGCTGCCGTCCATCGTCAGCACCGCACCGACTACACATACCGCAACGTAGCCGAAGTTCCCGATGAAGCTCATAAACGGGCTCATGAGTCCCGAGAAGAACTGCGATTTCCATGCGGTCGTATACAGTTCGTTGTTTATCTTGTCAAAGCCCTTATTGACTTGCTTTTGTGCTCCGTAAATGCGAAGCGTGTCATAGCCGGTATAGGTCTCCTCTATATAGCCGTTTATGGCACCGAGGTTACTCTGCTGACTTCTGAAATACTTTTGAGAACGCATTATGACCACGAACATGAACACAAAGCCCAGCACCGATGAGCCCATCGCCGTTGCCGCAAGAGTGAAATTGCAAAACAGCATTACAACGGTAACGCCCAAGAACTGTGCAAAGCCCTGTGTGAAGCCGGTAATGCTCGAATTCAAGGTGGATGACAGGGTGTCGACATCGTTCGTTATGCGGCTCATAACATCACCGACACTTACCTTGTCAAAGTAGCTGAGCGGTATTCGGTTTATTTTCTCGGAAATATTCTTTCTGAGGCTCCATGACAGTCGTTGCATCACGCTGATCATCAGATAATTTGAAATGCAGCTTAAAAGTCCCGATGCAATATATATTATAAGTATGGAGATTATCGCACTTTTGACACCTTCGGTATCAACACCGGTGACCAAGCCCTTGCTTATCGAGTTCGTGAGGTCTGCCATCTTATCCGGTGCAACGATCGACAGCACCGTAGTACCTAAGGCGAACACAAGTGAGATCACTATGGGTATGTACCACGGCTTACAGTATTTATATATGTCCCTTATGGCGGACTTGAAATTTTTCGGCTTCTGTGCCGCTTTTGTTTTCGGTGCAGGATTACTCATATGGCAAGCTCCTCCTCCGAAAGCTGTGACAGGGCGATCTGCTTATATACGGTGCAGCTTCTCATAAGCTCCTTATGAGTGCCTGCTCCGACGATCTTGCCCTCGTCCATTACTATTATCTTATCCGCAGACATTATCGTTCCTATACGCTGTGCAACGATGACGACCGTTGTATCCCGAAGCTCACTTTTCAGTGCCTCTCTGAGTTGACGGTCGGTCTTAAAGTCAAGTGCGGAAAATGAATCGTCAAGCACAAGAATATCCGAGTGGCGGCACAACGCCCTTGCTATCGCAAGCCTCTGACGCTGACCTCCGGAGATGTTGGTGCCGCCTCTTGCAATGCTTGAGTTTTCCTTTTCCTCCATAGCACCGACGAATTCCTCCGCCTGTGCTATTTTCAGTGCCTTTGAAAGCAGGCTTTCATCCGCAGTTGAGCCCATTGCGACATTGGACTTTACCGTTCCGCTGAACATTACGGGCTTTTGCGAAACAAAGGCTATCCTTTGGCTTAGCTGATCGAAGCTGTACTCCCTTGCGTCTATGCCGTCTATCAGCACTCTGCCCTCGGTGGGATCGACAAATCTCGGGATCAGGTTTACCAATGTCGATTTACCCGAGCCCGTGGAGCCGATGATCGCAACGGTCTCACCCCTATCGGCGGTGAAGCTGATGTCGCTTATGGCATCGCCGCTGCCGTCCTTATAGCGGAAGCTTACGTTTTCAAACTCAAGCATACGCTTTGAGCTCTTTTCGTTTCGTATCGTTATCAGGGAGTCTCCGCTCCAAAAGCTTGTGATATTTTGAAGATCGATGACCGCATCCTTATCACCGTCACGGTCAAGGAGGCACATACCGACAATATCGCTGTCAACAGCGGTTCCGCTTCCCTCTTTTACCGATGGTACGGTATCCAGAACCTCGTTTATTCTGTTTGCCGATATAAGTGCTCTCGGTGCTACTACGAACACCGCCGCCATCATGAGGAATGAGCCTATGACCTGCATTGCATACGACATGAACACTATCATATCCGCAAATATGGTAACTCGCTCCGCTACAGCCTCCGCCCCGTTTGCGACGACGGAGTTTATGAGCATTGCTCCTATCCAATATATCGACATATTGAGAAGGTTCATAGCCAAGGTCATAAATGGACTTATGAATACAAGTGCTCTGTTTGCGAAAAGCTGATTTTCCATAAGCTCGGTATTGCTCTTTTGGAATTTCCTATGCTGATACCTCTCTGCGTTAAAGGCTCTTACAACTCTGATGCCGGTCAGATTCTCCCTTGCGGAGCGGTTTAGCCCATCTTGTAGCCACTGCACCTTACGCATACGGGGGAAGGTTATCGCAAGGATCAGTGCCATGAGCAGAATGAGCACCACTACGGTTATTGCCGTCGACAGTGTCCACTGCCACGCCTTGCCCGCTATCTTGGTTATAGCCCATACCGCCATGAGCGGTGCCTTTATTACCACCTGCATCGACATTACTATGAGCATCTGCACCTGCATAACGTCGTTTGTAGATCGGGTTATAAGGCTCGCCGTCGAGAATCCGCTTATCTCACTTTCGGAGAAGGACTGAACCTTATAATACACTGCTCTGCGTAATCTTCTCGAAAAGCCCGCTGCTATCTTGGACGCAAAAAAGCAGACTGCCACAGACGATGCAAGGCTCCCTAAGGAGCAAAGCAGCATCATACCGCCGGCAGTCCATATGTCGCTCATTTTGCTGCCTTCCGTTTCGACAAGCTTGGTTATCTCCGACATATAGTCGGGGAGCTTCAGGTCAAGCCAAACCTGAGCCATGATGAAAACAAGGCTCAGGGTGAAAAACAGCCATTCGGTTTTTTTGAGATATTTTAAAAGCTTCAGCATCCGCCGACTTCGGTCTCCTTCCTGACCTTTTTCAAATACTCATCTATTCTCTGACTTGCAAGATCCGCAGTCTCCCTCGTGGTGTGGGTCTTGGCGTATTCGGCATCGATCGTTCCGATTATGTCAAGATAAACCTGTGTCGTTCTACGTCCTGCGTTACGCATTACAAGCTCGGTATTTCTGACAGCGGCAAGCACCACCGGTACTCCTGCCTTTTGTGCGATTTTAAACGATCCTGCGTGGAAGGGATTGAGCTCCTCCGTCCTGCTGCGAGTGCCCTCGGGATAAATGCATATCGATCCGACATCCTGATCGATTATCTCGACCGCACGCTTTATAACTCCGAGTGCCTGTCTGTTATTCTCACGCTCAAGTGCAAGGCACCCACTCTTGTGCATCAGTCGTCCGCCGACGAATATCCTGAAATTGCTCGGCTTGGAGATATAGATTATCCCATGCTTATCAAGTGACGCAACCATTACGGCAGGATCGAAAAACGACCTGTGATTGCAAACGATGAGAAAACGCTCATCCTTGGGTATAAGCTCCTCCCCCGTCACATGGATCCTTGCTCCCATGTAATAGCAAGCGACCTTTGCGATCTGGTCAAGGTGCCAGCGGCAAAACTTCGACGGCTTGGACTGCGGCTTATTGAGATCGACAAAAAGCTGCGTACCGAGATACATAAACGTCGCATAGACGATATGCCATGCAAGGTAGTAGCCCAAAAGCAGCAGCGGCACTATCCACAAAAGTGACAGTCCGGCACCTGCAAGTGAAGTCAAAAGCACCGTTAACAAGGTCGAGATCACCGCAAGTGCGATGAAAATGTATATCAATATAAACATTCCGTTTTCCCTCTGCAAAATGATATGTGCCTATTATATAAGGTGTTGCCGCAAATTTCAATCCGAAATCCAACAAATATTTTAATCAATTGTAAATTTACTGATAATACAGCACTTTTGCGTTAAAGAATTATCGTTAATGTTTTGGCTTTTGTTGTTTTTGCACACTTTGTCATTCGAAAATGTGAATCTTTCGTTAAATGTGATAAATTTGTAAAAACTGCACTAAAACAAACAAAAATTGAATTGCTTTTAATCCGTTCATAGTATAAAATACATAATTGCTATTGAAGCAAAAATCCAACCTAAAGAAATAGGAGTGAACATTTGATGGATAAGCTTATCTATCTTGCCCCCGTTATGGCGGTTCTCGCTCTCGTCTTCGCTTTCTACAAGATCGTCTATGTAGGTAAGCAGGATGCAGGTAACGACCGCATGAAGGAAATTGCCGGCAATATCAGTGACGGTGCTCGTGCTTTCCTGTATGCCGAATACAAGATCCTTGCAATTTTTATAGTAGTTTTGTTTGTCGCTATATGGGTCGGTCTCGGCAACTTGATCACCGCAGTATGCTTCCTTTGCGGTGCTCTGTTCTCCATTCTTGCCGGCTACATCGGTATGAACGTTGCTACCAAGGCTAACGTCCGCACCGCTAATGCAGCTCGGCACGGAATGAACAAGGCTCTTGCCATTGCCTTCTCCGGCGGCTCCGTTATGGGTATGTGCGTTGTCGGTCTCGGTCTTCTCGGTGCAAGCGTTCTGTTCATCATCACCAAAAGCACCGATGTCCTCTTCGGCTTCTCCCTCGGTGCTTCCTCCATCGCACTGTTCGCCCGTGTTGGCGGCGGTATATACACCAAGGCTGCCGACGTCGGTGCCGACCTTGTCGGCAAGGTCGAGGCAGGCATCCCCGAGGATGACCCCCGTAACCCCGCTGTTATCGCAGATAACGTCGGTGACAACGTCGGTGACGTTGCAGGTATGGGTGCAGACCTCTTCGAAAGCTATGTCGGCGCTATCGTCTCCGCAATGACCCTCGGCATCGCAAGCAGCACTCTTGTTAACTTCACTAACGAGTCTATGAACGTTCTCTTCCCCCTCGTTATTTCCGCTTGCGGTATCCTCGCTTCCATCATTGCGACCTTCTTCGTTCGCGGCAAGGACGGCTCCAACCCCCACACCGCACTCAAGATGGGCTCTTATGTTTCCGCTCTGCTTGTTGTTATCGCTTCCGTCGTATTCAGCAAGCTCATGCTCGGTAACCTCAATGCAGCTTGGGCTATTATCGCAGGTCTTGCCGTCGGTCTCGTTATCGGTATCGTCACCGAGGTCTACACCTCCGGCGATTACAAGTCCGTTAAGAAGATCGCTAAGCAGTCCGAGACCGGTTCCGCTACCACCATTATCTCCGGTATCGCAGTCGGCAT
>CAYUQN010000053.1:0-10128 GCA_964446815.1 uncultured Oscillospiraceae bacterium | reverse complement strand
TGCTCGCCAGAAGGGTCTTGCAAAGAAGTAATTTTTAGTTACGCATTAAGAGCGTTCTAATCTGTTCAGCTCAGCCCGACCGGGTAGCATTAAGCTGTCATAAAATCGGGCTGGGTGAAAAAGCAAGAAGCGACAGGGCCAAGTGATCGAACGATCATAATTTGGCACTCAAAAAAGCTCGTAAAGGAGAATAAGCAATATGTGCAATGTTTGCAAAAAAACCTTTAAGGTGCTTTCTATGACCGTCGGTATCCTGTTCGTGGTTTATTTCTGGAACCTCGACCAGAAGGTACTCGGCTGGGCATACAAGCAGGTCAACGGAATGTTTGACAGAAAGCCCGCCAACATCAAGTTCTAATAGGCAATCAAAAAACGAGAGCCGTCTGCCCCACATCAGACGGCTCTTTTCTTATTAAAAAACGGTCAACTACAAAAAGTTAAGCCGCAGCTTACGCTGCGGCTTTAAGATTTAAATGATCAAAGCTTTTTCCACTTAGCACCGTTGGGAATATCGGTGACTTCAATGCCCTTAGCCTTGAGTTCGTCACGGATCCTATCGGCTTCGGCAAAATTCTTTTCCTTCTTGGCGGCTGCTCTTGCCTTGAGCATAGCCTCGATCTCCGCATCGGGAGTACCGTCCTCGGCAACGACCGTGAACTCAGCATTACCGCTGACAGCATGACGCTTCAGCTCCTCACGCTTTGCATCAGCCTTTGCGATAAGGTCAAGACTCAGCACCTTATCAAAATCGGCAAGGACAGCAAGCTTAGTTGCATCATTCGTCTTATACTTGAGAACATCATATACTGCAGTGATAGCAAGGGAAGTGTTGAGATCATTGTCAAGTGCGGCAATGAACTTTGCCTTGAGTGCATCGAAAGCCTCGACTTCTACTTCACCATCATCGGGCTTGAGTGCTGCGATCTTTGCTATGAGCTTATTGTAAACGCCCTGAGCGTTATCGAGATTTTCCCAAGTGAAAACAAGAGACTTGCGGTAGTGGCTTTGCAGGCAGAACAGGCGATAGGCGAGGGGATCGTAGCCCTTATCCTCAAGGAGCTTGACAGTCAAAAACTCACCCTTAGACTTACTCATCTTACCGTTATTGGTGTTGAGATGCATGACATGCATCCAGTAATTGCACCACTTATGACCGATAAAGGACTCGGACTGAGCGATCTCGTTGGTGTGATGGGGGAATGCATTGTCGATACCGCCGCAGTGAATGTCAAGATACTCACCGAGGTGCTTGATAGATATACCGGAGCACTCAATGTGCCAGCCGGGATAGCCGACACCCCAAGGGGAGTCCCATTTAAGAGCCTGATCCTCGAACTTGGATTTGGTAAACCAAAGCACAAAGTCGTTTTTGTTACGCTTGTTGGTATCTTCCTCAACGCCCTCACGAACACCAACGTCAAGATCCTCGGCATTGAAGTCGTTAAAGATATAGTAACGTTCGAGCTTAGAGGTATCGAAGTATACGTTTCCGCCTGCAAAATAAGCATAGCCCTTATCAATAAGAGTGCTTATAATGTTGATATACTCATCGATGCAATTGGTAGCTGGCTCAACGACATCTGGAGTCTTTATATTGAGCTTATTGCAATCGGAGAAGAAAGCCTCGGTGTAGAATCTTGCGATATCCATAACAGACTTATTCTCACGCTTTGCACCTTTAAGCATCTTATCCTCACCCTCATCGGCATCACTTGTGAGGTGACCGACATCGGTAATGTTCATAACACGCTTAACATTGTACCCGACATAGCGAAGGTGCTTTTCGAGAACATCCTCCATGATATATGAACGCAGATTACCGATATGAGCGAAGTGATATACCGTAGGACCGCAGGTATACATTCTCACGATATCGGGATCATGAGGAACAAAATCCTCTTTTTTTCTTGTAGCTGAATTATAAAGCTTCATATTTATTCTCCTTTTTAAGAGGGATGACGGAATACGCCGATATTCTTAGCAAAGTATTCGATACCGGAATACAGGGTGGTGATCAGGATGACACACCAACAGATAACGCAGATGACATCGGGAGCAGGGAACCAAGCTTCACCGGCAAGCATCATGATACAGAGACAGACCATTGTTGCAAAGGTCTTGATCTTACCCGACCATGCAGCGGCGATAACGACACCCTGCTCAACGGCAATGAGTCTGAGACCGGAGACACCGAATTCGCGGAACAGCACTATCGCAACAACCCAACCGGGCATGAGACCGACCTCAACAAAGTAACACATAGCGGAAAGAACAAGCATTTTGTCCGCAAGAGGATCCATGAATTTGCCGAAATCTGTGATCTGATTGTACTTCCTTGCAATATGACCGTCAACATAATCGGTGATGCAGGCAATGATAAATGCCGCAAAAGCGAAATAAACAAGTCCCAAGTACATCAGTACCAAAAAGACGGGAATCAAAACAATACGTGCGAGAGTCAATTTGTTAGCCGTAGTCATAAGTATGCCCCCCTAAGTTTAAACTTCTTCACCTATAAGAAAACCGCCATCCGCAACGGCACTTATATTAACATTGACTATATTACCCTCACAACCGGCACCGTCGAAATAAACAAGACCGTCGATATCGGGAGAATCGGCATAGCTTCTACCGTAGAACATCCGTTGCTCTTCATCGTAGCCCTCGCACAAGACGGGAAGCGTCTTACCGACCTGAGCATTGCAGAAGTCGTCCATAATATCGGCTTGAAGCTCCATGATAAGCTCCGCTCTACGGCTTGCTTCGTCAAAATCAACGTGATCCATTTCAGCAGCCGGAGTTCCCTCCTCGGGGGAGAACGGAAATACACCGGCACGTTCTATCTTGGCTTCACGGAGGAAGTCGCACAGTTCCTCAAATTCCGCTTCACCCTCACCGGGTAGACCGGCTATGATACTTGTGCGGAGGACGAGATCGGGTATCCGCTCTCTGAGAGTTTTAAAGAGCTTGCGAATATCCTCACCGGTACCGTGGCGGTTCATCGCCTTCAATATACCGTCGTTTATGTGCTGAATTGGGATATCAAGATACTTGACTATCTTGTCATTTCGGGCTATCTCATCTATAAGCTCGTCATCGAATTGATCGGGGTAGGTGTAGTGCAGCCTGATCCACTCAACACCCTTGATCTCGGAGAGCTTGGAACACAAGAGTGCAAGGGAGCGTTTGCCGTAGAGATCGGTACCGTACTTGGTGATATCCTGAGCTATAAGGATGAGCTCCTTAACACCGTGTTCGACAAGCTCATTTGCTTCCTCAAGAATATTTTCCATAGTCCTTGAGCGATACCTGCCCCTTATGTAGGGGATAGCACAGAAGGCACAGAAATTATTGCAGCCCTCGGCTATCTTGAGATATGCCCAGGAAGGTCCGGTGCTAACGATTCTCGGCAGCTCATCGACGGGAGCGTTCTTGTCACCGAAGTATTCCGGCTTACCGCCTTCGAACACCTCGTTAAGTGCGGTAACGATATCGGCAAAGCTGCCGACACCGAGTATCGCATCGATCTCCGGAAGCTCGGCTTTTATCTCCTCACGGTATCTTTCGGGGAGACAGCCTGCTACGATTATCTTAGACAGACGACCGGCTTTTTTAAGCTCCGCCATCTGCAAAATGGTATCTATCGCTTCGCTTTTTGCGGCATCTATAAATCCGCAGGTGTTGATTATGACGGCATCGCAACCGTCGGGATCGGGGGAGAGGACATAACCTGCCTCATCCAAAAGATAAAGCATTTGCTCGCTGTTTACAAGATTCTTTGCACAGCCGAGTGAAATCAGTGCAATGCTTTTGTTCATTGAAATTCCTCGCATTTATAAGTGTTTATCGCATGGCGTATCTCGTCCCACGAGTAACCGCGTCTGAAAAGGGCATTGGATACCCTTTGAACCTGGGCCCTGTCATCGGGATCGCTAAGCCTTGCGGCGATAAAGCTCCGCAGACGATCATCCTGCTGCGGCATTTGCAAAAGTGCGGTGTCCCACATATCACGGTCGATGCCGTGCCTTTTAAGCTCCTGAACTATCCTCGACTTACCGTAGCCTTTTGCGGCATAATGCCTGACAAGCGATGCGGCATAGTACTCATCGTTTATAAGCCCCATATCACAAAGCCAGAGAGCACAGAGCTCGGCATTGTCGGGATCCTCACCCTTTTCAATAAGACGGGTACGCATCTCCTTTTGCGACATAGGTCTTGCATTTATTATCCTCAATGCTCTTGCCTTGCATAACGATAGGGAGGAGGCGGCACATAGAGCCCTGTACCGCTCATCGTCAAGAACCGTTCCGACACTGAGAAAAAACTCCGTCAGTACGGAAAGCGTTGTTTTGAGCTCCTCTCCCTCGTCGAATACTACGGTAAATCTCTCGGGAGAGGTTTGCTTCAGTTGGGTGACCGTCACTTTGATTACCCTTCAAAATCATCGGCGGAGATATCTACCGCACGACCTGCTGCCTGAGCAGCCTTCTTAGCCTGGGGACTCATAAGCTTGTGGGCATTGTCACGGATCTCTTGCTCCAGCTTATCCATAACATCGGGATTGGCAAGCAGATATTCCTTGACGGCATCACGACCCTGTATACGCTGACCGTTGCAGGTAAACCATGCTCCTGCCTTGTCGATAAGCTCAAGCTTGACACCGAGATCGATTATCTCACCGACTTTGGAAATACCCTCACCGTACATGATATCGAACTCGGCCTCTTTGAACGGAGGAGCACACTTGTTCTTAATGACCTTTGCCCTTGTACGGTTTCCGATCATTTCACCGCCGACCTTGAGGGTCTCGGTACGCCTGACATCTATACGAACGGAGGCGTAGTATTTAAGAGCAAGACCGCCGGGAGTGGTCTCGGGGTTACCGTACATAACACCGATCTTCTGACGGAGCTGGTTTATAAAAATGACGGTACAGCCGTTTTTGGCTATACAGCCTGCCAAACGGCGCATTGCCTGAGACATAAGACGTGCAAGGGCACCGACAACGGTATCGCCCATCTCACCCTCAAGCTCAATGCGGGGAATGAGGGCGGCAACGGAGTCAACTACAACAACGTCAACGGCGGAGGAACGCACCAAGCTTTCGGTAATGTCAAGTGCCTGTTCGCCGGTGTCGGGCTGGGAGATCAGCAAGCTGTCGATATCAACACCCAAAGCCCTTGCGTAAGCGGGCTCGAGAGCGTGCTCAACGTCAATGTATGCAGCTTCACCGCCTGCTTTCTGAGCAGCGGCGACAACGTGCAGTGCAAGAGTCGTCTTACCGGAAGCCTCGGGACCGTATATCTCAACGATACGTCCCTTGGGAACGCCGCCGATACCGAGAGCAAGGTCGAGTGAAAGGGAACCGGTGGTCAGAGCCTCGACATTGACGGGGATATCGTCACCGAGCCTCATGATGGCACCCTTGCCGTAGTTTTTCTCTATCTGTGCGATACAGGTTTCAAGAGCCTTTTTCTTGTCGGATGATTGTCCGTGAGTTGAAATTGGAGCCTTTTTCTTTTCAGCCATTTAAGTACACCTCTATATCAGTATTCGTTTTTCCACTGTCCGATAACAACACGCTCAACCCCGAGCGTATCGTATTTGCTGCTCACGGAAATGTATCCTGCCTTCAGGAGCATTTCCTTGACTGCCGCAGCCTGTCCTTCACCGACCTCAAACATGATCTGGGCATCGGGACGCAAGGTAATAGTCCAATATTTAATGATAGCCCTGTAAAAATCAAGACCGTCCTCGCCGCCGTCAAGAGCACCGAGAGGCTCATAATCTCTGACGGAGCCGTCAAGGCCCATGAGCTCAGCCGATGCGATATAGGGAGGATTCGAAACTATAAGATCGAAGCTTCCGATGCTCATCGGAGGCCATGTGGCGGCATCGGCGTTCATCGTAATGACCCTTGAGGACAGCTTGTTGTCTTTAATATTCCGTCTGCAAACATCCAGAGCAGGGAGGCTTATGTCTGCGGCAACGAGCCTTGAAGCAGGCATTTCCTTGGATATAGCACAGGCTATGCAGCCGCTTCCGCAACAGAGATCCAAAACTCTTGCCTTCATGCCCTTTGCCCTTATCCGGTCAAGAGCCGCATCGACAAGCACCTCGGTGTCCATCCTCGGAATGAGCACATCGGGAGTGACCGTCATAGGCAGACCGTAAAACTCCCAAGCACCGGATATATACGCAAGAGGCTCACCCATAAGTCTACGGGAGAGCATATCCATAGCGTTTTTTTCGATGGCATCGGAGGTGTAGAGATTGAGGTCACGCATAAGCTCCTCGGTAGTCTTACCGGCTGCTGAGGCAACGAGTATCCTTGCTTCGAGGGCAAACGCCTCAATTCCGCTTTCTCTGAGCTGTTTTCTGACGGAAAAATATATATCGTTATATGTTTTCGGCATCGTTAATAATTCCTTACCATTTATCCGAGCCTGCTTCCTCCGGGATAACAAGCTCAAGTGCTCTGATAGCACATTCTATCATATCATCATCGGGTTCATTTGTCGTGATACGCTGCATCTGCCTACCGGGCCACGAGAGGGCAGAGGAGAACTTGTTGTCATGTCTGCCTACCCAACGGTTTATCTCATAGCTGATACCGACGATTATCGGCAGAATGAGAAGCTTGAGCCCTGTTCTTGCAAGCGTACCGGATACATGGATGAACGAGCCGGTAAATATGCTGATTATCAGCACGACGAAGATAAAGCTTGTACCGCATCTGGGATGCAGCCTCGACTGAGGACGAACGTTCTCGACAGTAAGCGGAAGCCCTTTTTCGTAGCAGAATATTGTTTTATGCTCGGCACCGTGATAGGCAAAGAGCCGCTTCATATCTTTAAGTTTAGAGCAAAGAATGAGATAGAGGAAGAATATCACTATCTTTACAAGGCCCTCGACCAGGGTACGCCAGTAAAAGCTCTCTTTAAGACCGGGAATGAGACCGACGATGACCGTCGGAATAAAGAGGAACAGGAAAAGCGAAAGAGCGATACCCAAAACAACGGCGATACCGATGATGAGCTTTTGAGCTGTTTCATCGGAAAAATGCTTTTCTATCCAAAGATCGAGCTTATCGGGCTCCTCCTGCATATCCTCGGGAAGCTGCTCGGCGGAATAGGATATTGCCTTGACACCGTTTACCATCGACGAGACAAAGCCTGCGATCCCACGGAAAAAGGGGAGCTTCCAAAGAGCACACCTTTCACCGGGAGAAACAACATCCGTGACCTTCTCAACGATACCCTTGTCATTGCGACAAACTATTGCACGTTTTTTGGGACCCTGCATCATGATACCTTCGATAAGAGCCTGACCGCCTATCGAAGTTTTAAAAGCGACTGAATTTTTATTGCTGTTTGACATATTAAAAAATACCCGTCAGTTCTTGGGGAGGGGAAGCTTTATCGTCACGATACAACCGCCGCCCTCGGCATTGCCGATGGTAAGGGTACCGCCGTGCTTGAGAATGATCTCATCGCAAACCGCCAGACCTATGCCACTGCCTCTGCTTTTTGAACTGCCTTTATAAAACTTCTTTTTAACGTAGGGAAGCTCCGCTTCCGGAATACCGGGACCGTGATCCCTCAAAGTGATGGTGACAAAATCGTTATCGGCTGTGATACAAGCCTCAACATCCTTGCCCTCACCGCCGTGCTTTGCCGCATTGTCAAGCAGATTCAAAAACACCTGCTGTAAGCGTTCGGCATCACCGGCAATGAGAGGAATATCGTAATCGGGAGCTTCGTAATGAAGCTCGATATTTGCCTGTCTCATCATGTTGCCGTAGGTGAAAACGGAGTCCTCGAATTCCGCCGCAACATCGATAAGCTCTATACGAAGATTGAACCTACCGTCCTGCATACGGGTAAACACGAGCAGATCGGTAACCATACTTGTAAGCCTGTCGGCTTCCTTGGTAATGATCTTGATACCACGAAGCGAGTCACCCTGAATAGCGGGATCGTATTGCATGGTCTCGCTCCAACCCAATATTGCAGTGAGGGGAGTTCTCAGCTCATGCGATATCTGCGAAATGAACTCCGTCGTTGCCTTGTCACCCTCAGCGATTTTTACTGACATTTCGTTCATCTCATCCGCGAGCTCACCGATCTCATTGTCGGCAAACTTGGTTGCCTTGATACCGTAGCTTCCGGAGGCGATACGCTTTGCCGTATCGGTCAGCGACTGTATAGGTCTGCTGACATAGACATCGAACCAAACGTTCACGGCAACTATGTAGGCTGCGATAATACAGGCAAGTATGATCGAAAATACGATATAACCGTTTGCCGCAAAAGCGATAAAGCAGGCAACGAGTATAACTGCGATAATGCTTGAGGCAAGAAGCTGCCCTTTAAGATTCTTAAAACTCATTTAAACTCCAATGCATCAGTAGCCCCATTTGTAGCCGTATCCCCAAACTGTAGTGAGGTATTCGGGCTCCGTTGGGTCACTCTCAATCTTGATACGCAAACGCCTGATGTTGACATCGACGGTCTTGAGCTCACCGGAGAAATCCTCACCCCAAACGGCTTTGAGAATATCCTCACGAGACATGGCACGACCGGGGTTTTCCATGAAAAGCTTCATGAGCAGGTATTCTATCTGGGTAAGCTTTAAGCGGCGGCAATCCTTTTCAAGAGTGCGGTTACGGGTGTTGAGCATAAAGGGACCGCTTGATATTTCATAGCTGGGCTTTTGAACGTGGCTGTTGTCAAGTCGTCTGACAAGGGCATCGACACGTGCGGTTAGCTCGGCAGGGGAGAAGGGCTTAGTCACATAATCGTCGGCACCGGTCATAAGTCCGGTGACCTTATCGATCTCCTGACTTTTGGCGGTGAGCATAATGATACCGATTTTAGAGCCGGAGGCACGGATACGCCTGCAAACCTCAAAGCCGTCGATATCGGGGAGCATAACATCCAAAAGGGCAAGACTTATATCGGGATTCTTTTCGAGCTGCTTAATAGCTTCGGCACCGTTTTCGGCTTCGATAGGCTCATATCCGTTGCGGCGGAGGTTTATTACCACAAAACTGCGGATATTCGGTTCATCCTCAAGGACGAGTATCTTTTTCATGGTTACGCCTCTTTCATCATAATTTTACATTTTGATATTGTAACATATTTTTATCAAATATGGTAGAGGAAAAGTATAAAATTTTTATTACAATTACAGATTAATTACAGAAAAATGACTTGAAAAATGTTTAAGGATGATATATACTAACAAAGCACTTGCCGGTGTGATGGAATGGTAGACGTAGCGGATTCAAAATCCGCCGATGGCGACATCGTGTGGGTTCGAGTCCCACCACCGGCACCACGCAAATAAATCCTCCTTTGTCTGCAAGGCAAAGGAGGATTTTTGCAACGATATCCGTTACAGGCGGTAACGGATGATATATATGCCTACGGCATATGAGGAAACGAATATTATTGAACAGAAGCCGAAAAAACGCTGAGCTATAGCTGTGTGCTGATAAAACAGTAATTTGAGAAATTACGAAATCGGCAACTGCAAACAGAATTGGACAACAAAACAGGCGACATTCAACTTTGGTTGGGTGTCGCCTGTTTTTGTGCGTTTAAGGGTTGAAAAGTGCCTGTTTTTTGCTTTATAAGGCGAGGATTGTGGGATAGGTGAAAAAGTTATCGTACTCGCATAATCTCGCTATCATGCAGTGAATTACGGCACAATGAACACAGTTTATTAAAAAGCATATTTCTTTGCGGTTTCGTAAATTTACAAACGAAATCGTAAAGTGAATCATCAGGTATTACGATGTGGAGTTCGTTCAACACAGCAAAAACGATCAAACGGTGTGTGTTCATAAAAAAGTTGCATTATTTTACAGCAAATTTTGCCAGACCTGTTGAAAAGTATATCAAAGCTATGCTATAATGTGTGTACACACTAACATAGGCGGAGGTATAGCGGATGAAAAAGATATTATCCTGTGCGTTCAATATGGATAGCGGCTGCGTGGAGCTGAAGTTCAACGATGGCAGTATGATTTCCATTAACTGCACTCAACGATCCGCTGGCGTATGCCAACCTTGTGCTGAACGGTGACCCGGAAGCGTATCTCAAAGCGGTTACCGAGTATAA
>CAYUQN010000052.1:0-10140 GCA_964446815.1 uncultured Oscillospiraceae bacterium | reverse complement strand
TCCAGGAGGAGCTTATAGTTCGCAGAACGAAGTACGATCTCCGTAAGGCAGAGGAAAGGGCTCACATTTTGGAGGGTCTCATCATCGCACAGGACAATATCGATGAGGTCATCCGCATCATCCGAAACAGCTACGATAATGCAAAGCAGAATCTTATGGAGCGTTTCGGCTTGAGTGACGTTCAGGCTCAGGCGATACTCGATATGCGACTCAAGGCCCTGCAGGGTCTTGACCGTGAGAGACTGCAAAATGAATACAATGAGCTTGAGGCGAAGATAGCGTATTACAAGGAGCTGCTCGCCGATCCCGAGAAGATAAAGGCAGTGCTGAGGGATGAGCTTATCGCAATTCGTGATAAGTACGGCGATGAGCGTAAAACCGAGATACAGGATGTCGAGGACGAGATCGATATCGAGGATCTTATCGACGAGGAGGACTGCGTATATACACTCACCCATAACGGCTATATCAAGCGTTTGCCCTCAAGTGAGTATAAGGCTCAGGGCAGAGGCGGCAAGGGCGTTCGTGCCATGGCAACAAGGGATGAGGATTATGTCGAAACGGTGTTCACCGCATCGACGCATGACAATCTCCTGTTCTTTACGAATCTGGGCAAGGTCTATGTCCGCAAGGGCTACCGTATACCCGAGGCAGGACGCAGTGCAAGAGGCAGCAATATAGTCAATATCATTCCGATAGAGCCCGGCGAAAAGGTCAGTGCGATGATAGCGGGCAGAGGCATTGAGGAGGAAAGCTTCCTCATGTTCGTGACGAGGCAGGGCACCGTAAAGAGGACTGCTCAAGGCCTGTTTAAGAATATCCGCTCCAACGGCATAAGAGCCCTTTCTCTTGACGAGGGCGATGAGCTGATGACCGTTTTGCAGACTAACGGAAAATGCGATATCCTCATCACCACCAAGGACGGTATGTCCATCCGCTTTGACGAAAACGATGTCAGGGCAATGGGCAGAGACGCAGTCGGCGTTCGCGGCATAAGACTGCGTGAGGGCGATCTTGTTGTCGGTGCTGCGATAGCGACAGAGGGCAGTGCCCTGCTGTCCATCACCGAAAACGGCTACGGTAAGCGTACCGATGTTGCGGAATTTTCCGTTCAGAATCGTGGCGGCATGGGCGTTAAGAGCTACAATGTCACCGAAAAGACCGGCCTTGTTGCGGATGTCAAGGTCGTATCGGGACAGGAGGATCTGCTTGTCATATCCGATGACGGTACGATGATCCGTATGGATATCGGCACGATAAGCGTTCTCGGCAGAGCGACTCAGGGCGTTCGTGTCATGAGACTTACCGAGGGTGCCAAGGTCATATCCGTCGCCACTGCGGAAAAGGACGAGGAAGAAACGCAGAATAGTTGACAGTTGACGGTGGATTTGCACATAGTCAAATCCACCGTCGGCACTAACAACTATTGCCGCACCGTCCCTTGGCTCTCCCTTTGGGATAGGCTGACTGAGAGGGCGTGTGCAGTGCATTTTTATAGCTGCGACGCAACGACGGACATTACGATATCGATAAGGAGGTCGGGAATGAACGAAAACAAAAACGGAAGCAAAAAAGAAAACAAGGGCTGCTTATCGAGATTCATTTGGATAGGCGTGATACTCATATTCTTCCTTGATATAATCGCAGAGGCCGTGCCGGTCTCCCTCGGCATTTTGCTGACTATAGCGATCCCGATCGCCTTTGTCGCTTTTATCGTATACGCCGACAAGAAATCGAAGGCAAACAAGGCATCCGATAAGCCTCGGAATGTGCAGCGTCCCGTTGCACCGCCGCAGCGGCAGTATACCCAAGCGAGCTATACTCCGCCGCAGCGTCAGTATTACGACTCCGACTGTATGCAGGCAAGCACCGGTCACGATCATGAGAGACGCTTAGAGCAGCTTGATGCATTTTACAAAAACGGACTTATCGACAAAGAGGAATATGAGATGATGAAAAGCCGCTACGAAAGAATGGGGTACGGTCGATGAAGACTGTCACCGTTTATACCGACGGTGCCTGCTCCGGCAATCCGGGGCCCGGGGGCTGGGGTGCGATACTTTGCTACAACGGCAAGGAAAAGGAGCTTTCCGGTGCCGAGAAGGAGACGACCAACAACCGTATGGAGCTTCTCGGTGTCATCTCCGCACTTGAGGCACTTAAAGAGCCCTGCACCGTTGAGCTGTATTCCGATTCAAAATACGTCATTGATGCACTCAGTAAGGGCTGGGCGATATCATGGCGAAAAAACGGGTGGAGGAAGGCGGATAAAAAGCCTGCCTTAAACCCCGATCTTTGGACAAGGCTTTTGGAGCTTTGCGATATTCACGATGTTCACTGTCACTGGGTTAGAGGCCATGCCGAAAACGAATACAACAACCGCTGTGATGCCCTTGCGGTCGCAGCGAGGGAAGAGATAATAAGATGAAAGATTACACAAAAAAGCCGCTGAGCATCTTCATAAGCTATATCAAAGACGAAAAACGCCTTTTCGCCATTGATATGCTTTGTGCGGTGTTTGTATCTGCGGTCGATCTCGTGTTCCCCTACATATCCAAAAACGCAATGCAGACCTATTTGCCGCAGCATATGTTCAAGACATTTTTCGTTGTCATGTGCATACTCGTCGCGGCGTATCTTATAAAGTCCGTGCTGTACTATATCATAACGGTGCTCGGCCACCGTATGGGCGTTCACATCGAGGCGAATATGCGAAAGGATCTGTTTACCCATGTGCAGAGCCTGGGCTTCGATTACTTTGACCGAAACCGCACGGGTACGGTCATGAGCCGCCTAACAAGCGATCTTTTCGAGATAACCGAGCTTGCCCACCACGGCCCCGAAAATATCCTCATCTGCACCGTTACGATAGTCGGTGCGATGATACTCATGTTCACCATACAGTGGAGGCTTGCACTCGTTCTGCTCATCATCCTGCCGCTGTGCATTTGGTTTACCCTCAGCCAGCGTATGAAAATGCGTGATGCGAATATCGAGGTCAAGAAGAAGACCGGCGTTATATTTTCCACCATCGAAAACAGCGTTTCCGGTATCAGAACAGCCAAGGCCTTTGCAAACGAGGCTGTCGAGGCGGATAAATTCGACGAGGCAAACGGACTTTACAGGAACGCCAAAACCGATTACTACAAGGCAATGGGCCTGTTCCAAAGCGGTATGGAGTTCACCCTGTCGATAATGCCCGTTGCGGTCATTGCGGCAGGTGGCATATTCATAATGAACGGCACGATGGATTACATTGAGCTCATAACCTTTACGCTGTATGTCTCCACCTTCGTCACTCCGGTGAGAAAGCTTGCGATGTTCATTGAGCAGTATATGCAGGGCTCCGCCGGCTTCAGTCGATTTTTGGAGCTTATGAATACGAAGCCGAGCATAGAGGATTCCCCCGATGCAGAGGAGCTTTGCGAGGTCGTCGGTGATGTTGAGCTTAATAACGTGAGCTTTGCATATACCGAGGCGGAGGTTTTGAAAAACGTCAGCCTGAAGATCGAGCCGGGCAAATGCCTTGCCCTCATCGGCCCCTCCGGTGGCGGTAAGACGACGATAAGCCAGCTCATACTCAGGTTTTACGATGTCGATTCCGGCTGCATAAGGATAGACGGCAAGGATGTCAGGTCGCTCACTCAAAGCTCACTGCATCGCAGTGTGGGCATAATACAGCAGGATGTTTATATGTTTGCCGGCACCGTGCGTGACAATATACGCTACGGCAGACCCGATGCCACCGATGAGGAGATCGAAAAGGCGGCACGTCTTGCGGAGATACACAACGAGATAATGGAAATGCCTCAGGGCTATGACAGCTATATAGGCGAGAGAGGCGTTATGCTCTCCGGCGGTCAAAAGCAAAGGCTGTCGATAGCAAGACTGTTCCTGAAAAATCCCAAGATACTCATACTCGATGAGGCGACAAGCGCCCTCGACACCGTTACGGAGCAGAGGATACAGGCATCGCTTGACAGACTCAGCGAGGGCAGGACGGTGATCATTATCGCCCACAGGCTTTCGACCGTAAAGGCAGCCGATAACGTTGCGGTCATAGAGCACGGCAGCGTTGCCGAGTACGGCACTCATGATGAGCTCATGAGCAAAAACGGCATCTACGCCGCCTTGTATAAAGCACAGCAGTAACAGCTATTGCCATGCCCAACACTTGACTCTCCCATAGGGAGAGCCAAGTGCCGGAGCGGAGCATTTTTATAGCTGCAATGCAACGACTGACACCGGTGCGGTAAACAATCGACCTCTCAGTCAAAACCTTAAAGCCGTGCAAATCTTAGCCGCAAACGCTTGCAGGGACTTGACCCCCTTGCCCACATGGAAGTATAATATCGGTGTAACGGCATTATCGAAAGAAAGGTGACAGGAAATGTTGGTAATCACTAAGGCGAAGAACAAGGACATACGCAGCTATTACGGTCTCCTCCGATACGAATTCCGTAAGCCGGAGCTCGTACCGCATATCAATATTCAGAGTGCCATACGCCGTGAGGAAATGGAGCTTCTGCTCATAAGCGATGACAGGCTCAATGTCGTTGTGGCATATGCCTTTGTTTCGCATAGGAGTATGTACGGCTATCCGCTTATAAATTACTTCTGCGTTATGCCATGGTACCGTGAGGGCGGCTTCAAGGAAAACAGCCTCCACCTTATCATAGAACGCTATAAGGATAAGCAGGGGCTTTTGATCGAGCTCCCCGAGTACAGCGATGCCGAGATCAATTACGAGTCCTCGCTTGAGTTCTACAAGAACTTCGGCTTTGAGGAGATCCCCTGTAAATACTACAAAAACGGTGTAAAGACCCATATTCTCAATTGTCCCCTCAAGAGCAAAAAGAGTGCCGAGGGCATAATCGGACGTGTTATTCCCGAGATCTACGAACGCAGCATAGGCTCCGCCGTACTCCTTAGGAACATAAGGATCGAGAGGGCGGTGAGGATCAGTGCGGCAGAGGACGACTAAGACCCTCGTATATTCTGCGATGTTTGCGGCATTGTGCTGCGTGACAACTCTTTTTCCGCATATCCCGACCCCGGGCACGGGGGGATATATCCATGCCGGTGACGCTCTTGTGATGCTGTCGGCGTTTGCCCTCGGGCCATACTGGGGTGCTCTTGCGGCAGGGCTCGGCTCCGGACTTGCGGATGTCGTCGTGGGCTCTGCGATCTACGCACCGGGCACCTTTGCGATAAAGGCGGTCATGGCACTGACAGCAGGCTTCATCCTGAAAAGAGGGCTGTTTAAGCACAAGCTCATTAATGCGGTGACGGCAGGAGTCGTTGCCGAGGCACTGATGGTATTGGGCTACTTTGCGTATGAATGTTGGCTGCTGGGCTACGGCTACGGTGCCGCTGCAAGCATACCGATGAATGTTATACAGGGTGCCTTCGGCGCAGCAGCCGGCACGGCACTGTACCTCGCCTTGCCGATGGGAAAGCTCACTTCTAATTAGGAGTCGGGAATTAATAGAATAAAAAAGGAACGCAGATAGCTGCGTTCCTTTTACTTTATACACACTATATCAATAGAAGGTGGAGACGGGGTTTTCGGGAGCGTCGCAATCCTCGTCGGAGAGGAAGGTCAGCACCGGACCCTTTCTTCCGTATGCCACGCTGAACTTGTAATTGAGCCTTGCAGTGAGGATATGCCAACTGTCACCGACGATGGAATCCGCCTCGTCCCACTTGCAGATCAGGCCGGCAAACTGAATGTCATCGGCACAGCAAGCCATCACGTGACGACCGACAATGAAATTACCGGTCGGAACTTTTTTACGCTTTAAGTAGCGACATTTGAAGCGAACGACCTTGTTTTCGTACTTTTTCGGCTCCTCGGACATATCACGATACCAGATCGCAAAGTCATCGTCACCGATCTCCACAACATCCGCATCGATATCAAAGGGCAGGGGGTCCTCGATATCATCGTACACGACCTTGTTGTCGGCGTACTCATAGGCGATATCGCAGCGACGTGATGCACCTCTCACCAGCTTGTGCAGCGTCATCTTGTCGATGCCGTCGTTGTAGCGATTGAAGACCGCAAGCTCCGCACTCTTGAGCTTATCGTAAACGAGCTGACGCATATTGTCGTTGTAGCTGAGTATAGTCCTTGCGTCGGCAAACATGAACTCCTGATAAATGAGCCAACCCTCGGGCATCGCATTATAAAGCTCATCGAGTAGCCACATACCGTTGTACTCGATAACGACTCTCTCGCAGTTGTTTTCCTTGAGCCAGTCATGGAGATTCTGAGCTCTGAGCTCCTCAAGACCGTCCAGCACCTTTATGAAAACGTTGGGGGAGGCAAACTGATCGGGCTCATACTCCTCCTCACCCTCCTCACAGACAAGGAGCAGGGTGCGTTCGCCGTTGTTAAATCGAGCGTCCTCAAGCGTTTCCTGTATGAATTTTGTTTTTCCCGATTCCAAAAAGCCCGTGAAAAGGTACACGGGGACATCGTTTCTATTTTCAGCCAATGTTGAACAGCTCCCTTATAGCCTTTTCGTTGATCTTCGAGCCGATGACGCATATTCTGCCGGTGACCGAGGGGGCACCGCTGCGAATATCGGACTCACCGGGTACGTAGTCGAAGTATACCCAGTCGCCCTCACCGGAGTCGACATAGCCCTTGGCACGGAGGATGATGCCGAACCTTTCTTCGTCCGAGAGCTTGGAGAGAATGTCCTTTATCTGCTCTGCCGTGAACTTTGCGGGAGTCTCACAGCCCCAGGAGACAAAGACCTCATCGGCGTGATGATGGTGCTCGTGGTCGTGATCGTGACCGCAGCCGCAGTGCTCGTCATGCTCATGCTCGTGATCGTGACCGCAGCCGCAGTGCTCACCGTGCTCATGATGGTGCTCGTGATGCGGATGCTCATTGTGCTGACGGTTGAGCTCACTCATAGCGGAGGACAGGGTAACGGTGCGATCAAACGCCTCCATGAACTGCTCACCGCTTATCTGATCCCAGGGGGTGGTGATGATGGTGGCGTTGGGGTTGAGCTGAGTGAGAAGTGCGGAAGCGATGATGACCTTACCGTCCGAGGTACAGCCTGTACGGCTGAGGACGATGACATCGGCGTTGCATACCTGATCGTTGAAGAATTCACCGAAGTTGCGGATATACATACGGCACTTGCCTGCATCGACAACGGTGACCTTGGAGCCGATCTCGGCACCCTCGATACCCTCAACTGCCTTTGCGACATCGGAAAGCTTGCCGACACCGGAGGGCTCGATGAGGATACGGTCGGGGGCATAGTCCTCGATGACCTTCAAAAGAGCCTTGGTGAAGTCACCGACTAAGGTGCAGCAGATGCAGCCGGAGTTCATCTCGGTGATCTCTACACCGGCATCCTTGAGAAAGCCGCCGTCAACGGATATCTCACCGAATTCGTTTTCGATGAGGACGAGCTTCTTACCCTTGTAAGCCTCCTTGATGAGCTTGCGAATAAGCGTGGTTTTACCTGCTCCGAGAAAACCGGAGAAAATATCGATCTTTGTCAAAAGGATTACCTCCAATACAATATCATTATCATTGCTAAATAATTATTATACCACCCCTTCCCCCGATTTTCAACACCTTAGCGGAGGAGGGAGAAGCAAATAGACAAAAGGCCCTGCACGGAGCAGAGCCTTTTGCCTGAACAATAAAGATAAAGAAAAACAGAAAGAAAGAAATCTACCAACTATGGTTAGTTAATTAACTAACTAACTAACTAACGCAGTTATAATAGCACCCTTTCTGCAATTTGTAAATAGGAAATTTAAAATTTTTCAAAAAATTTTTTGCCGCTACAAAACCATGACGAGCGTGCCCGCCGTTATCAAAATACAGCCTATCAGCGACTTCGGAGTGAAGCGTTCATGGAGGAACACGAACGCCAAAACGAGGGTTATCACGACGCTGAGCTTGTCGATGGGTACGACCTTCGATGCCTCACCGAGCTGCAAGGCACGGTAGTAGCAAAGCCACGATGCACCGGTAGCCAGACCCGACAGCACAAGGAATATCCAGCTTCTTCTGCTTATGTCGGATATACCGCCCTGGGCATTGGTGACGAACACCATTCCCCAAGCCATGGCAACGACAACGACCGTTCTGATCGCCGTGGCAAGATTCGAGTTAACGCCGTCGATACCGACCTTTGCGAGTATTGATGTCAGTGCCGCAAAAACAGCGGACAGCAAAGCAAAAACAAACCACATAAGACTACGCCTTCAAAGCTTCATATACAGGACAGGGCGGACGGTGCCCATTGTGCTTGTGGGGTATGCCCCGCTTGAAACGGGGAACAGGGGCCCTGCTTTGGACATCTCCCCATTTGCATCAACGATCGATATCTTGCCGTTAGATGCACGATCTCTCAGCCACCACCACGATGCACCCTCGGAGTTTACATACGCACCGCGAGATTTGGCATATTCGGTGGCCTTGCACATCCTTTCTTCCCTGTTGCCTAAAAGCAATTCTGCTTCATCGGCAGACAAGATCCATACATTGTCATTAATACTGTTTTCTCCGATCTTGATCTTGGTAAAGGGGATCCTTTTACGCTCGCTATCCGTAAAAGCGGCATTGAGAAAATCGGAGTTCAGCCATTTGCGGAGATATGAAGCGCTCCAATCTCTCACAAACATCGACTCATTGTATTTGTAACAGTCGATCGCATATTTGCTGATAAGCATAGCGTAACCGTTAAGCTTTTTGAGGACTATCCATTCGATCGGCTCAACACCGTTGCCATGCTCGTATCTGCCGAAGAAAACAGTTTCCTTTACAGCGGATTCGTCCGAGGTCTGCAAGGGTGCCGAGGCGCCTTTCTTTGCGGCCTCGGTGCTGGCGGCTTTTGCTTTGCCGGAGGGTGCTATACTTTTCGGAGGGTAGTCGATCGCCGCTGCTTTGGGCTCACTTTTCAGCCTTTCGATCTCCGATTCAAGCATCGCCATTCTTTCAAGCACACGCCGATTGAAAATGTCCTGAGCACCCAAAAGCGATACGGTGCGGTGCCGGACAAAATCCGCAGTCTCATCATAGCCGCAGACACAGCTCATGTCCGTGATCGGACGTTCACATACGGGACAGTTCATATCGTTTTGCTCCTTTATCTGTGAATATACATTCTGCTCACGGTGGACTCACCGTCGCCCTGCGCCATGCAGTAAAATTCCCAACCGTAGCGTTCGTAAAAGCCGACATGATCCGTCAGCAGATACAGAGGCGAAATGCCCTTCGATCGCATATCCTCGACCGCCATATCGAGTAGGCGCCCTGCGATACCCTTGCATCGGTGCTCGGTGTCGGTGTACACCGCACACACGTTCGGGCTCAGATCCTTGCGATCATGGAAATCGTTTTCGATAACTCCCAGTCCGCCGACGATCCGATCATCGGCAAGGCAGAGATACCATCCGTATTCGGTGTTGCCGCTGAGGTAGGCATCCATACACTCCGCATACGCCGAGATCGGGACGCCCCATTTCGAGTGAAACCAAGCCGCCGCGGCATCCTTGAGCTCGGGCATTTGCCGCAGTGTTATGTATTTGTACATGATATCATCCTCCGTGTCAGGTGCGGTGTTGTGGGAGTTGTTGTGGATCGTAAGAATAATCGCCATGCCCGACACTTGGCTCTCCCGGAGGGAGAGCCGTCGGCGAAGCTGACCGAGAGGCCGTGGACAGGGGGAAATTTATCATCGGCAGCACCCCACCGAGTGCCGCCCTCGTCGGAAAGCCCGACGCTTTTGTCGTAATCATCCGACCAAAAGCCGGAGCCCCTGCTGTCGAGCATGGCTCAGCCCCGTTCCAGCTCGTGCTGTATTTCCTCGGCTCTTTTGATCTGATCGTTCAGATTCCACTTGCCGATGTTTTCGCCGTCCTTTAAAAACATGGAGCCGCACTGGTGGAAGTAAAACTCGATGCCTCGCTCCTTTGCCTCCTCATACAGTGCCTTGACCCACTCATAGCGTATCGGTCTGACATCCGCCTTCGGTGCCATTTCACCGCCGACGTTCACGCACTTTATAAGCCCCGTATCGAGGTACTTGCCGAGTGTGATCGGGCCGATGAGCGGTGAGCAGAATACCTCACGGTGACTGAGCGGTGCCGCCAGAAAAT
>CAYUQN010000051.1:0-10533 GCA_964446815.1 uncultured Oscillospiraceae bacterium | reverse complement strand
AAGAGCGGGATAAGCACCTTTGAACCTATCGTTATAACCGGGTATCTTGTATCGAACAGAGTGTGCAAACACATGAAAAAAGCAGTTGCTAAAAGCAAGTGCTTTTTTCAATTAAGTGTGTCGTAAGGCACACTTAACTTCACATTGTGCAAAACGCAACGCATCACTGAAAATCAAAAATACACCCATGCGCTCAAACCGCGACCTTGCTTTTGCAAGGTCGTTTACTTTTCCTCCATTAAAAACGACAGCAAAAGGTAGCTGCGTTCCCGTGGATCGTCGAGATCCGCATTTATCATTTCCCTGATTTTTTGTATGCGATAGAGGAAAGAATTCTTGTGTATGTGCAGCTCCGAGGCACCGAGCAGGATGCTTCTTTCGTGGAGAAGATAAACAAACAGCGTTTTGTAATACTCGGTATTCTTCTCCGCATCATGTCGTCGCAGGATATCCAGTGCAGGATGGGAAAGTGCCTGCTCTTCATTGAGCAGTGCAAAACGTGAGAGCAGGTATGACAGTGCATACTTCTCACCGTGGTAAATACCCGGTCGGCTGTTCGTCTGCTCCATTGCATAAACGCATTGACGGTAGCGTGCGGTCATATCCTCAAGCCGCTCAAAGGGCAGTGACAAAACGATCTGGTAATACAGCTTCCCGTTTTCGCTTGATATGGACTCCGCCAGCAGCTCGGCATCCTTATCCGAGATCAGCACCATCACATGATCATCGTAAAGAAAGCTCAGATTGCTTCTCGGATACCGCTCAAGCCTGTGGATGAGGCTTTGCTTATATATGCTGTCCGCACGGAAGGGATTTGCGATCACAACAAATCGCCAAGGCTTTTTGCAGCTTATTTCTATCCTCGACAAAAGGCCCTTTTGTATCCTCTTTCCGTCCAAAATATCACGGAAAATATCCGTTACCGCACGCCCCGTATTTTCCGTCTCCAGCTCACGAAACGCCGAGGCTACAGCACCGCAGAGAACGGAAAACAGAAGCATATCCGCAGGATGGATCGGTCTGCGGTACTCCCAAAGTCCCAGACCCAAGACCCGTTTGCCGCCTACGGAGATATATGAGCCGATGAGCTTGTCGCCCTCCTGAGTATGAAAAAGCGTCGGGACATCGTTCCACGAATGAAGACGGTCGCTTTCGTCGTACATTGGGGCACTTAAAACCTCAAGCGGAACGTGGCCCGTTTCCTTTGCGGTCACCCAAAAGGGGTTTATCTCCTCCGCATAGAACCGCTCACTCATCGCAAGAACGCTGCCTGCCGCATCCGACAGCAGCAGAGGATTTTCCAGCAGCTCTCCGCCGATGTTCAGGGCAGCCTCCAAATCACCCTCGGCAGAGCATTTTTTGAGCTTAGCCTCCCATGCATCGAAGGTCTCGAAGATATGCAAAACAGAATTGACGACCGCCGCCGGATTCGCATTTGGCAAAAACAGCTCATCTCCACCGTTTCGCAAACGCACACCATCGGGCTCGGAGCACAAATAGACATAGCGTGATTCAAGCTCCGTCACACTCGGATCCGCAACACGCATACCTTCAATATCGGCGGAAGCTTCTTCAATGTACGGAACCGCAGCGAAATCCTTCAATTGATCCGCAATTGCCCACAAATTCAGTTTCATGGCGTACACCTCCATTCACATATCCAGTGTAGTGCTTTCATCACAAAAAAGCAAGAAAAATACTCTCCGCAATTCTCGTTTCCGGTATAAAGACAAAGCTGTGTGATTGTTATAAAATAAACTTAGTCGAAATACACACAATACGAAAGGAGATTTTATATGCCCGAAACAAAAGCAATTACCAATGTTCGGCTTTTTGACGGAAAAGAGCTGAGCGATAAGACGACGGTTTTCATCGAGGGTGACCGTTTCGTCGAGGAGTGTGAAGCAGAGCAGGTCATCGATGCCAAGGGTGCGTTTATGATGCCCGGACTTATTGACGGTCACTGCCATGTCACTAAGAAGCGTAATATCCGCGCAAACCTCAAGCGCGGTGTTACCGGTGCCATGACCATTCAGTCGCCGGATGCCATTCGCAAGACAGACAGTATGCGTATCTACTCCACCTATGACCGTGCTCTCGGTTTTGTCACCGACGCCAAGGCGTTTGTGGAAAAGGAGCTTGAGAATAATGCCGATTATATCAAGATCATCATCGAGCATAAGCCCATGATGGCAAAGACGATCATCGGTGATGACGTGGTGAAGGGCGTTGTTGAGGAGGCTCACAAGCACGGAAAGCTTGTGGCTTGCCATGCAGTCTCCGTGCCTGCCATGGAGGTCGCCATCGAAGCCGGTGTTGACATTCATGTTCATGTGCCGCTGGAGGCAACGATGAGTGCCGACATGGTGGATAAGATAGCAGCTCGCAAGGCTCCGGTCGTCCCGACGCTTGCAATGATGAAGGGCTTTGCGGACATCCCCATCTACGGCTACAAAAAGGAGGACTATCAAAACTCCGTCAATTGCGTTCGTATGCTCCATGAGGCAGGCGTTCCGCTTATGGTGGGCACCGACGCAAGCAACATCATATTCCTACCTTGGGTCAAGTTCGGCAAGGGTCTGCACTACGAAATGCAGCTCATGGAAAAGGCCGGCCTTACACCTCTCGAGATACTCTCCGGTGCGACCGAGATCGCCGCAAAAAGCTATGGCTTTACCGATATAGGCAGCATCGCCCCGGGCAAGTACGCCGACTTTATTCTCATTGACGGTGATCCCATCGAGAATATTGAGGATATCTCAAAGATCAAGACCGTCGCCGTCGGCGGAAAAATCGTATTAGCTAACTGAGAAAGGAGTTTTATATCATGGTATTGGTAACAAGTGCAATGGGCAAGGTCGGTCACGTTGTGGCTACCACGCTTGCAAAACAGGGCTTCGAGGTCCGTGCGACCGATATAAATCCCAAGGCAACCAGCCTTCTCGATGAGGGTATCAAGGAAGTAGTAGTGGGCGATGCCCGTGATGAGGAATTCCTCAGAAGTATTATGCGTGGCTGCGATCAGGTCGCATACGTTCCGCCTATGATGCTCTATGATGAGGACGAAATGGGCATCCTTGCAATAGACTGTGCTCTTGCAGAGGGCGTAAAGCAGTTTGTACAGCTTTCCGTCACTCATCCGAATCTCTCCGGACTTTTGCAGCATCAGAAGAAGCTGGTGATCGAGGAGCATTTAAAGCTCGTCGGCTTCCAAAACAATTGGAACTTCACCATTCTTCAGCCGCTTCACTATTCCTACAACGTCATCGTTCCGCTGATCCTCAACTCCGGCAAGTACGAAAACTGGAAGCCTCTCGACAGAAAGCTCGGCTACGTCGACGTTCTGGACGTTGCTGAGGCAACGGCTGTGGTTCTCCGTGAGGGTGATAAGCACCGGTTCGCCACCTATGAGCTGTGCGGTCCGAGCTACCTTTCCATCAATGAGATCGCGGATATGCTCAAGAAGATGTCCGGCAAGGACTTCGAGACTATTTGGTATGATCGCAAGCATATGTTCTCCGGCGTTTTCGAGAACTTTATCAACAGCAGCAACGACAGCTACTCCCGTCGCGGTGCTCTTGCAATACGCGATGTTTACAACGAGTACGGCTTTGCGGCAAACAAGAATGTGCTTGAGTGGCTGATCGGTCGTCCTGCCTACACCATGGAGGATCATATTGCAAGAGAGCTCAAGAAGATGGGACTTCCCGTGTACAATTACGATGGGGAGGTCTGAGTAATGAATCTTTCCGGTAACACCGTTTTGCTCACCGGCGGTGGCAGCGGTATCGGCTTTGCACTTGCAAGTCGCTTGTCCGCTGCCGGCAGCAAGGTGATCATCGTCGGTCGCAATGTCGCAAAGCTTGAGGCGGCAAAGGAAAAGTGCCCCGAACTCATCATCAGAGGCTGCGACATTTCCGACGCCGAGGAACGCAAGGAGCTCTTTAAATGGGTAACTGCCGAGTATCCCGAGGTCAACGTCGTGATCAACAACGCCGGTATTCAGCGTCCCGTAAATCTGAGCCTTGAGGATAACGATTTTGCCAAGATCCAAGCCGAGATCAACACCAACCTGGAGGCACCCATTCACCTTTCCATGCTCTTTGCACCCTATTTCGTGAAGCACGGCGGCACGATAGTGAATGTCTCGTCCCGTCTCGGTATCATGCCTGCGGTTTGGGTGCCGATCTATACGACCACCAAAACCGGTATCCACTTCTTTACCCGTTCACTGCGTATGCAGCTTCGCAATACCGGTGTTAAGGTAGTCGAGATACTTCCGCCCATGGTAGATACCGATCTTGCAGGCCCCGGTCAGCAGAAGAACGGTGTCAACGTCGACGAGTTTGCCGATGCGGTCATAGCAAAGCTGGAGGCAGGCGTTGAGGAGATCGGCTTTGCCAACTCCGAGCTTGCACTCAAGGACGAGTACACCTTCAGCGTAGCAATGGCGGATGCCGAGAGAATGTGGGATATGTTCTCGCACAAAAATCCGCTCTTCGAAAACCTGCTCTGAACATGAAAAAACGGTGGCCGAAAGGTCACCGTTTTTCCTGTGTAGCGTTGTTTTTGACAAGTGCATAAGGAAACGTTTTATATGCTCAAGTGTGTACCGCAAAACGCATCGTACCTTGTAGGGGAGGTGCCCTAACCTCTCACATCATCGGAACTTCGACAACATTAAGCCTTGAAAAGATAGGTCGCAGTGCGTTCTGTCATTTGAAAATTTCAGCAGAAGATCAGTGCGTTGCAGGCTGAGGGTCAAGTCGATGCGTTAAGAAAATATGCCGGTGGCATATTTTTGGGATATGAGATATACGCTCTGCGATTACCAAAAGAAGCGTATCTGCCCATAGAGTAACGGATATTTTCGGGTGTCCATTTTTCATTGAGGGTATCAAGGCGGGTAAAGTGTTTATACTGCGGCAATTTGATTTTCCAATGCTTTCCCGTGAAGTCGGTAATATATCCTTTTCTCTGCAAATATTCTTCGATATATTTTGGACTTCGGCTGTAATCAATGGCTTCTCGCACATCCTCACGGTACACATTGTATCGGGTAGGCTTGCCGCTTTTCTCGTCGAGCCACACTTGCCGTGTTGGTGCTTTGTGCGGATTCTTTATTATAGATAATCCGTATTCGGCACAAATTCGGTCAGATACGTTACGGAGCTTTCGTTGCTCCGCTTTGGAATAGTCATACTTTCCACCATCAATAAAGGACACAGAATTGAAGCAGAAATGGTTGTGCAAATGGTCTTTGTCAAGGTGAGTAGTAACGATTATTTGATACCGATCACCCCACATTTCTTTTGCGGTCTGCAACCCGATTTCGTGTGCTTCTTTAGCCGTGACTTCGTTCGGCTTTGTTTGTGCATAAGCAAAGGCACCGCCGAAGCGATGCCCTTACAATTTCATTATTTACTTGATGATTGATGCGATGATTGCAACGAATTCATCTTCCGTTAACCGTTCAAATAAAGAATAAGACCGTCTTTATAATCTTCAACGATTTCAGCTATCCCTTTGTCATCACCATCAAGGAAACGGCGGTAGCTACTTGCACCGTTATCCATTGACTTTCCCCTTTCCGAAAGGGATATGTTTTTGTCCCTTTCACTTATTAGTCGTATGAGGATTGAAAAAGTCGCACCTTTATTATAACATTTTCTGCAAAAATTTTTGCAAAAGATTAGCGGCAAGGATTTTAACCCCTGCCGCCGTTATGATTTAAGCGTAAATTATATCGCGGTTAGTCATTTCTGTGGCTCTGCTACGGATGTTGTTCATTCGAGCAACCCACTCCATTTGGTTATCTGCTTTGAGTTTTTCGGTTATGTCCTCACTCTCTGCCATCTGTTTTACAAGCCGAAAAGCTTTTCCGCATTGGCGTATGCGATTTTGTTGCGATCCTCATCGGATATGCCAAAACCCTCGAGCATGGTACGGATATTTTCCGGTCTGCGATAGGGATAGTCCTCTCCCCACATAATGTGCTCTGTACCGAAGGTGTCCATGCAAAAGCGGAACTGCTCCCCATACATCATTCCGGACGGATTGACATAGACGTTTTCTTTAAAATAACTGCTTATGGGCTTTCTTAGGCCGGTGACGGGCTGCGGTATCTCGTCCATTCTGTGCATATAGTACGCCACGACCTCTCCCCAATGTCCGATGACGATCCTAAGCTCCGGAAGGCGGTCAAAAACACCTGCCATGATCATTCTGACTACCTGCATACCGACATCGTAGTGCCAGCCGATACCGAAGCCGGAGAGCAGTGTTGCGGCAGTAGCAGACCATGAGCCCTTGTAGTACCACTCCGATATGGCGGCATCGACCCTGCACGGGTGCATATAGATCGGAACACCGAGCTCTGCGGCTTTCTCGAAGATCGGGAAATACCATTCGTCATCATATGTGCGACCTTCGTAATGTCCGATGAACATTGCTCCGACCGCTCCCTTCTCCTTGACGCTGCGTTCCAGCTCCTTAGCTGCGGCATCGGGACTGCCGAGCGGAAGCGAGGCAAAGTATGAGTAGCGACCGGGGTGCTCCGTCATGATGCGGTGCAGCTCGTCATTGAGCTCACTGCACAGAGGCTCGGCGTATTTCGGATGCAGCAGCGAGGGATACTCATCGGCACAGCTTAGGATTTGGGTGTCGATGCCCATCTCGTCCATATACGCAAGGCGACCGATACCGGTGTCTCTTGCCAAGCGATCTGTCTCCGTAAGTACTTCCTGTGCTCCGGTGAGCTTTTGTATCTTCTCTCTTATCGTCTGTGATGAATAGTGCTCCTCAAGGCAAATCAGCTTTTTCATGGGCATACCTCCGGATTGTAATTATGTGTTCATTTTATCAGCTATCGCAGCCGATGGCAACATACCGAAAGACCAATTCTCGGGACGGTATCCAAGTCCCCGATTGTGCCCATGTCAAAACCCATCGCTTTTCACTGCCAATACTCGGCATCGTCCTGTTGAAAAATCGCCGTTGCTGTGATATGGTGTTTAAGGCAATATGATAACTTTATAAGGGACAGTGGTATAGACAATGATCAAAGAGATCGACATAAAGGAGCTTGTGCTCAATCCCGTTACTGCGTTTTCAAGCGATTGGATGCTGCTTACGGCAGGCACCGAGGATCGCGGATACAATTGCATGACCTGCTCTTGGGGGCATATCGGCAACATATGGACAGGTGCCACGGCGATATGCTACGTCCGTCCCCGGCGGTATACCAAGGAGTTTATCGACCGTGAGGAGCTATACACTCTTTGCTCCTTCAACGGCTGCAAAAAGGAGCTTGCCTATCTCGGGAGTCGGTCGGGGCGTGATGAGGACAAGGTCTCGAAGGTTGGGCTGACTCCCGTATTCGGGGACGGCTATACCTATTACGCCGAGGCCGAGCTTGTGCTTGTGTGTCGTAAGCTATACAGAGCACCGATCACCGAGGCCTGCTTCACCGATCACAGCGTTGTTGAAAAATGCTATCCCGAGCGAGACTTCCATGATATGTACATCGGTGAGATAGTAAAAGCCCTCAAAGCGTAAAAGAATCCGCACCCCAAAAGCGTTCTGCTTTTGGGGTGTAGGTCATTATGGGCAAGCCGAAAAACCGAACTGCTATTGCAGCTCGGTTTTTATCCGTGTGATTGCGTTTTTTTCGAGTCTGGAGACTTGGGCTTGGCTTATGCCTATCGCCTTTGCGACCTCCATTTGCGTCTTGCCCTCGTAGAATCGCAGGGCAAGTATGCTCTTTTCCCTTTGCGACAGCCGTGATATCGCATCGTCAAGTGCTATCTGCTCAAGCCAGTGCTCATCCGTATTCCGTGTGTCGCCTATCTGATCCATTACGCAGACGCTCTCGCCTGAATCGCTGTACACCGGATCGTACAGCGACACCGGATCGCAGATCGCATCCATCGCAAACACGACCTCGCTTTTCTTTATCCCTATCGCCTTCGCTATGCTCTCGACATCTGGCTCTCTGCCGCATTGAGCCGTGAGCCGCTCCTTTGCCTGTAGCACCTTATATGCCGTATCACGCATCGACCGTGACACCCTCAAAGCACCGTGGTCTCTCAAAAATCTACGCAGCTCACCTGATATCATCGGAACACCGTAGGTCGAAAACTGCACATTTTGCGTAAGGTCGAAGCAATCTATCGCCTTAATGAGTCCGATGACGCCCACCTGAAACAGATCGTCCATGCTTTCGCCTCTGCCTGCAAACTTCTGTATCACCGACAGCACAAGCCTCAGATTCCCCGAGATCAGGCGATCTCTCGCCTTTTCGTCACCGCCTTGAGCGGCGGCGATAAGAGGACGCATCTCCGAGCTTTTTATAAGCGGAAGCTTCGACGTATTGACTCCGCACAGTTCTACCTTGCCCTGCATGGCATCACTCTCCTTGGTGACGCTATTATTTCCCATAGCCTGTGCTTTTATCCGCCGCAATTTTTTCTTGAACACTGACTTGAACAGTTATATAATGTAAACAGAAAGAAGGTCGGCTTATGGATAATTTCACTTACGAAAACAAAACCAAGGTATTCTTCGGAAAGGGCTGTGCACATGACAAGCTGCCGTCGCTCCTCGCCGCCTACGGCGATACCGTTATGCTCGCATACGGTCGCCGTTCCGCAAAGGAAAACGGGATATACGACGAGATATGCGGCATCCTCAAGGACTGCGGCAAAAGGATCGTCGAGTTTTCCGGTATAATGCCCAACCCCACCTACGCCAAGGTGCAGGAGGGTGCTCGGCTTGCAAGACGCGAGAAGGTCGATCTCATCCTCGCCGTAGGCGGCGGCTCGGTATCCGACTGCTGCAAGATAGTTTCGGCTCAGGCGATGTGCAATGAGGACGTTTGGGACATGGAAACGGTGCAGCATCGCTACCCCGATCGCTTCATTCCCATGGGCACGGTCGTCACCGTTTTCGGTACGGGCTCGGAGATGAACGCAGGTGCGGTCATAACAAACGAGGCCAAGAAAATCAAAGGCGGCATCTTCGGTGCTCAGGCGGATTTCGCTTTGCTCGACCCCATGTATTCGATGACGGTGCCGATGGATCTTGTGTTCTCCGGTGCCTTTGACACGCTGAGTCATGCCATGGAGACCTACTTCGGAAAGCCCATCGGCAACAATCTTTCCGACGATATAAACGAGGCTATCATGTGCCGTGTCATAGAGTGCAGCCGCAAGCTTTTGGAGGAGCCCTACGATTACGAGGCTCGCAGTGAGCTTGCGTGGGCATCGTCGATGGCGGAGAACGGTATTCTCAAGATCGGCAAGGTGACGGATTTTCAGGCTCACCACATTGAGCATCAGCTTGGAGCCTACACCGATTGTACCCATGGTAAGGGTCTTGCGGTCATTCATCCGGTGCTGTATCGCCGCATTTACAAGGACGGGCTTTCTCGCTTTGCACGCTTTGCCCGTAAGGTCTGGGGCGTGAGTGAGTCCGATGATGAAGCCGCTGCGAAAATGGGTATCGATGCACTGGCGGCGTTTATAAAGGAGCTCGGCCTGCCTACAAGCTTCCGTGAGCTCGGCATCTCACCCGACTTAAGCCTTCGTGCGATAGCGGACAGCTCGGTAATAAGTGCCGGCTGCTGCCGCACCCTCACCCATGATGAGATATTCGACATATTGTGTGAGTGCAAGTAAAGTGAATATGGCTAACGGAGCGTATCTTTGCCGATACGCTCCGTTTTGTATGTCGAAAATGCAGATGCCGCCCTTATCCGGTGCCGAGGACAGACCGCAAAGCCATGCAGCATCAGCATGAGCAAAAAACACGCCAACTTTCTTTTCATACACTTCATATTGTTTCCCCCCAAAAACAGTATAAACTTTTACCGTCTTAAGACGGTGTTTAAGTTATGACATTTATTGGCATTGAATACAAATTAAACAATAAACTGTCAATATTTATAATTTAGGCGGATCAATATATTTTTGCACATTTCACTTTGATTTGTGTGGTATTTAGACATAAAAATCCCCCGAGCCGAAGCTCGGGGGATCGAGAATTTTATGCTGTTTTGTGCTTTTGATTATTTGTACATCTCGATGAGACGCTGGAGGTGCTCATAGCGAGCCTTTGCGTTCTCCTCGGAAGCTGCAAACAGGTTATCTGCACGGTCGGGGAACTCACGGGTCAGACGGCTGTAACGTGCCTCGTTCATGAGGAAGTCCTTGTATCCGCCTGCGGGAGCCTTGGAATCAAGAGCGAACTTGCCTTCCTCGGCTGCGGGATTGTAGCGGAACAGGTTCCAGTAGCCGCACTCGACAGCCTTCTTCATCTCTGCCTGGCAATTGGTCATGCCGCCCTTGATGGAGTGCATTTCGCAAGGTGCGTAAGCAATGATGAGGGAGGGACCGTGGTAAGCCTCAGCCTCTCTGATAGCCTTGAGGGTCTGGATGGTGTTTGCACCCATTGCGATCTGAGCAACGTAAACGTAGCCGTAGGTCATTGCGATCTCCGCAAGAGACTTGGACTTGATCTCCTTGCCTGCCGCCG
>CAYUQN010000050.1:0-10613 GCA_964446815.1 uncultured Oscillospiraceae bacterium | reverse complement strand
CTTTGCAAAGATGAGGGAAGAGCAGGCCTGAAGTTCGCTTCGGCAATAGAGTGGGACGCTCGTTAAAAGCGTCCCGTTCTTTTTCACGGTTTATTCTTATTTTAGGAGATATGTAACCATGCTTGAAATCACAAGAGATACTGTTATTTCCGAGATACTCGAGGAGTGCCCGGAAGCAATGCCTAAGTTCCAGGAGCTGGGTATGCACTGCCTTGGCTGTGCTCTGGCAACTGCCGAGACTCTTGAGCAGGCCTGTGCCGTTCACGGAGTCGATGTCGATGAGTTCATCATCGAGCTCAAGGCATTCATCATTTTCGGAGTCTGATTTTAAAGACGCTAAAAAGCCGGCTTGACCGGCTTTTTGCGTATTATGGGGAGTTTTATGAGCAAACGACTTGATACGATCGCAGCACTTGTGAAGCCCGGCATCGGCGTTATCGATGTCGGTACGGATCACGGCTATGTGCCGATAAAGCTTTGTGAAAAGTCTTATTCGGGATATATCACGGCAACGGATATAAACCCTGATCCGCTCAAAAAGGCGGAGCTTAATCTTTGCAAATACGGCTTTGAGGATAGAGTTAAGCTTATGCTCTGTGACGGATTTGAACAAGTCGATCCGTCTACCGCAGACACCGTGATAATAGCGGGTATGGGCGGCGATACCATAACGGGCATCCTTGACAGAGCCGAATGGTGTATGCGAGAGGGCATGAGACTGATACTGCAACCGGCAACAAAGCCCGAGATCCTACGGTATTGGCTAACCAATAATGAGTTTTGCATTGACGAGGATATACTCGTCAAAGAAAACGGCACCTTGTATCAGATAATATCCGCAAGTTTTGCTAAGCCGCAAAGCTACCTTGACGCAGAATTATTTACAGGGAAATATGAATTAATCAAAAACAGTGAGTATTTTCATGAGCATATTGCAGGTCATATCAAGCGATTTAACTCAGCTGTAAAGGGCATTGACGAACGTGAGGGCAGAGGTCTGCAAGCATGGAAAATGCTGATGCGGAGTATGATAGATGAACTCACACGAATGGAGAGAGCGAAAAATGAAGGCAGAGAACATTTATAATTATCTTGAGGAGCTTGCTCCGGCAGCACTTAAAATGAGCTTTGACAATGTCGGCTTCCTTGTCGGTGATAAGGCTACGGAGGTCAATCGGTGCCTTATTGCACTTGATATAACGCAGAATGTTATATCCGAAGCGGCACAGATAGGTGCTCAGCTCATTGTCTCTCATCATCCGATAATCTTTGATCCAATGAAAAATGTGCTGTACTCAGATCCTAACGGAAAGAAGCTCATCATGCTTATTAAAAACGATATTGCAGCTATATGTATGCATACCAATTTGGACATAGCCGAGGGCGGTGTCAACGATGCTTTGATGAATACTCTTGGCTGTAAGCCTACAGCACCACTTGACGAAGACGGCTGTGGCAGGATCGGTGAATACGAAGACAGTATTGCTTTCTCCGACTTTCTCGGAATATGCAAAGCCGCTTTAAAGACAAACGGACTGCGTTATCACGATGCCGATAAGCCCGTTAAACGTCTTGCGGTAATGGGCGGATCCGGTGGCAGTGCAATTGATACTGTCAAAGCCCTCGGCTGCGATACTTATGTGACTGCCGATGTCAAATACGATCAATTTTTAAGGGCAAAGGAGCTCGGATTGAACATAATAGACGGTGATCATTATTGCACCGAGAACGTTGTTGTCCCTGTTCTTTTTAATAAGCTTACAGCGAAATTCCCCGAAGTGGAATTTATAATATCGAAGTCTCACGAACAGACTGCAAAGTTTTTTGTCTGACAGAATAATTAAGCTCCGCAGAACATAGACTCGTACAAACGAGACAGTCTGCGGAGGTTTTTTTATGACCAACAATAATATTTATAGGGATATTGCCGAGAGGACCGGAGGAACTGTCATGCTCGGTGTGGTGGGCCCCGTCAGGACGGGAAAGTCCACATTTATAAAACGCTTTATGGAAAGCCTTGTAATTCCCAATATAGAGGATGTTTACATGAGAGAGCGTGCGATAGATGAGCTGCCTCAAAGCGGCTCGGGAAAAACTATAATGACTGCCGAGCCCAAGTTCGTACCTGAGGAAGCGGCGTACATAGAAGTGGGTGAGGGGATAGGACTTTCGGTAAGGCTTGTGGATTGCGTAGGCTATATGGTAAAGGGAGCTGCGGGTCAATTCGAGGACGGAAGCGAGAGAATGGTCACAACACCGTGGTTTGATCATGAGGTAACTATGACCGAAGCAGCGGAATCCGGTACAAAGCGAGTGATAAACGATCATTCTACGGTAGGAATAGTGATAACAACGGACGGTACTATATGTGATATAGCGAGAGAGGACTACCGAGAACCGGAGTCACGGGTAATAAATGAACTTAAAGCCATAGGAAAACCCTTCGTGGTGCTGCTAAACAGCACCGAGCCCGATTCCGAGGAAGCGAGAACGCTTGCAAAACAGATCGGTGAGGACTATGGTGTGAGCTGCAAGGCGGTAAATTGCAGGGCACTTAGCGAGGACGACATCGTAAAACTGCTGAGTGAGATCCTGTACGAGTTCCCAATCGAAGAAACGGCGATACTTATGCCACCGTGGTTTGCAGCACTGGAGCAGGAGCATGAGCTCAAAACACAGTTTTACAGTGAGATTATGAGCATTTATGCATCGACCGATAAGATCAGGGATATAAGCAATGCACTTGAACTTTTTGAGCAAATGGAATGCGTGGAATCGGCAGAGCTTTACAGCAGTGACATGGGAAAGGGCACCGTTGCGCTTCAAATCGAAATGCCGAGATCCTTGTACTACCATATCATAAGCGAAAAGAGCGGCTTTGAAATTTCAGACGACAGCGACCTGATGCACCTGCTTACTGAGCTGTATGCAGTAAAAAGCGATTATGACTATATATCTAAAGCATTGACTGATGTCAGGGAAAAAGGTTACGGCGTTGTATTACCGAGACAATGCGATATGAGCATCGAGGAACCGCAAATAGTCAAAGAGGGCGGCAAATATTCCGTCAGACTGAAAGCAAGTGCTCCTGCTATCCATATGCTGAAAACAGGTATAGAGACCGAGCTCAGTCCCAGCATAGGAGGAAATTCCGCATCGGAGGAGATCATAAGCTTCTTGCTACAGGGCGTTGAGGGGGATATGAGCAGATTGTGGGAATCCAATATATTCGGCAGATCGCTGTACGATATAGCCGAGGAGGGCATATATGATAAGCTCGGTAATCTACCGGATAACGCAAGAGCAAAGCTACAGGAGACACTACAAAGGATAATAAACGAGGGTAGCGGCACACTGATATGCATATTGTTGTAAATGCGGAGCTTTGCTTCGCATTTTTTTCTTGAAAAGACAGTAGTATGATATTATAATAAAGTATTAAAATTTATGGAGATGAGAAAGATGAAGTCAGTATCAAAAGTTGCGGAAGCTGTACACGCTTCGACGACCTTGGCAGTTGATTCCCTTGCAAAGCAAATGAAGGCAGATGGCTATGATGTAATAAGATTCGGTACAGGGGAGCCGGATTTCGATACACCCGATAATATAAAGAATGCCGCAATTGCGGCAATAGCAGCAGGGAAGACCAAGTATACTCCGGCTGCAGGTATACCCGAACTGCGTAAGGCAATAGCGAAGCAGCTTAAAGACGATTGCGGTGTTGATTATGATTTTACACAGATCGTTGTTGCAAGCGGAGCAAAGCACAGCATTTTCATTGCACTTACGGCGTTAACCAATCCAGGAGACGAGATAATTATTCCCGCTCCGTTTTGGGTCAGCTATTATGAGACTGTTAAAATGACAGGTGGTGAGCCGGTCATCGTATCAGCCGGTGAGGACGAGGGCTTTAAGGTCAAAGCAAGCCAAATCGAAGCTGCGATAACCGATAAAACAAAATGCATTATTCTAAACAATCCTTCAAATCCCACGGGCATGATCTACTCGAGGGAGGAGCTTGAGGAGATTGCCGCTGTATGCGTAAAGCATGATCTCTATATTATTGCCGATGAGATATACTATAAGCTCATATATGACGGAGCGGAGTTTACAAGTATAGCAAGCTTGGGTGATGCCGTTAAGGAGCGTTGCCTGCTTGTAAACGGTGTTTCTAAGACCTATGCAATGACCGGTTGGCGTATAGGCTACTGTGCCGCACCGATTAAAATTGCAAAGATCATGTCTAATTTCCTCAGCCATTCTACCGGAGCACCCTCGAGCATAAGCCAGTGGGCAGCGGTCGAAGCGATAAACGGTGATCAAAGCAGCTGTGAGGAAATGCGTAAGGCGTTTGAGGAGCGTAGAAATTATATCGTAGAGCGAATGAATTCCATTCCCGGAGTAAGCTGTATAAAGCCGGAGGGTGCGTTCTATGTGATGATGAACATTGAAAAGCTTATTGGTCGAACTCTCGGTGGTAAGCTTATAACAAATGACGATGATTTTGCGGTCGCCTTCCTTGAAAACGCATATGTTGCCACGGTACCTTGCTCCGGCTTCGGTATCAAGAACTTCATACGCTGGTCATATGCAGCATCGATGGACAATATAAAGGAAGCACTTGACAGGCTCGAAAAATTTCTTGCCGATTAAGAAATAATCGCCCCATGAAAATCATAGCTTTTAATGGGGTGATTGTTTTGTTTATAACCTTTAAGCTCAAAAAGCTGATTCTTGCCGTTGTGGTAATACTTGCGGCGGCACTCATTCTTTTTCTTTTCCTCGGTGGCTCCGATGGTGAAAACACCTCTCAGGTTGCGGTCATCGGAAGAAACACAAGTAAGCTTGTGATAGACCCGGGTCACGGCGGTATAGACGGTGGAGCCGTCTCCGTAAACGGAACCAAGGAAAGCGATATAAATCTGTCCATAGCCGAAAAAATGGGCAGTGTTGCGGATTTTCTGGGGCTTGAATACGTTATGACAAGGGACGGAGACACTCAAAACTCCGAAACTCAGGCATACAGTGAGCATGAAGACCTTGTTGCAAGAGCAAGGATAGTCAATTCAACGGACAATGCCGTGCTGATAAGCGTTCACCAAAATGAGTATCCAAACGATATCGTAAGCGGTGCGGAGGTCATGTACGCCAATACAAACGGCAGCAAGGGCCTTGCCGAGAATATGCAGAGCCTTCTTGTCTCTCAGCTTGATCCTCAAAACAGAAGATTATCGAGACCTGCACCAAAGGAGCTGCTGCTCACACGGAGTATCGACTGTCCCGGCGTGCTTGTGGAATGTGGCTTTTTGTCGAATGCAGATGAAGCGGAAAAGCTTTGCGATGACATTTACCAGACCAAAATTGCAGTTATTCTTATGGCTGCTTATGCGAATTTCTCCGATACATATTATAGTATATAGGTGGTAATATGAAACAAAAGACAGTGTTTTGTTGCACTGAATGTGGAAATGAAACGGTAAAATGGAGCGGAAGATGCCCTGCCTGCGGTGCATGGGACAGCTTTAAGGAAATAAAGCTGGACTCTAAAGGAGGTTCAAGGGCAGCATCTTCGATATTGGGAAAGGCTCCAAAGCTGATCTCGGAGCTTGACAACGAGGAAGAACTCCGATTCTCGACCGGTATAGGTGAGCTTGACCGTGTTCTCGGCGGCGGAGCCGTTAAGGGCTCAATCGTCCTTGTAGGCGGAGCACCCGGTATCGGTAAATCAACGCTGCTTCTCCAATTGTGCGGTCTTGTGACCGAGGATCAAAAGATACTGTATGTCAGCGGAGAGGAAAGTGAGCGGCAAATCAAAATGCGAGCTCAGCGTCTCGGAGTCGATGGCGGTAAGATATATATTCTTGCCGAAACGGGACTGAACGAGGTCATATCGGCAGCCGAAAAGCTTGAGCCCGATATTGTAATCATCGACTCTGTTCAGACAATGTTTGATCCATCCGTAAGCTCTGCACCCGGAAGTATAAGCCAGGTTAGAGAGTGCACCATGGCGATAATGCGTCAGACTAAGGAAAAAGGGTACACGACCTTCGTTGTTGGACATATAAACAAAGAGGGGAGTATAGCCGGCCCCAAGGTTCTTGAACACATGGTAGACTGTGTGCTTTATTTTGAAGGTGAACGCAGTACCTCTTTCAGAATTTTAAGAGCAGGTAAGAACCGCTTCGGCTCCACCAATGAGATAGGTGTATTCGAAATGGCGGATACCGGACTAAAAGAGCTTGAGAACCCGTCGGAAATATTGCTCTCCGGTAGACCCGATGAAGCACCGGGTACCTGCGTTACCTGCGTTATCGAGGGCTCAAGACCCATACTTGCGGAAATACAGGCTCTTATCGCTCCGTCGGCGTATAATTCGGGTCGCCGCAGTTCAAATGGCGTTGACTACAACAGGGCAACTTTACTGCTTGCCGTGCTTGAGAAAAGGGGAGGGATGGCCCTCTCCGGATGTGATGCGTATATAAATGTTATCGGAGGACTGGAGCTTGATGAGCCTTCGGCCGATCTTGCCACAGTTCTTGCAATAGCAAGCTCATTCAGGGACAAGCCACTTGGAGCCGACCTTGCTGCTGTTGGTGAAGTCGGCTTATCCGGTGAAGTCAGAAGCATAAGCTCACTTAATATGAGACTCACCGAAATATCGAGACTCGGCTTTAAGCGTTGCGTGATACCGTCGCATATTAAAGATGACATTAAGCCACCTCAGGGACTTGAGCTGATAGCTGTAAAGAATATCAGAGAGGCAATACAAAAAACACTCGGATGATCAGATTTGTAATAACACCGCATTTGCCGCAAGGGAATGTAAAACAAATAATTATAGGCAAAAAGTACGAGAATATGCTCAAAAACGCAAGTTTGGAGTACAATTTTGAGTTAATTTGCCTTGATGATAATCCATATGTAGATGAGAGGCTTAGCGGACATACTGATCTTATGGCGGTGCACTTGGGTGATAACAGGCTTGCACTGCGACCGTTTTTGAGATCGAATGATCGATTGAGAGAGCTCGGAGCCGAAATAGTATTTACCGAGGATAACGGAGGCAACAGCTATCCCAATGATGCAGCTTTGAACTTTTGCGTCGTAGGAAAACGTTTGATTTACAACGACAAATCAGCGAATGATGACATTGTTAATCAGTTAACAAACATTAATTCAAAAATCAAATGTAAGCAAGGCTACACAAAGTGTTCAACTTGCGTTGTTGATGAACGTTCGATCATAACCGTGGACGGTGGCATAGCGAAAGCTGCAAGCTTATCCGGGCTGAATGTTTTGCATATTGAAAATGCGGAGATCAAGCTGAGCGGATTTGATAAAGGCTTCATCGGCGGTGCATCATTTAAGATGGCACCGGATATTATGGCATTCACGGGATACATTATTAATAATAATGTAAGAGATCAAATAGAAAGCTTTTTAAGTGAACGTGGAATAAAAGCCATATATTTAAATGATTGTCCTGCGTTTGATATAGGCAGTGCGATACCGCTTACCGAAGAAGCTTAAAAGACCGCTTAAAGACCAAAAGCGATCAAATATAGCAGATATAACAGAATCAGCGAATTTGAGCCGAATATGCCCGAATTCGCTGTTTTAGACTCCCCCAAATTAAACAAAATTTTTATTTTGTTTAATTTTGTGTATAATGCCAATAGACAAGCAAGCTTCTGCCCTGCTATAATATAATTACCAAATCAGAGGTGATAATATGGATTACAGAGATGAAGCACCGGAAATACTCAGAAGCTTTTTAACTTATCACGAGACTATTAAAGGTCATTCAAGAAAAACCGTTGACGAATACTATCTTGATCTACGCACCTTCTTCAGATTCTTAAAGCTGCACAGAAACCTTGTTCCGAGAGATACGGAGCTTGAAGAAATATCTATCTCCGATGTTGACCTTGAGTTTGTGAGAACAGTTACGGTTTCGGAAGCTTATGAATATCTTGCCTATCTTGCACGAGATCGTGTCAAGAATCAGCGTAGCCATGAAGTTAGCTACGGTACAAAAGCAAGTACACGAGCAAGAAAGGTATCGACGCTCCGTAGCTTTTATAAGTATTTGAACGTCAAAGCAAAGCTTATTGATGAGAATCCGCTCAAGGATCTTGACGTTCCAAAGATACCTGCTACCCTCCCCCGCTACCTCAGCTTGAGCGAAGCTCAGGATCTTCTTCGTGCCGTCGACGGCAAAAATAAAGAACGTGATTATTGCATTATTTGCATTTTCCTCAATTGCGGTCTTCGTATATCCGAGATCGTCGGCCTTAATATACAGGATGTCCGAGCTGACAGTATCAGGGTGTTTGGCAAAGGCAGTAAGGAACGCATTATTTATTTGAACAATGCGACCGCAGAAGCAATAAACAATTACCTTGAAGTAAGGAAAGGCATTGCCGCTATCGATAAAAACGCACTTTTCCTATCTAACAGGCGAACAAGAATGACCAGAGAGACTGTACATAGTATGGTGAAAAAGACACTTTTAAAGGCCGGACTCGATGTTGATAAGTATTCTTCTCATAAGCTGAGACACACCGCAGCAACCCTGATGCTTCAAAACGGTGTTGATGTCCGCACTCTACAGGAGCTTTTAGGGCATGAAAATCTAAATACTACCCAGATATATACCCATGTCGATAATTCCGAACTAAGAACCGCCGCTAACGCCAACCCCCTTGGCAGCTTCAAAGCCGACGAAGAATGAATAAAAATAAGCCTTCCTGTTGAATAGGAAGGCTTATTTATTAAATACTTAATTCTCCGACGACGGCTCTCGGATCGCTTGCGGCGATAAGAACAGTTCCGGATGCAAGCACCAGTTCGGCAAAAACGATGAACCACATAGTAGCTGAGCCTGTAAGTGCCATGATGATAAGTATGAGCTTGAGGGCAAGCATTGCTATGATATTTACCTTTTGACGCTTCATCACACGCTTCGAGATAACCTGTATAGCCGGAAGAGCAAGACCGGCGGTCATACTCATATCACCACATTCCTCATCGGAACGAACGTCAATATCCGCAGCAGAATGGAGCTCACCTTTCTCCGCAGACACATATACAAGACAATCCCCCGGATCGAGATCGCTCTTTATGGACTCAACGAGCTCGAAATTGCTTTCACGGGTACAGCCGTAATGATACTCATCAACACCGATGGCGGCTGCAAAGTCGGCGGTCGAGTTTTCCGAATCCTCGGAAAGGAGGATGGTTTTGATCGCACACTCGGTTTTGAGATCGGAAATAAGATCCTTTGCATAGGGGTTGATATTCTCTTTGAAGGTCAACCTACCGGCATACTTGTTACCAATAGCCATATAGACCGTGAATCCGTCCCTCAATTCGTCTTCTGGTATCTCAATACCTCTGAGCTCAAATATCTCTCTTGTCATGATACAAAGAGAAACGCCATGTATCATGATCTCCATACCATCACCGGGAAGCTCGGAAAACTTCTCGATATATTCCGGCACTACCGTTCCCTTGTATGCAGCAAGGATAGGAGCTGCTATACGAAGCTTCGAGTTGTATGCAATATACGCCGCAAGAGCCTTGAAGGTTGCACTGTCAAGTATCGGAGAGCTTATAGAGGAAAGCTTGGGCTCGGCATCGGAAAATACCTCATTCTTATCAAAAACAACAGCCTTGACAGAAGAAAGCTTTTCAAGAACGGATGCATCCTTTATGACAGTGCCGTAGAGTGTTGAAAATGCTATGCCCATTTCCGAACAAAGAGGCAAAGAGACCATGGCTGCCGCAGGAGAGGCTGCAAGTATCAGCATGAGTCCCCTTCTGATAGACATTACAAATGTCATATCGGATATAAGCGGCATGATAACGGCATACAGGATACCGACTATGAGAGCGGCCTTCAAAAGCATATCCATTAAAGGGGCTACTTTAGTCAAAGCAGAGCTTTTCATAGCACCCGGCTGCTTTATCGCCTGAGTTACCGTGTCGATATCAAAGTATCCGTTTTCTTCGGTAACGGTCTTGAGCATCTCCTTTTTGCTCCGTGTCATAGCATAATTAAGCAGCAGACTACCGACCTGATACATGATGACCAGCAAGGTAGCTTCCTTTGAACAAGAAGCGGCAAAGCCTACGATGACAGCAAAAAGAAGAATTACAGCGTAATTAAAATAGTCCCTCTTCCCTATTGCGGCGAGTGCGTTCAAAACGATATCAAAGCCTGCGACAAGAGCAGAAGCAATAGAAAGGATTACTACAAGAAAATCGGAAAGCTTGAGGGTATTTGCTAGTATAAGCAAGGCGACTGCCGCCAAGATCCTTACCGCTTTTATAAGCGTTGACTTGCCGGTTCCCTTTATTTCGTTTGTGGATAAGCTACGCATAATTGAGCCTCCCCTATTATCTGTGAAGGTAGAAATCAGGCCTTTCCGTCACATCCGAGAACATTGACGATCTTATGAGCCACCATGTCCTTTATTGCCGCTCTTGCGGGTTTAAGGTACTGACGGGGATCAAAATGATCGGGATGCTCGTTGAAGTACTTACGGATGGATGCGGTCATTGCAAGACGAAGATCGGAGTCGATATTGATCTTGCAGACAGCCATGGAA
>CAYUQN010000049.1:0-11997 GCA_964446815.1 uncultured Oscillospiraceae bacterium | reverse complement strand
TCACTCAAAAATTATCGTCGTTTTCAATAATCCCTAAGTGAACGCTCCAAAAGCAGTCGTCTTTTTTTTCAACTAAGTGTCCCTTGACGTACTTAACTTCACATTGCACAAAGCACAATGCATCACAAAGCGATATATAATTAACCGCTCAGCAATATACTATCAGTGCGATGAAAACACAGGGCTCGGTGCCGACATTCTTTATCGAATGACCTTCGCCGGAGGGGGTAAAGCTGCTGTCACCGGCGTTTAGAGTGCATATGCTGCCGTTGTCGTTATACTCGGCACTGCCGCTTATTATGTGGTAAAACTCACAGTCGCCGTTGTGGACGTGCCAACCCAGCTCACTGCCTACGGGGAGGGTGACGACGGAGAAAACTCTGCCCTTGTCCATGAGCTCCTCGGGAGTCTCGATGATGCGGTCGAAATGGATCTCACCGCTGCCGCCGAACAAATTTGCTGCGACATCGTGCTTGTGCTCAGCTGCTTTTTTTATCATAATCCGAGCTCCTCCTTAACGAGTACGACCTCGACCTTTTCCATATCCCACATGGGCCCCCACAAAACGGTGAGAGCGTTGCAGGCACGTTCGGGACTGCGACAGTCGTGGCATTTGCCGTCGAATTTGCAAGGCACCTTTTTGTCAAAGCGTGCGATGTTCTGCACGGCTGCGGTGTTCCTTGCACGGTAAAGTGCGGATTCGAAGTCGGGTGCGATCTTGTTCACACCGGCAACGATGTAAACACGCTTTTTGCCGAAGGTCAGGGCGGAAACTCTGTTGCCTCTGCCGTCGATGTTGAGGATCTGTCCGTCCTCGCTTATGGCATTTGCGGAGCTTATGTACACGGGAGCGGCGTTTGCCTTTTCGAGAGTTTCCCAACCGGGGGTACGCCAATGCCAATGAACGGTACAGCCGTTATCGGTAAGCATATCGTAAATACCGAGCTGATCCGCAGTCTTGCAGCCGCCTATTCCGACCTCGGCAACACCGATCTCGGAGCAAAGATATTCTGCTGCTTCCTTGCCGGTGTCGAATACGCTCACGTCAAAATGTCTTGCTTTAAGACTATTTACGGTTTTTTCAATGTCCATATGTATTTCCTCCGAATAGTATTCCGAGGAAATTATATAATCAATCATCACTGTTTGCAAGGGCTTTTTCGGTATCGGATATGAGCCTTGAGATCATCGGCACAAGCTCCCTTGAAAATTCGCTGTCACCGTCAAGAGCCGTGACTCCTATGGCACAGGAGCCGCTTTCCGGTGCAATGCGAAATCGCTTGCCGCCGAGCTCAAAGCACAGACCGTCGGAGAAATCGCCGCCCAAGCCCAAAAAGCAGCGTGAAAGGGTATCCATGAGCCTTGCCCTGTCACGACAGGGACAGCCCTTGCCGCCGCTTGACTTTTCATCCTCGGGCATTTGCACGAAATCCTCACGGATGGGGAGCTCGAGCTTGCCGCTTATCGCATCGACACAACATTCGTAATAGCTTTTCGGAGTACCGATGTCGCACCAATAGCCGTCAAGCGGTACACCGAGAAGCTTTTTGCCGTTTTCGAGAAGCTTGGGAAAGAGATCCTTTGCGAAATCAAAGGGCTTGCCCTTGGGGACATAGCTCATTGCCTCTGGGGACAAGATATATATTCCGGTGTTTATCAGGTTCGTGACCACATGAGTCCAATCCGGCTTTTCGATAAAGGAGCGGATATAGCCATCATCGTCACAGAGAGCAAGACCGTAGCGAAGCGGCATGGGATCGGGAGAAAGTGCAATGGCGGCACTGGGCCTTTGCCGTTCGTATTCCTTTATAAAAGCGGTGAGATCGAGATCGCATATCGCATCGCCGCTCACGACTAAGAGCGGCTCATCGCCGTAGTGCTCCTCACAGGACTTCACCGCACCTGCCGTGCCGAGTGCCTCGGTCTCGATTCGGTAGCTGAGCTTCATCCCGAGAGCCGAACCGTCACCGAAGTAGCCGATAATATCCTCGGCACGGTATTTCAAAGCGGCGCAAAGCTCGGTGATACCGTGCTTTTTCAGATGCAGGAGAACATATTCCATGACCGGTCTGCCGCAGAGAGGAACCATGGGCTTTGGCGTATCGCCGCTCACGGGCTTCAGTCTCGTACCCATTCCGCCTGCCATTATCACTGCTTTCATCGCTTCACATCCTTTCTCTTAGCTTGTACTGTTTTTCTGAAAATAACCGAAAAATTGTTGTAATAAGCGAAATACTTTGATATAATTTAATATCTATAAATATAAGTGCGATTAGGAAAAGGAGGCTGACCGTGAAAAACAAAAACACACAGTCGGTGTTTGAACCGAATACGGTACCGTATTTGTTCTTCCTTGTAATATTTGCCGTTGCGACCTTTTTGACGGGCTTGGGACAGACGCTCAATCTGTACCTTGCCGCTGCCGAGGGTGTGGCGATACTTGCTCTGCTCATCTATTCTTTGGTGAATCGCAGGAAACGCCGTAAGGCGTTGAAGGCGTATATCGAATCCGTGACCTACAGTGCGGAGACGGCAAAGAACAGTACGCTTATGAATTTCCCTCTGCCCATAGTCGTTTTCAGATTGAGCGATTCGAGGATCATTTGGGGAAATGAGCTCTTTTTCGATATCTGCGGCTCACACGGAGCAAGAATGGAACGCACCGTTGCGGAGCTCATACCCGAGTTTTCGGGTAAATGGCTCGTTGAGGGCAAGAACCGCTGTCCGACACTTTTGAGCTTGCAGGATCGCAAGTATCAGATATGCGGCAACATAGTCCGCTCCGGTGAGGATGACAATGAGCACAACTTCATGGGCATCACCTACTGGGTCGATGTCACGGATTATGAGGCGATACGTCAGGAGTACCGTGATTCTCAGCCTGTTGCGGCGATATTTGCGATAGACAACTTCGACGAGCTGATGAAAAATCAGCCGGAGCGTATCCGCAACGATCTCAGGGATGCGATCGGTGACAAGCTTTCTCAGTGGTGCGAGGATAAAAACGGCATCCTCCGCCGCTTTGACCGTGACCGTTATATGTTTATCTTCGAGTCGAGATATCTCGATAAGATGATCGAGGATAAGTTTGCGATACTCAGAGCGGTGCATCAGGTAGTCAGCCCCGGCGGTATCCATGCCACGCTTTCCGTAGGCATAGGCAGAGAAGCGGAGACTATGGCCGAGGCAATGCAGTTTGCGGAGCTCGGCATTGAGATGGCACTTTCAAGAGGCGGCGATCAGGCCGTTATCAAGAACCGCTATAACTTTGAATTCTTCGGCGGAAAAGCCGGAGAGGTCGAGACCAGAACAAAGGTCAAATCCCGTGTCATGGCAAACACTTTGGCGGAGCTCATTAAGGATGCATCAAAGGTGCTTGTCATGGGTCATCGCTTCGGTGATATGGACAGTGTAGGCGGTTCCGTTGCCGTTTGCGCGATAGCGAGGAAGTTCGGCATACCGGCTTATATCGTAGCCGACACCGAAAAGACGGCGGCAAGATCGCTCATAGACAAGCTTCGCAAAATGCCCGAGTATGAGCAGGCATTCATAGCACCGCAGGATGCGATGCTGTCGGCGGACGGAAAGACCTTGCTTGTCGTAGTGGACACCAACAGACCGGAGCAGGTCGAGGATCTGGCACTGCTGCAGTCCTGCAACAAGGTCGCCGTTATAGACCATCATCGCCGTGCCGCGACCTATATCGAGAGAGCGGACTTCAGCTATATAGAGCAGTTTGCATCCTCCGTTTGCGAGCTTATGACCGAGATCATGGAGGTCGTTATGGACGGTATGGATATTCTTCCGAATGAAGCGGAGGCGATGCTGTCCGGTATAGTGCTCGATACCAAGAACTTCACCATGAGAACGGGCGAGCGCACCTTTGACGCTGCGGCATTTTTAAGACGTGCCGGTGCGGATACGGTAGAGGTCAAGAAGCTTATGCAAAGCGGCATTGAGCAGACTGTCGCAAAGTACAAGATATTGCAGGATGCGAGGACCTACCGTTCGGTCGCAATAGCAATGCCCGAGACCGAGCAGGACAGGATAGTTGCAGCCCAGGCTGCGGATGAGCTTTTAAACGTCGCGGGAGTCGAGGCATCCATGGTCATGTACCCCAACGGTGACGGAGTGAGCGTATCCGCAAGGGCGATAGGCGATGTGAATGTGCAGATGATAATGGAAAAGCTCGGCGGAGGAGGAAACAGGAATTCCGCTGCGGCACAGATAAAGGGTGTCGGTATGCACGAGGGTGTGTCGATGCTCATAAAAGCGATAGACGAATACATGGATGGCTAAGGAGGTCATAAAATGAAGGTTATTTTCAATGTAGATGTCAAGGGACAGGGCAAAAAGGGTGAGCTCAAGGAGGTATCCGACGGTTATGCACGCAATTACCTTCTTCCGAGGAAGCTTGCAAGTGAAGCCACTGCTGACAATATAAATACCTTAAAGCTCAAGGAAAAGGCAAAGGCTGCTCAGATAGCAAGGGAGAAGGCGGAGGCACAGGAAAACGCAAAGCGTCTTTCCGAGATCGCCGTCACGATCCTCGCAAAGGCAGGCGGAGCAGGTAAGCTCTTCGGCTCAGTCACCAGTCAGGAGATAAGCGATGCCCTGCGTGAGCAGTACGGTATAGCGATAGAGAAGAATAAGATAGTCCAGACCGAGCCTATCAAGACCTTCGGAAGCTACACCGTTAAGGCAAAGCTCGGCTATGAGATAAGTGCAAATATCAGCGTGTTGGTAATAGAAGCGTAACGGGGAGTTAAGCTATGGAAGAACTGCTTGGAAAACAGGTGCCTCATTCCGCGGCGGCGGAGCAGGCGATCATAGGCTCGATGCTTATCGACGCAAACTGCATACCCGACGTTATCGAAAGGGTCAGAGCAGACGAATTTTATATTCGACGGAATAGGGATATATTCGAAACGGTATATGCCATGTTTTCCTATGGGCAGACGATAGACCCGATAACGGTGCTTGCGCAGATGAAGGTCCGTGGCGTGTATACCGAGGGAAGCGATGCGTATATAGCGGAGCTCATGAACGTCACACCCACTGCGGCAAACGTCCTCGAATATGCGGATATCGTTAAAGACAGGGCACTGCTCAGAAATCTCGCCCAAACCGCGGAGGAGATAAGCAAGCTCGTGTATGAGGGCACGGGTGAGGCCGATGCCATGCTCGAAGCGGCAGAGCGTAAGATATACGCACTCAGGCAGGACAGGACGATAGGCGGCCTGGTACCGGTATCGACGGTGGTGCAGAGCGTGTACGAAAGCCTCTCCGCAGCAGCGACCTCGGGAGCCAAGATCCCCGGCCTCCCCACGGGACTTCCGGATATCGACCGAAGCATACTCGGACTTAACAAGGGCGAGCTGATACTCATAGCGGCAAGACCCGGTATGGGCAAATCCAGTATTGCGATGAATATCGCACTCCATGTCGCCAAAAGCTCCGGAAAGACCGTTGCGGTTTTCAACCTCGAAATGTCGAGGGAGCAGCTTGTCAACAGGCTCCTCGCAGGTGAGGGACTTATACCGGCACAGAATCTTTTGACGGGACAGCTCAGCACCGAGGAGTGGAAGCGTGTAGGCAGTGCGGCTCAATCGCTGTATGCAACGGATATGAGGATAGACGATAACCCCACACTCACCGTTGCGGATATGAGTGCCCAGTGCCGCAGATTGAATAATCTCGGACTTGTCGTTATCGACTACCTCCAGCTTATGCAATCGGCAGGCGGCAACAAGGGCTACAGCAATGAGAACCGCCAGCAGGTCGTTTCGGATATGAGCCGTATGCTGAAGATAATGGCGAAGGAGCTTAACGTTCCGGTCATATGCCTCAGCCAGCTCAGCCGTAACTGTGAGACGAGACCGAATAAGCGTCCCATACTCTCCGACCTCAGAGAATCGGGCGCCATTGAGCAGGATGCCGACGTCGTTATAGGCCTGTACCGTGACGGTTATTACAACAAGGAAGCGGAGAATCCCAATCTTGCCGAGGCTATAATACTCAAGAACAGAAAGGGACAAACGGGTACGGTCAATCTGACATGGCTTCCCGAGTATACGACCTTTGCCTCCTGCGACACAAGATACAACGAAGATGATTATTGATTTCATAAAACGATATAATATGCTCAGACCCGGAGACAGGGTGCTGTGTGCGGTGTCCGGCGGCGCTGATTCCATGTGCCTTTTGCATTGGCTCAATGACCATGCCTCGGAGCTTGGGATCACCGTCATGGCGGCACATTTCAATCACTGTCTCAGGGGTGAGGAATCCGACCGTGACGAGGAATTTGTCCAAAACTATTGTCGTGACAATTTGATCGGCATTGCATCGGGCAAGGGCGATGTTGCAGGACTTTCGAGGGATACCGGAACCGGCATAGAGGAGGCAGCCCGAGCCCTGCGGTATTCGTTTCTCAAAAGGGCGGCGGATCATCTGGGCTGCAATAAGATAGCAACGGCACATAATGCGGAGGATAATGCGGAGACCATGCTCTTAAACCTCGCAAGGGGAGCGGGGGCAAAGGGACTGACCGGCATACCCCCCGTGAGGGATGAATTTATCCGTCCCCTGCTTTCGACTACGAGAGCGGAAATACTCGAGTATCTTGAGAAAAACGGTGTCGATCACGTTACCGACAGTACGAATCTCACCGACGAGTATACGAGAAATAAGATAAGACATAGGGTGATGCCCACCATGACGGAGCTAAACCCCTCCTTTGCGGTATCGGCATTGCGAACTGCGGAGAGCCTCAGGGACGATGATGCCTGCTTAAACGCCATGGCAAAGCGATTTGTCGATGAACAGTTTAAGGACGGCACATTATCCACAAGTGAGCTTTCGGCATTACCGAGAGCGGTAGCGGTCAGGGCACTGCGTATCATATGCGGCAGGGGACTTAGCTTTATCCAGTCGGAGTCTATACTTGCACTGCTCAGATCGTCGCATAACAAGTTCGTTGACATCCAAGGCATGCGAGTTGCAAGGGACAGGGATAAGCTCATCTTCGGAGCACAGTCGCAGAAGCTCGGAAGCTATGTGATACCCATAGACGGCTCTATCGACATTCCCGAAGCAGGTATACGGATATCGGCAAAAATCATAGAAAATTGCAAAAAAATCGATAACATTCACAATTTTGACTTTAAATACTCCGGCGTTTGTGGTAGCATATCCCTCACACCTCGTTGCAATGGGGATAAGATCCGCCTAAAGGGCAGGGGTTGTACGAAAAGCTTAAAGGAGCTTTTCCGTGAAAACGATATTCCGGTAGGCCGTAGAGAGATGGTACCGGTGCTAAGGGACAGGGACGGTCCCATTGCCGTCCTCGGCATGGGCATTGCCGAAAGAGTTGCCCCCCAAGAAGGAGACACGGTGTTGCGTGTAAAAATAAATAAATTATTCAGTACGGGAGAGAATGAGAAAGATGAGAAATGATATCGAAAGTGTTTTCTTTACCGAGGAAGCGATAGCCGAAAAGGTCGCAGCCCTCGGAGCACAGATCTCAAAGGATTTTGAAGGCAAGGATCCCATATTCGTCGGCGTACTCAAGGGCTGCTTTGTGTTCATGGCAGACCTTATGCGTCATGTGACTATTCCTTGCTCCGTCGATTTTATGGCGGTTTCGTCCTACAGAGGCACCACCTCCACCGGCGCGGTAGAGATCCAGAAGGATCTCAAGGAGAATATCGAAGGTCGCCACATTATCATGGTCGAGGACATTCTCGACTCCGGCTTGACACTCAGCTACCTCAAGAATCACCTTGAGGGTCGTAAGCCCGCATCCTTCACCATTGCGACACTGATGGATAAGCCCTCACGCCGCAAGGCTCCCGTTTATGCTCAGTATTCATGCTTCGAAGTACCCGATGCTTTTGTCGTCGGTTACGGACTTGATTATAACGAAAGATACCGCAATCTGCCCTACATCGGCGTTTTGAAGCCCGAGATCTACATGGGCGAATAAGAAAGAAGTGATAGTTTGAACCCCAAGCGAAACAGATCCAGAGACATAGGCTTTTATGTGATCCTTCTCATAATGACGGCGGTCATTATATTTACGCTGGTCAGCGGCGGAGAAAAGGATACCGTTTCATACTCCGAGGTTTATGAGCTTTTCCAACAGGAAAAGGTAAAATCCTTTGAGTACAACGGAAGCTCGGACATTATCACCATGCAAGTCCGTGACGAAAAAGGTGACGGTACCCACAAGGTGGAGTTCGAGATATACAGCTTTTCGCTGTTTTATGAGGACTTCGGTGATCTCATAAAGGAGCAGCACGAAAAGGGAATAATCACGGACTACGAGATAACTCAGCCACAGACCAATTGGTGGGCGGCACTCATCCCGTATGTCATCATGTTCGGCCTCATAATCCTTTTGTGGTACATTATGATGAACAAGGCAAACGGAGGCGGCGGTGCAAACGGCATCGGCAAATTCGGCAAAGCCCGTACCAGACTCGGCAGTGAGGAAAAGAACAAGAAGACCTTCAGGGACGTTGCAGGTGCCGATGAGGAAAAGGAAGAGCTTGCGGAGATCGTGGACTTCCTGCGTGATCCCAAGGCATTCACCGGAATGGGAGCTCGCATACCCAAGGGCGTTCTGCTCGTAGGCCCTCCGGGAACCGGTAAGACCCTGCTTGCGAAGGCGGTAGCCGGTGAAGCCGGCGTCCAGTTCCTTTCGATCTCGGGCTCCGACTTTGTTGAGCTGTATGTCGGCGTAGGCGCAAGCCGCGTCAGGGATCTGTTCGATCAGGCAAAGAAGCTTGCTCCTGCCATCATATTCATCGATGAGATCGATGCAGTCGGTCGTCAGAGAGGCTCCGGTCTCGGTGGCGGTCATGATGAGCGTGAGCAGACCCTAAACCAGCTCCTTGTTGAGATGGACGGCTTCGGCAATAACGAGGGTGTTATCGTCATGGCGGCAACCAACCGTGCCGATATCCTTGATAATGCATTGCTCAGACCCGGTCGCTTTGACAGACAAATATATGTCGGTCTGCCCGATATAAGAGGCAGAGAGGCGATACTGCGTATCCATGCAAGAGGTAAGATACTTGCGGATAACGTCGACCTCAACTCCATCGCAAAGGGCACCCCGGGCTTCTCCGGTGCCGATCTTGAGAATCTGCTCAATGAGGCGGCATTGCTTGCAGTCCGCAGGAAGCATCGCTTCATCACCATGGAGGACTGCGACGAGGCAATACTCAAGGTTCAGATGGGCCCCGAGAAAAAGAGCCGCAAGATGAGCGACAAGGCGAAGAAGCTCACCGCATACCACGAGTCCGGCCATGCCATAGCCGGCAAGTACCTTGAGCATACCGACCCCGTTCATTATATAACCATCATCCCCAGAGGCCCTGCCGGCGGCTTTACCCTGTTCCGTCCTCAGGAGGATCTGGAGAGCTTCACCTCAAAGAGTGAGATGTTCGAGAATATCGTAATGTCCCTCGGCGGCAGAATTGCCGAGAAGCTTTTCCTTGACGATATATCGACCGGTGCCTCCGGAGATATCCAGCAGGCATCCAATATCGCAAGGAACATGGTGATGAAATACGGTATGAGTGACAGACTCGGCCCCATACTGTACGACAGCTCCGATCACAGCATATTCATAGGCCGTGACTTCGGCACCACAAAGAGCTATTCCGAGGAGACCGCCGGTATCATCGACGAGGAAGTCAAGCGTATATTCGATGAAGCTGCGGCACTGTGTGAGAAGATACTCACCGAGCACCGTGATCAGCTCATAGGCGTTGCGGAATACCTCCTTGAGCATGAGAGCATCGAGGGAGCGGACTTCAACTTCTATTGCGACAACGGTTATTTCCCCGAGCCCAAGAAGGCTCCTGCGATGAGGGATGAGACGATAGAGCGTCCTGCAAGGAAGATCGCCAGATTTGACGATCCCGCACCGAACGGTGACGGTAACGATTTCGTCATCCCCCCGTCCAATGACAATAACGAATAATATCGGCAGGAGTGCATTTCAAAGGATGCACTCCTGTTTTATTAAAACTATTGAAAAGATTTCGAATATATGTTAAAATCCAATGTCACAGTGAATAAAAAGGAGCTTTGATATATATGAAATTAGGTATCGTGGGATTACCGAATGTCGGTAAATCAACACTGTTTAACGCAATAACGAACGCAGGAGCGGAAAGTGCAAACTATCCCTTCTGCACCATTGAGCCGAATGTGGGCATGGTCAGCGTCCCCGATGAGAGACTGGGCTTTCTCGCAAAGCTCTATGAGCCCAAGAAGTATACCCCTGCCGTCATCGAATTTGTCGATATCGCAGGACTGGTCAGAGGTGCAAGCAAGGGCGAGGGTCTGGGCAACAAGTTCCTTTCCAACATCCGCAACACCGATGCCATCGTTCACGTCGTAAGATGCTTTGATGATGAGAATGTCATCCATGTCGAGGGCGGCACCGATCCCAAGCGTGACGTTGAGATCATCGACCTTGAGCTCATAATGGCGGATATGGAAATGGTTCAGCGTCGCATTGAAAAGGCAAACAAAAACGCCAAGGGCGACAAGAAATATCTCCGTGAGGCGGAGGTCTTTTCCGCACTTTTGGAGCATTTGAACGAGGGCAAATCGGTTCGCAGCTTCGAATGTGATCCCGACGATGCGGAGCTCATCGCAACAAGCGATCTGCTCACCATAAAGCCCATCATCTATGCTGCAAATATGGACGAGGACGGCATTGCCGATTACGAGAATAACCCCTATTACAAGGAGCTTTGCAATATCGCCAAGGCGGAAAACGCCGAGGTTCTGCCCATATGCGCAAAGCTGGAGGCGGAGATCGCCACCTTGGACGCCGATGAGAGGGAGATGTTCCTTGAGGAGCTCGGCATGAGCGAAAGCGGACTTGACAGGATGATAAAGACCTCCTACTCACTTCTCGGTCTGATCTCCTTCCTCACCTGCGGATCCGATGAGTGCCGTGCGTGGACTATCAAAAAGGGCACCAAGGCACCCCAGGCAGCAGGTAAGATACACAGCGATTTCGAGCGTGGCTTCATCCGTGCGGAGATCGTTGCCTTTGACGATCTCAAAAACTGCGGTACGATGACTGCGGCAAAGGAAAAGGGTCTTTTGCGTTCCGAGGGTAAGGACTATGTGATGCATGACGGCGACGTTACGCTGTTCAGATTCAACGTGTGATGGACGAGCTTATTTACATACTTGAGATCATAGGTGCGGCGGCATTCGCCGTATCCGGTGCGATGGCGGCACTGGAGCACAAAGCCGACCTTTTCGGTGTCATTTTCCTCGCCGTCATAACCGCCCTGGGCGGCGGCGTTATAAGGGATCTTTTGCTCGGTCAGACTCCGCCTAAGATGTTTGTGAGCTACGCCTATTTTGCGGTTGCGGTCATTGCGGCATTGATAGTTTTTGCCGATGCCTACATTCGCAAGGAGAGCTACCGCAAGCACCGTGATAAGCTTGACAGCATCAACAACATTTTCGATGCAGTGGGTCTTGCGGTGTTCACCGTGTCAGGTATGAATACGGCGATGCAGCAGAGTGACAATGTCCTGCTCATACTCATACTCGGTATGTGTACCGGTGTCGGCGGCGGTATGCTGCGTGACATGATGACGAATACCATGCCCAAGGTACTCCGCAAGCGTATTTATGCCGTAGCGTCTCTTGTCGGCGGCGGCGTTTATTGGGGGCTCCATACTGCGGGACTTAACGAGCTTGCCTCGGTGCTGATCGGCATGGCGGTCATCGTTGCGCTGAGAGTGCTTGCGACCGTGTATAAGTGGAATCTACCGGCAGTCGATAACGGCTGAATATCCGAAACAAACACCCGAAAGAAAAATTCTTTCGGGTGTATTTTTATCCCTTTGCGGAATAATAAGAAATAGATTTAAGCAATATTTTTTAGCACTCAAATCAAAAGAGTGCTAAAATTCATAGTTTGTTCATATAAAACACTATATTTGTTCACAT
>CAYUQN010000048.1:0-12042 GCA_964446815.1 uncultured Oscillospiraceae bacterium | reverse complement strand
AGCAATCTCCCGCTTCATCGCATAATACGCCCATTGCAACTCACGGACGCCATATAAGGATACCAAAGCAACCCTCAAATGTCAAGCATAATTTTGTGTTTTTCGCAGAATTTTTTATATTATTTTTGTGCAAATCGGCAAAGGGTATTTTGGGCTCAATATCTTGTGCCCGAACTCCTTTGCCGATACAATTTTTAATTTTCAGACCCAAGCTCTTTTAGCTCCGCTTCCGTTTTATCGGCAAGGGAAATGATCTCAAGGGCTCTCGAATATAGCAGCTTTCCCGCCTCGGTGAGTCCTCGGATCGCATTATCACGCTCAAAGAGCACTATCCCCAGCTCCTGCTCGAGAGATGAGATCCTGCGGCTTATCGTCGAATGGCTGAGATATAGTCTGTGTGCTGCCTCGGTGAAGCTTCCCGTCTCCGAGACGGCAACAAACACCCGTAACTGGTCAAGCTCCATACTCAATAATTAAACCTATGGGGCATGAGCTCACGAAGTCTATGGCTGACATATCTTCCGCCCGCCTTGGCACAAAGCACCTCCATCTCGCCCATTCTGTCGAACTCCGACAAGAACTGACGGCAGGAGCCGCAAGGCATACAGTAGTGCTCACTCTCGGCATAGATCGCAATACGCGCAAACTCGGTGTAGCCCTCGCTTACCGCCTTGACGCAGGCTGTACGCTCGGCACATATCGTATCGCCGAGAGCACTGTTTTCGATATTACAGCCGGTGAACACGACACCGCCCTTGCACTCAAGTGCGGCACCGACCGCAAATTTGGAATAGGGGGAATAGGATCTCTCCGATGCTTGTTTCGCTATGGTCAAAAGCTCAATATCCGTCATTTTCTCTTTCTCCTTCATTCCTTAATTATCAGCTTTTAAGATTCACCGTCCAGTGCATTACATCGTAGAAGGGGTTATTCTCACACGCCTTCACTCCCTCTATGACGCCTCTGTGACTGATGAATTGATGCTTCTCATAACACAGCGGCACTATGTATGCCGTTGTGGCAAGTACATTGCACATATTGGTGCAGGCATCCGCTCTGCCGCTTTCGTCCGCTTGCAGATAGGTCGCTATCGCCTCGATGACTCGCTGATCGGAGATATTCGCATAATTGAGCGATGCATCCTCCAAAAGCAGCTTTGAGGGGTCGCCGTCCGAGTTCATGCGTACCTCGGCGTAATACATATCGTACTCCCCTGCTTCGATAGCGGCAATGTAATCGTTCCATGCAAGCTCACGCACCGTCACCTTTATGCCGAGCTCCTCCATATCGGATGCAAAGCGTCTTGCCATATTGACCTTTATGCTGCTTGCATCACATACTACAAAGGTGATATCCGTCCTCGTAAGTGTTGAGCCGTTGCGTATCTCGAGGTAGCCGTCACCGTCGAAATCCTCAAGCCCCAGATTATTGAACACCGTTTTCACGGTCTCCGGGTCAAAGTCAAATTCCTTTGCCGCCGTCTTGCTGTACCACGACACAGCCGGATTCACGACAAAGGGGCTTTCCACCGCATAGCCGCTCATCTGATCTACAAGGTACTCCCTGTCGAAGGCGTAGTTCATCGCAAAACGCATAGCCTCGTATGCGAATATGCCCCTGTTGGGGTTTAGCGCGATGTAGTGCATATTCGTCGTATTGAACGCTCTTATCTCGTTTGCGCTGCCGTAACCGAGATTGGTCGTTGCGGTCGGATCGTTAACGACGACATCGACATAGGAATCCTGAAAGGCGGTGAGGGTATCGTCGATACCGCTGAACTCCTTGAGGTACACCGTCTTCATGGGCAATGCCCTGTAGTCGGGGTAATACTCCGAGGCGTTCAGCGACAAATGATCCTCCGCGTAGGCATAGGGGCCGGAGCCCATGGGATAGGTCTCGGTGTAGGTGCCGTTTTTGATGACGGGGATAGTCAGCAGCATGGGGAACATCATGTTCTTTTTCGAAAGGCTGACCGCCACTGTCTCCGAATCCGCTGCCGAAACGCCCAAAATGTAGCTTGTGCGATTCTTAAAGCGATCGGAATTTCTGGCACACTGGAGAGAATACGCAACATCTGATGCCGTCAGCTCCGTGCCGTCGTGAAACTTTCTTCCGCTCACGATCTTGAGTCTCCAGCTCTGACCGCCGTCGGAGGTGGTGCACTCCGTTATGATATTGTATTGCAGCTGAAAGTTATTGTCCAGCTCCAGCATATTGTCATACACAAGAGCACAGACGAGCTGATTGTTGGTGTTAGTCGCAATGAGAGGATTGAGGCTGTACCTGCTGCTGAAGTTTAAGGAGAACACGTCATCCGCGGCAGCGGTCTGGCTGAGATCCTTACCGGGGTTTTTGCCGTCCACATAATCATCGCCCTGCTGCACCTCGGCATCACAGGCAGTCACTCCGAGGGTAAGGAGCACGGCACAGATAAGAGATAGGATTCTTTTGAGTTTCGTTTTCATATTTGTTCCTCACGGAAGAATTATCGTTGCGGCCTGCGTTCCACGCACACCGTTCGTTGCCCTGTGTGACCAATACTTTTCTTTATCGCACATCGTACATTCATCGGAAACGTCTATGTTTTCCGGTAACAGACCGAGAGACAGCAGCCTGCGGCGATTTGCCTCCTTGAGATCGACCTTGAACTTTCCGTTTTCCTGCCGGTGGATGAGCCCCTTTGTGTCACCGTCAAGGTACCGCTCCACCGCCTCGGGAACATCGCCGTCGGTCTCAAAGCAGCAAGCCCCGATGCTTTCGCCTATCGCCGCACAAATACGCTCCCTTTTTGCACCCATGGCACACATTTTTTCAACGGCGACTCTCAGGATATCACCTACGGAGCTTCTCCAGCCGCAATGCACCGCTGCGATAACATGAGCCTCATAGTCCTCCAGCAGGACCGGTACACAGTCGGCTATGAATATCATGAGCGGAAGCTTTCCCTGTGAGGTGACAAGTCCGTCGGCATCATAGGGCACCTTTGTCCCCACCTTATGGCGATCAAGTGCAGTCGCCTCTCTGACCTCGATACCGTGCACCTGTCTCGTTATCACGAAGCCGTCCGTTTCACTGCCCATAAGGGCGGCGGCACGGCTTATATTTTCTCTCACACGCTCTATGTCATCGCCGCGGTTTTCACCGAGGTTCCACGACGCATACACGCCCTCGCTCACACCGCCGTATCTCGTTGTGAACATATGCTTGCTTTTCAGGAGGGTGCTCGTCATGAACACCTCATTCCCTGCCTTGTTTTCGACAAATGCCATTGCTTACTCGTTTCTGCCGCAGCATTCCTTGTATTTAAGTCTGCGGCTGCCGTCGGGCTTCATTTTTCCGCAGGGGCAGGGATCGTTTCGACCGGGCTTTGCCACCTTGCGAACGGGCTTTTTCTTGACAGGCTCACCGCCTACGTTTGCAGTCGAGGTCTTTGATACCGACTTGCGCTGTATCGGTGCCTCCTTGCGTATACGAACGGTGAATATCCTGCGAACGGTCTCCTCACGGATACCGTTGACCATTGCCTCGAACATATCGAAGCCCTCTTTTTTATATGCGTCGATGGGCTTGATATTGCCGTAGCCACGCAGCCCGATGCCACGCTTGAGCTCCGACATTGCGTCGATGTGATCCATCCAATATTCATCGACGACTCGGAGCATGACAACACGCTCCAGCTCACGCATGAGAGGTACGCCGTTGGGGTCAAGCCCAAATTCCGCTTCCCTTTCATCGTAGACACGAACGGCGATATCGTATATCGCCTCGGTGAGCTTGTCGGCGTTTATCTTGCCGGAGAAGCTGCCCCGCGTGATCTCTCCCTTGCGGAGGAACAGCTTTTCAAAGGGTGCTACGGTCTCGAGCAGGTGCTCCTCGTTTTCGACACTGCCGCCATGGAGCCCGTCATTTACCGTACCTGCGATAAACTCACGGATCATGCCCTTTATGTGCTCCTTGAGATCCTCGCCGTCAAGCACCTTGCGGCGTTCGTCGTATATGATATTACGCTGCTGATTCATTACGTCGTCGTATTCGAGGACGCTCTTACGGGTCTGGAAGTTGCGGCTCTCAACGGTTTTCTGAGCCTGCTCTATCGCACCGGACAGCATCTTGTGATCAAGCGGCGTATCCTCATCGACACCGAGGGATTCCATCATTCCCATGACACGCTCCGATCCGAAAAGACGCATAACGTCATCGGTCATCGCAAGGAAGAAGCGGCTTTCACCGGGATCGCCCTGACGACCTGAGCGTCCGCGAAGCTGATTGTCGATACGTCTGGATTCGTGACGCTCGGTGCCGAGAATGAACAGTCCGCCGACGGCTCTGACCTTTTCCGCCTCCTCGGCGCAGGTCGCCTTGTGGATCTCCATGCGTTCGGCAAAAAGCGCCCTTGCCTTGAGTATCTCCTCATCGTCGGTCTCGGCAAAGCCCGTTGCCTCGGCTATCACCTCATCGGTAAAGCCTGCCTTACGCATATCGGTCTTTGCAAGATATTCGGCATTGCCGCCGAGCATGATATCGGTACCGCGGCCTGCCATATTCGTTGCTATCGTGACCGCTCCGAGCTTACCTGCCTGAGCCACTATCTCCGCCTCACGCTCATGATGCTTTGCGTTGAGGACATTGTGAGGCACGCCCTTGCGCTTTAAAAGTCCCGAGATATATTCACTCTTTTCAATGGATATCGTACCGACAAGGACGGGCTGACCTTTTTTGTTGCACTCGATTATCTGATCGATTATGGCGCGGTTTTTGCCGAGCTCACTCTTGTACACGACATCGGGATGATCTATTCTTGCCACCGGCTTATTTGTCGGTATCTCAACGATATCCAGCTTGTAGATAGCGGCAAATTCCTCCTCCTCGGTGACTGCCGTACCGGTCATGCCGGACAGCTTATCGTAAAGACGGAAGTAGTTCTGGAAGGTTATCGTCGCAAGAGTCTTGTTCTCACGCTGAACGTCAACGTGCTCCTTTGCCTCTATCGCCTGATGCAAGCCCTCACTGTAGCGGCGACCGAGCATGATACGTCCGGTGAACTCATCGACTATGAGTATCTCCCCGTCCTTGACAACGTAATCTATATCACGCTTCATTATGCCGTGGGCGCGGAGAGCCTGATTTATGTGATGGGTCAGAGTCGAGTTTTCGATATCGGAGTAGTTTTCGAGATCGAAGGCTCTCTCCGCCTTTGCGATACCTCTTGCTGTGAGGGTCGCGCTTCTTGCCTTCTCATCGACTATGTAGTCCGCGTCGATATCCTCGGCTTCCTCCTCCTTGGAGTCGGTGGTGGCGTATACGAGCTTTTTCAGTCTGCTGACAAAATCGTCTGCCTTGCGGTAAAGATCGGTGCTTTCATCGCCCTGTCCGGAGATTATGAGCGGTGTTCTGGCTTCGTCGATGAGGATGGAGTCGACCTCGTCGACGATGGCAAAGGAGTGCCCACGCTGCACCATGCGTTCCTTGTATATCGCCATATTGTCGCGCAGATAGTCAAAGCCCATCTCATTGTTGGTGCCGTAGGTGATATCCGCATTGTAGGCAGCCTGCCTCTCCTCAACAGTAAGCCCGTGAACTATGAGCCCCACCTTGAGCCCCATAAAGCGGTGTACCTTTCCCATCCACTCACTGTCACGTCTTGCAAGGTAATCGTTGACGGTGACGATGTGAACGCCCTCGCCTGCAATGGCGTTGAGGTAGGCGGGAGCAACGGCAACAAGTGTCTTGCCTTCACCGGTCTTCATCTCGGCGATACGGCCTTGGTGCAAAACGATGCCGCCTATTAGCTGAACTCTGAACGGCTTCATTCCGAGCACTCGCCATGCAGCCTCCCTGACTGCGGCAAATGCCTCGGGGAGCAGATCGTCAAGCTCCTCACCGTTTGCATAGCGTTCCTTGAATTCATCTGTCTTGGCACGGAGCTCGGCATCCGTAAGTGCCTGCATCTGCGGCTCAAGTGCCTCTATCTTATCCACGATGGGATATATTCTTTTCAGTTCCTTGTCGGTGTGATTGCCGAACAATTTATCAAATAAGCCCATAATGTCGCCTTTCATCGGAGTATAATATCGATACAGAGTTGATTATACCACACAAAAATGAATAAAAAAAGAGAAAACCCGTCCCCATGGCGGTAATTGTAAAAAATATTTTGTAAGGCATTTTGCTTCTGCCGTGTTCGCTTGACGAATGGAGCGGAGGGGGATATAATATTAGCCCTATGAATGTTATAACTCAGTCGATTTTCAATAACAGGGAAGTCGCCGCCCTCCCCGAGCTTTTGGAGAGCGGAGGACTTCCCGTGCTCATTTCCGGACTTTCCGCCATTCACAGGTCTCAGCTCTCGGCGGCATTGCGGCAAAGGCTCGAGCTTCCGATGCTGATAGTATGCCCCGATGACGCATCCGCGGAAAGCATGAAGCGTGATGTCGAGTGTCTAACCGGCGAAACGGCGGTCATGCTCACCGCAAGGGATTTCACCTTTTATCAGACCCTTGCCGCTTCGAGACAAACGGAGCAGCAGCGGCTTTCCGCTCTGCTTTCCCTTGCAAGGGAGGACTGCGGCATTTGTATTGCAACCGCCGCGGCGCTTCTGCAAAGAAGTATCCCGAGTGAGATACTGCTTTCAAGCGTTTTCGAGCTCGATCTCGGCACAAGCATCCCCATCGATGAGCTTGAGCGTCGTTTGCTCCTCGGCGGCTACACAAGGACAGACCGTGTTGAGGGTGTGGGACAGTTTGCGCGCCGAGGCGGTATTCTCGACTTCTTCTCACCTGCCGACACGCTGCCCGTTCGCATTGAATTTTGGGGCGACGACATAGATTCCATGGGACACTTTGACATCGGAACTCAGCGTCGTACCGAGGTTTTGGAGCATTGCCTTATCCTGCCCTCGGCGGAAACGCTGATCTCCGCCGCACCGAAGGGAAAAGAGGCTCTCTCGAAAAAGCTGACGGAGCTTGCCGCCACCCTTGAACGCAGGAAAAACAGCGATCAGGCGGTGAAGCTTGCAGCCACACTGCGAGGCGATGCGGAGAAGATCGCTCAGGGCATTTCCATCCCCGACGCAGACCGCTATATGCCCTTTATCTATGAGCCTGCCTGTGCCGCCGATTATTTCAGTCCCGATACCTTAGTGGTTTTCGATCAGCCCTCACGCTGTGCCGATCGAGCCAAAAGCTATATAAAGCAGCTTTCCGATGATGTGGGAGCACTCGCCCGTCAGGGCATGATCGCCGTGTCCTCCGAGCATTTCCACATTCGTTGGGATGAGCTGTGCAGAAGACTTGCGGAGCATCCGCTGTATATGGCGGATGCCTTCACCCTCGGAAGATACCCAATTGAGCCCAAGACCCTCTGCTCCGTTCCGGCAAAGCAGCTTCCGTCCTACGGCGGCTCTATGCGTACCGCCTGTGACGATGTTTTGCTGTATCAAAGGCAGGGCTTCGGTGTCGAGGTGCTTGCCGGTGATATGCGTAGAGCACAGGTGCTGCAAAGCTTTTTCAAGGAAAACGGCGTTTTGGCACGGCTGTCGGAATCGGCGGACACCCTCCCCCGTGAGGGCGAATGTCACATAAGCGTCGGAGCACTGTCGGCAGGCTTCGAGTATCCCGGCATAAGGCTTGCGGTAATAAGCGATACCCAGCTTCTCAAGGTCAGGGATCACCGAAAGCCCAAAAAGCAGACCGATAACAGACAGCGTATAAGCTCATACTCCGACCTCTCTCCCGGGGATCTCGTAGTTCACGATACCCACGGCATAGGCCGCTTCATCGGTATCGTCAAGATGAAGGTCGACGGCTTTGAAAAGGACTATATCAAGATCGCCTACGCCGGTACCGACACTCTCTATGTTCCGGCGACTCAGCTTGATGCCGTGGCAAAGTACCTCGGTGCAGGTGAGGATAAGCAGATAAAGCTCAGTAAAATGGGCGGTGCCGAATGGAGCAGGACAAAGAGCCGTACCAAGGCGGCGGTCAAAAGTCTTGCCAAGGAGCTCATAAAGCTCTACGCCGAGAGATCCCGTCTCCCGGGCTACGCCTTTGCACCGGATACACCGTGGCAAAGGGAGTTTGAGGACAATTTCGGTTACACGGAAACCGACGATCAGCTTCGCTGCATAAGCGAGATCAAGGCCGATATGGAATCGCAAACGCCGATGGACAGATTGCTTTGCGGCGATGTCGGCTACGGCAAGACCGAGGTGGCGCTCAGGGCTGTGATGAAGTGTGTGCTGTCGGGAAAGCAGGCTGCGATACTTGCGCCGACGACGGTGCTTGCACAGCAGCATTATCAAACGGCGGTACAGCGATTCTTCGGCTTCCCCGTTGAGATAAGCGTTTTGAGTCGCTTCCGCAGTCCCCGGCAGATATCGCAAACGCTGACCGATCTCAAAAGCGGCAAATGCGATATCGTCATCGGAACTCACAGGCTTCTGCAAAAGGACGTGAAGTTCAAGGATCTCGGTCTGCTTATCGTTGACGAGGAGCAGCGTTTCGGCGTAGGCCACAAGGAGCATATCAAGGAGATGAGTCGGGGTGTCGATGTCCTAACGCTGTCGGCAACTCCGATACCGAGAACACTGAATATGGCACTGTCGGGTATCCGTGATATGTCGTGCATCGATGAGCCGCCGCAGGACAGATTGCCGGTGCAGACCTTTGTGATGGAGCACGATTGGGGCATTATCTGCGATGCGATAAACCGTGAGATATCCCGTGGCGGTCAGGTCTACTATCTCCACAATCGGGTCGAGAATATAGAGCGTACAGCGATCAAGCTGCAAAAAATGCTCCTTGAAATGTACGATGAGAACGTGACCGTCGGTGTCGCCCACGGTCAGATGGACAAGGATCAGCTCGCCACCGTCATGGATGAGGTCGAATCGGGTAAGATAAGCATACTTGTCTGTACAACGATAATCGAAACCGGTATAGACATTCCGAATGTCAACACCCTGATAATCGAGGATGCCGACAAAATGGGGCTTGCCCAGCTCCACCAGATAAGGGGCAGAGTCGGCAGATCGTCGAGGCGTGCTTCGGCTTACCTCACCTTCCGTCCCAACAAGGTGCTGACCGAGATTGCGGAAAAGCGGCTCACCGCCATTCGTGAGTTTGCGGAATTCGGCTCCGGCTTCAAGATCGCCATGCGTGACCTCGAGATACGAGGCGCCGGAAATCTCCTGGGTGCGGAGCAGTCGGGGCATCTCATAGATGTCGGCTACGATATGTATCTCAGGCTTTTGGAGGAGGCTGTGCTTGAGGAAAAGGGCGTAAAGCCGGAGCACAGAGCGGAGTGCTCCGCGGATCTTGCGGTCTCCGCCAACATCCCCGAAAGCTATATTCCGTCCTCCGAGCAGCGTATGGATATATACCGCCGCATCTCACTGATCCGCACAGAGGAGGAGGCGGACGATCTCACCGACGAGCTCATAGACCGCTTCGGTGATCCGCCGAGCGGAGTCAATTCGCTGATCCATGTCGCACTGCTTCGAGGCGAGGCGGGCAAAGCCGGTATCAGCGATATCAGCCAGAAGAACGGTTCCCTGCGTTTTATTGTCGATGACTTCGACATGGCAAGGGTATCGTGGCTGTACGCCAAGCCGGAATATAAGGGACGGCTCAAGGTCGAGGCAGGAGCAAAGCCCTGTCTCGGTGTTAAGCTCGGCCCGAAAATGCGTAGTATTGAGGAGGCACGCCGCTTTGTCAAGGCATGGAGCGAAAGTGCATCCGTCGTAAAGGATGAGTCATGAGATATGAAGCAGCCCCCTTGCAGGGCGTTACGGACAGAGATTTCAGGCAGGTGCAAAGCAGATTTTTTGAGCCTGCGGATAAATACTATACGCCGTTTTTGACTCCGACGGCGACCCACAAAATGACTCCCAAGGAGCTGCGTGAGGTCGATCCCGAGAAAAACAGCGGTATCGTTTTGATACCGCAGATACTTTGTGCCTCCGTACCCGATTTTCTGTGGGCTGCAAGCGAGCTGAAAAGCATGGGCTACGACGAGGTGAATCTGAACCTCGGCTGTCCGTCCGGAACCGTGACCGCAAAGAAAAAGGGCAGCGGTATGCTGGATGATGTCGAGGGGCTGAGGGTCTTTCTTGACGGCATCTTCGAGGCTTCGCCCGTGGCGGTGTCGGTCAAAACGAGGATAGGCGGCAAAAGTGCCGATGAATTTGCAAGGCTTTTTGAACTGTATTCACGCTATCCGATGAAGGAGCTCGTGATCCATTGCCGACTTCGTGATCAGCAGTATCGGGGTACTCCCGATCTGTCGGCGTGGGAGACGGCGCTTTATGCGAATACCCTGCCGCTGTGCTATAACGGCGATATTTTCGATAGGGAGCGAGCCCTTGCGTTTGAGAAAAAATACCCCGAGACCGAGGCATTGATGCTGGGCAGAGGTCTTGCCGCCAATCCGGGGCTCATCGGTGAGCTCAAATGCGGAGAAGCAGTCGATAAGAAACGGCTTTCGGAATTTCATGACGAGCTCTTTGCGGTCTGCAAGGCAAGGATAGGCTGCGAAAAGCCGCTGCTTTTGCATATGAAGGAGCTTTGGACTTACCTCGGCTGCTCATTTGACGGAGCGGAAAAGGCACTCAAGCTGCTCAAAAAATCGCAAACCGAAAGTGATTACCTCTCCTCCGTCGCCGCCGTCCTCTCCCATCCCCTCAGCACCCCCTCCGGCTTCAAGCCGTAAGCCGAAAAAGGTGGAGGCAAACGAAATCACCGAGCTTTCGCTCGGTGAGTTTTTTACGCTTGATTATGTATTATATCTTGAGTGGGATTTGTTGCGATCCGCCGTTGCGGGCATACTGCCATCCGCTGACATTATATTTATCTGCAAAATGCGTTCCTGCCACGTCAACGGTACCGTCGGAATATAAACCCACGGCGTGCCCTTATCCGGCTGAGGCAGCAACAATATACGGCTCCTGTTTCTTCCCTATCTTCGCTTATCATCGTTCTTTTCAGCCGATAACAAGGCTTGTGCCACGTCCTCGGTAACGGCATCGACAGTGGTATGTGATGAGTTTGAGCATATGAAGTGGTAGTTGCTCCGCCAAAAATCCGCCACCCCTATTCCGTTGCGCATTTCATTTCCGCATTCATAGCAAGAACAGATGATTCCGGTTGGTTCGGGAGCATCGGAATCGGAACCGACGGAAAGCTTTGTTTTGAAAACGAGGTCGTCCTTTCCGTCATCGTCAACATCCTTTTTCGTGCAGTTGTCAACAAAGGGAAATTCGCATACACGGTCAATTACTTCGTCGAGGTATTCCTCGGGAACATTGAGGTAATCATCGAAGCTCGTGTCGCTGTCTGTGAGCTCAGATAGGTGCAGACCATCCCGATACTCATCGTATGCATCCTGATTTAAGGTTTTCCCGTCCACTTCATATCTGCAGCCTGAATCGTCATATTCATAAAACAGGCAATAGTCCTGTGCTTCACCGTTGTAGCAGAAGTAGCTTGTATAGCCGAATGTTACAACATGATAATAGTTCTCTATGAAAATGTTGCCGCTCTTGGATATGTACATATTGAGCTTACCGGCATTCCCCCAGTTAAAAAACACCTTGGGAGAAGGATCCAAGCAGCCACCGTCAAAAAACAGCCAGACCGGTGTGCCACCATAGGGATAGCAGCATATAACCCAGTCATTGATATTATCGTGATCGTAGTCTAAGCGATATATCTCATAGCCGTAATCGGAAAGGGAACACATACGGGTAAGCAGATACACATATATGCTCTCGACATAGCTGTCGACCTCACTGTATTCGCTGTCACGATCGTTCTCAATATCGTCATCGAAATCGACGCCGCAAGAAGCAAGTGAAAGGCACATTGCAAAAGCAAGGATCAGTGCGATAAGGCGACTCTTCATGGATCTACCTCCGTTCGGATTGCTGTCGAAATCAAGAATATCACAGGATATTCCCGGTTTCAACAAAAACGGCGATATAAAACAGGCACAAAAAAGTGCACTTCATACGAAGTGCACTTTGTGTTGGCATTGACCTATCTTCCC
>CAYUQN010000047.1:0-12160 GCA_964446815.1 uncultured Oscillospiraceae bacterium | reverse complement strand
CTACGACCTCCTCGAGAGTATAGGGAGAGAGGGAGTAAATACCGGGAAGGTCAACGACTGTCACACCCCGGTGCTTCTTCAGCTTGCCTTCCTTCTTTTCAACGGTCACACCCGGCCAGTTGCCTACAAACCGGGTGGAGCCGGTCAATGCATTAAACAGTGTTGTCTTGCCGCTGTTGGGGTTACCCGCAAGGGCAATTTTGATTTCGTTGCTCATATCATTCTACCTCGATCATTTCTGCATCTGCCTTACGCAGCGAGAGCTCGTAGCCTCTGACTGTCAGCTCAACGGGATCACCCAAGGGGGCGACCTTGCGAACGTGGAGGGAAACACCCTTCGTCACGCCCATGTCCATGATGCGGCGTTTCACCGCACCCTCTCCGCAGAGCTTCTTAACGGTGACTGTCTCACCGACCTTAACATCCTTTAAAGTTTTCATTGTCCTGTCTGCTCCTCACACATATATTTTTTGAGCCATCTCGGCACTTATCGCCACTCTGGCCTCCTTGACCTTAACTATGACATTTTCACCTATGGCGTTGAGGATGCGAACCTCACTGCCTACGGTAAAACCGAGATTTTCGAGGTGCTTTTTGACCTCGGGCTTTCCGGCTATACGCTTAACGGTGTTTTCCTCACCGATGCTTGCCATTGTCAACGGCATCATGTTCACCCACCTCACATACTTCTCCAAGTGCGATTAGCATATGCTAACTGCTTGGTCGAAAAGATGGTTAGCTTCTGCTAACTTCACTCGTATGATAACACAAGTTTCACCAAAGTCAATAGCTTTGCACAAGTTCGGAGCATTGCACAATCGGTTAGCTTCCGCTAACCCCCTGCTTTGTGCACAATTTCCAAGTAACTTTATAGGAATTAAGAATAAAACAGATCCACGGATCACTATCCGTGGATCGATTCATAATATCTCCTTCACCTTACGCCCTGCTTTTGACGCAGGGAGAGGCAATCCGCTATCATGGCGATGAACTCCGAATTCGTGGGCTTGCCCTTGATATTCGACACCGTGTAGCCGAAAAATTTCTGCAACACCTCGATATCGCCCCTGTCCCATGCGACCTCTATCGCATGGCGGATCGCCCTCTCGACTCGGCTCGGGGTGGTGTTGAACTTCTTCGCCACAGTCGGGTACAGCACCTTCGTCACGGCGTTGATAATGTCCATGTCGTTTATCGTGAGTATTATCGCCTCACGCAGATATTGATAGCCCTTTATGTGAGCCGGCACGCCGATCTCGTGTATTATATCGGTGACAAGAGCCTCGAGGCTCACCTCATTGCGGTAGGCTGCTCCGGCATTCTTGACAGCCTGTATCTTCATGCCCTTGGTGCTCCTTATCCTTGTGAGGAGCGTCGGGATATCGCAGGGCTTGGGCATAAAATACGACACTCCGACATTTGCGCATTCCGATACGATCTTGTCGTTTATGAAGCCCGAAACGACGATCGGCACCGTGTCGGGGCTTGCCTCCGATAATCGACGCAGCATCTCCAGACCGTCAAGCTTGGCAAGTATGATATCGGTGATCATGATGTCGGGTCTGAGCTCTGCGGCTTTGGCAAGTGCCTCGATACCGTCACCCACGGTGTCGACGACCTCGATATCGTCCTCAACGGATATGACCTCCGACAGAAGTCTGTGAAATTCGTCGTTGCTATCGACTATCAAAATCTTGGTCTTGGTTTCCATAACACATATTCCTCCAATAAAATGCGTGAACGGCATTGCAAAACATTTTTTCAGCAAAACTACCGCTTTGTGCATTAAATTTACCATATCGTGTACTGATTTGACGCACGAAAAATGTCGTAGGATATGGTTTTATGTTGACATAATTCGACCTGTTTGCTGTCGTTTTAGGGTCGATGCCGTCAGTGCCGTGTGGGACTTGTCGAATATTGTCGAAACTTTTTGTAAAAAAATAAGCCGACACGAACAAGGTCGTGTCGCTTATGCTTCAGCGTTTGAACACGAAAAACAGCATGATAGTCCAGCCTGCGAATATGAGGCACATCATGCAGAGCTTCGTTATTATCCTTTCACGCTCACCGTCGTCTGCGGCATCGGATGCCCCTGCAAGATATGCCTTGTACATTGAGATGAACCGCTTGCTGTCGGCGTATCCTGCTGCATAGCTTTGCCGGATCGAATGTCTGTGAACGGTCAAATCTTCGGTCACGGTAACGCCCCCCCTCGCCATCATTCTAATATCCGCTTTGCTGCAATTCAAGAGGTAATTTGAGGAATCACCGTCGGATGTGTTGATGCGGATATTGTAATGATAATATTATATTGTGTTCGGCAGAAAACTTCAAGGCATATTCAACGAGGGCTATCACCCGTTCCACAGGAACGGATATCATTGAAAAATCACCGAGCTTTTGCTCGGTGATTTTTCGTTGTCTGTTCTCTGTCGGATATGTATTCAGGCGAGGACGGCGTATTCGATGGAGCTGATGCAATTATCGGTGCCGAAGCCGATGACCAGTGCGGTGGAGCCGCAGGTCGCCTTATACACGGTGGCTCCGCTCATTTCGCCGCCGAGCTCATCCAGAACGCTTTCGCAATCCGCCTTGCTCATGCCTATCTTGAGTCCCTGCGGCGTCTGAACGGTATCGTCGGTGAGCTTTATCCCGATGACACGATCCTTGCCGTCAAGCTCATGAGTCGTGAGCTCAAAGCCGTCGTAGTAATACACCATATCGGTGCCTTGATAGGCACAGCTCTGATTCTCAAAGCTGCCGGAGGGAGAGCCGAGGGAATTCATGACCTCGTCGGCGTAGTCCATAACGCCGAATTTCAAGTCACCGGAAACGAAGTACAGCTCACCGTAATCCGGGCTGTAGACACTGCCCTTATCCGCATCCTTATCCGTATCGGTGTCACCGCCGGAGCAGGCACACAGGGCAAGGCACAGGCAAAGAGCAAGTATAAGCGAAAGATATTTTTTCATTTTTATTCTCCTAATGTCCATGATTTGAGGTATCCGTATTCCTCGAGCTCCTTTAGCTGAGCCTCGAGCAGAGCGTAATACCTATCGCACTTTTCCGCCCAATCGGCGGCGATACGCTCATCGTCCCGGTGATCCTCAAGTCCGTATTCCTCCGAAAGCAGCCTACCGAAATAGCTTGACAGCTTTTGGGCACCGTAGACATTCAAATGCAATCCGGCATCGTAGGTATCCGTCTGCATATCGAGGCCTATCTCATCGGAAAGCGAAAGAAGATTTATATACCGCAAGCCGTATTCTTCGGCGTAAGCGGCGATCTGCCGATCCCATTCGTCGTACCAATACGGCCATTGGCTCGGGGACTTTATGAGTATGAGCTCCGCTCCGTTATTTTCGCAGAGTATTCGCATTTTGTCAAGGTATTCCCAGCAGCGATCTCCTATCGTCGGATCGGTCAGCACGGACGGAGTGGGAAGCTGCGTCATGGGCTTTACATCGGCTCTCATGAGATAACCTGCGACCGTCACCTCATCACGGGTGAACATATATCGGAAGTCCTCCGCCGTCAGCTCATTCCATCTTGAATGATAACGTAGGAGCGGGATGAAGTAGCTTATCATATCCTCATCCTCGGTCATCGATGCCTTTATCGCATCGACCTTTATTCCGCTCGGCTTCATACCGTCAAGCGTCATGCGATTATATGCCTCGCTTTGCGGCTCGGAATACTTCATCGACTGGACATTGTACACAACGACCTTCGGGCTTTCGTATTCAAAGGTCTCCTCCAAGAGATAGTACGACTGCCAGATAAGCTGCTGAGCGGAGCCCCGTATATAGCTCGTTATCCCGTACTCCTCCCACATGGTGACCGGTGAGAAGTTTTCGTACACCTCACAGTCACCCACAAAGATGACATCGTGGGGATTCTCCTCATTGTAATACTCCGCCACCATGGCGCCCTCAAGGACACCGGACATATACTTGGGCTGCATCAGCTTGCCCAAGAGCCAGATCGCAAGAGCTGCCGCAACGAGGCACAGGACGAGCACCGCAATATGAAGTTTTGTATTTTTCTTTGTCTTGACTGCCATGCCTTGCCTCAGAACTGATTATAAATAAACTGCGATGAATCGTAGCCCACACCGTAGGCGCCGAACACCAATATTATTATTGCAAGCAGGGAGAATACTATGTATGCCGCCGCTTTCCTTTGCCACAGCAGCTCACGCACCTCACCGTGCTTTTCCTGAACACAGCTTACCGCAAACATCACGAGGACGCCGATGCCGCATACCGCAAAATCCGCCGCCGTGAGCCCCAGTGACAGCATACCGCCGCCGAATATCTCACTCCATTTTCCGCCGGTGAACACCGAGAAAAATGCCTTGAACGACACCGCGACATCACGGTAGCAGTCGAGTATCCTGAACGAGCACAAAAGCAGGAAGGTGCGAAGCGTTTCAAACACTCTGTAGCCGAAGCCGGCGACGAGCTTGGGATGCTTTTCGCGGAAGCTCAGCGAAACGGGCTTGAATTCCTCCGCCGCAAGGATGAATACGGCGTTTAAAAGACCCCACACGACGAAGTTCCATGCGGCGCCGTGCCACAGACCGGTGAGGAACCATGTGACGATGGTCGAGACATAAACCGACAGCTTCCTTCCGAAGCCGTCGCCTATCCTCACCCTTGCCTTTTTACTGAGCTTTAAGAGCCACGGTGCGACGGACAGAGGGTAGAAGATATAGTCCTTGAACCATGTTCCCATGGATATATGCCAACGCCGCCAATACTCGGCAATGTTCCTTGAAAAATAGGGACGAACGAAGTTTTCCTTTACGGAAACGCCGAGTACCTGTGCGATGCCTATCGTGATATCGATACCGCCGGTGAAATCCGCATACAACTCTGCCGCATAGAGCAGGGCGCCGACCAAAACGTAGGCACCGGAGTAGGTCGAGGGATCGCCGCATATCGCCGTGACGGCGACAAGCAATCTGTCCGCTATGACGAGCTTCTTGAAGTAGCCCCACAGCATACGCTGTAGGCCGAAGGATATCTGCTTATAGTCCGCCTTATGCTGTGCAAAAAGGCTGTCCTTGATATCACCGAAGCGTGAGATCGGGCCCTGAATGAGTAGGGGGAAGAAGGAGGTGAACAGTGCCACCTTGAGGATGTTCCTCTCCGCCTCGACCTTCTCCCAATACACATCGATGACGTAGCTCACCGTCTGGAAGGTATAGAAGCTTATCCCCAGCGGAAGCACCCAATCGACGGCGGCAATATCCGCTCCGGTGATCGAGTTCACGTTTCCGATGAGGAAGTTCGTATATTTAAGGGCGGCAAGTATACCGATATCGCACAAAAGAGCAAGGATGAAAATACGCTTTCTGTATTTCTGCCGCTCCTTTTTGTATGCCTTACGCTCATCCCTTTGCAATGCCTTGCCCTCGGGAGAGGACAGATATTCCTTTTGCCGACGAAGCGAGGTCGCCATGAGGTTCGTTGAGCCCCACGACACAAGCACCGTCACCGCCATAAAGCAGAGTCCCTGCCGGCCTGCACAGGCATAAAACAGGATATCCGCAAGCAGAAGCAATATCCATTGGAGCCTTTTGGGGATGAGGTAGTACAGTATGAACAGTACCGCTAAAAAGGCTATGAAGCCATAGGAGGTAAAAAGCACGGCTTATTCGTCCAAAAGTCTCTGAACCATGGAATACATGGCTTCGGCGGAATTGAAGTTCTCGGGCACTATATCCCTTGCGGGGATGGTGATATCAAAAGCATCGGACAGCTCCGCTATTATCGACACGATGTCGAGACTGGCAAGTATGCCGTCATCGACAAGGGTGTCACAGCTTTCAAAATCGATATCGGGGTTTACGCTTTCGAGGATCTCAAGTATTTCGTCCATTGTTACATCTCCATGAGCTTATTTCTGTCTATTTTACCGTTGGGGAGCAACGGTAATGTATCTAATTTTTTGATCTTCGTGGGGAGCATATGCCTCGGCAGCTCGGCTCTGAGATATCTTTGGAGCGAGCGTTCATCGGCTGTGCCCATATAATACATATACAGCTTGCCTGCTTCCTTTGAAAAAATGCAGCAAGCGGATTCAACGCCCTCACACATCACGGCACAGCTTTCGATCTCACCGAGCTCTATGCGGTGACCCATGTTCTTTATCTGATTGTCCTTACGGGACACGAACACAAGATCGCCGCTCTCGGTCTCGATCGCAAGATCGCCGGTGCGGTATATGAGCTCGGGGTAGTGCGGATTCAGTGGGTTTTGCGTGAACGCCGCAGCGGTACGCTCCGGATCGTCGTAGTAGCCGAGAGTCAGTGCCGTACCTCTTATGCAGATCTCACCGCGTTCACCCTTTGCCGCTTCTGTATCGTCATCACGCAAAAGGAGGTATGCGGTATTGTCAAAGGGTCTGCCTATGGGCACGACCGAGGCATCCTCGTTTTCGTCGAAAAAGCTGTCCTCAACGGGGTAATAAAAGCTCATACCCGTTGCCTCGGTGGGGCCGTAGAGATTTATAAAGCTTGCATCGGGACAGGCTCTTTTCCACGCTCTGAGCTGCTTTATCGGGAACACCTCACTGCCGAAGCAGATCGTATGCAGACTCTCCGGCACAGCCTCCTCAAAGCCGCCGAGACCGGATATCATCGTGAGAGCCGATGCCACCCAGCACACGGTATTTACGCCGCAGCGATTGAGATACTCTATCGCCCTCACGGGGAACATGAAAATGCTCTGGGGCATGAGATATGCGGTACTGCCGCAGCGTATGACGGACAAAAGCTCCTTCATACAGGCATCGACATACAGCGGCACCTGCATACCGAACACGCTGCCCTCATCCGCTCCGATAACGGGACAAAGTGCCTCGGCGTAATCGATAAGAGCACGGTGACAGCCGGTGACTCCCTTGGGGGTGCCGGTGCTTCCCGAGGTAAAAACAATATATATGGGGTCGGTGTCAATGCTTCTTTTGCGGATATCCGAAAGCCTTTTTTCGTCGACATCGGCGGAAAACAGCTCATCGGCTTTCACCGTCACATTGCCGTAGCCGAGCTCGGATACAAGCGCTTCGCCGCTCTCGTCACAGACTATCGCTCTCGGCGAGAGCTTTGCCAGTATCATGCGAATACGGTGCTTGGGCATACCTGCGTCTAAGGGCACATAGTAGCAGCCGGCATATATCGCCGCAAAAAAGGCGCAGACGGTGAGCGGTGTCTTTTTCATAAACACCGCTACCGGCTCATTGTAAAGTCCCTTTGCAGACAGCATCGAGCCGCCGCTTTTGGAAAGTGTCAGCAGCTTTTTGAAATCAAGCGTCGTGACCTCATCGGAAAGAGCGAGCTTATTCGGAATACGCTCCGCCGTTTTTTCAAGATATTGCAGTATATTTTTCATATCAATCGGGAGCAACGAAGGGCGTTGTTTCAACTGCCGGATACAGGCTTTCATCGAATCTCCAGTACTGAGCACTCAAAGGACTGAGATCCGAGGTCATCTTCATAAAGCAACGGTAGTGCTGAGGGCCTACGTTGCAGGGGTCAAAGTGATACCAGCCGGTACCGAGATTGACAAGGCACCAGAAATGCTGGGTCTTTCCGTTGAGTCTTTCGACGGAAAGGAGCTGACAATCTATCTTCTCAAGCATACAGTAGGAGGTCGCAAAGAAGGTATAGCAGTCGCCTACGCCTTGAGTTATGCCTCTGTACGCCTCACCGTAGAGGTCATTCTTGTCGGAATAGCCGGTGTAAAGGATATGATCGTAGCAGTAGTTGAATATGGCATACGCCTGCTCCGTCGGGGTCATATTGTCGGTGAATATCTGATCGAATACCTCCTCGATCGCCTCATCGAGCTGATCCTTGTCTATCGTGCGTTCGACAAAGGTGAAGTTAACGGTAACGCTGGTCTCATTGCCGTTCTCGTCGACCGCGGTATAGGTAACGGGGTAGGTGCCTGCGGTCTTTGCATCGACCTTGGATTTGTCGACCGTAAGCGTGGGAGACGGGTCTGCGTTATCCTCCGCAAAGACCTCCTTGAAATACGCCACGGCATCTCCGACGTAGCATATACGGTCTCTTGCGGCATATATCACGGGAGCGGTGGTGTCGGGAGATATGACGGCGACCGCCTTTATCCTTGCCTCATTGCCGCTTCTGTCCGTGAGAATGATCTCAACATCCTGCTTGCCCTCGATATCCCAATCGGGCTCCTCGGCAAAGCTTGCCTTTACGCTGCTCATGTCGACGATATTCGTCACAAAGTTTATGGGCTCACAGTAATATCCCGTTGAGCAGGGGCATTCAATGCCCTCTGCGGTAGGTGCCGTGGTATCGACAACGACTGCTCCGACCGTGAGCTTTTCGCCGTTTTTCGACAGCACGACCTCATGTGCTCCGAGCTCCGTCAGCGAGAATGCCGCGGTCTCCATGGAGTAGCCGGAGTATTCGCTTCCGAGTGCGGAAAGGATCATAGATTCGGTGACGACCTCGTTTGCCGCCTCAAGCTCTATCGAGGTATTGCAAATGACTGCGGTGGTCTGGACCTCCGTCTCATTCTCACCGAGGTCGGTGGCAAGTATCGTGCAAGGCACGGTGCCAAGGGAATCCACGGTGGGAGCGGAGGAGAATTCGTATGTCACCTCGGTAGCATCCTCACAGCCGAGAATGAAGGCATCGGCTGTAGGCGTTGATCCCTTAACTATCGCTGCGGGTACCGCATCGGGCTTGGGTGCTATGGTATCGACTATCCTGAGTATGGAGGTGTAGGTCATTCCGTCAAAGGACACCTGAACATCATAGTCCCCGGGAACGTTCCACGAAACGGCTGTGTCGAGATCGGTGACGAGCCTTGCTTCCTCACGCTCAACTACCATGAAATCCTCAAGCGTGGGCTGAGCCTCGCCTGCCTCATGGATCAAAACGTCCACCGCACCGAGTATCGTGACCTTAACGGGAACTATGCTCTCATTGCCGTGCTCATCGGTAAGGCGAACGGAGGCACTGTATATACCTGCATTGCCGAAGTTGGGCTGTGCCTTCCATGTCACCTCGAAATCGCTTGCGTCCTTTGCGTCCTCAAGCGCATCCATGGGAGACAGGGTATCGTCTATGCTGATAACGGGCTCCGCGCTTTTTGCGGTGGGGGCCTCGGTATCACGGACAACGAGCAAAACGGTGCGTTCCCTGCCGTCGGCACTTATCTTGAGGAAATAGTGACCCTCCTCGGTGAGACTGACATCCGGCTCACCGCCTACATAGCTTGCCTTGCCGCCGTCCTTTAAGAAGTCGGAGGGATTGGGAGCGCCATCACCCAGCTCGGCGTTCAGCCACATATAGAAATCTCCGTACACGACAAAGACCGTAAAGAGGACGACTATCGCCAGCGCTGCGATAACGCAGATAAGGATCAGAGCCCAACGGGGCATACCCTTACCCTTTTCCTTTTTGTCCTTCTTTTCTTTTTTCTCTTTCTTTTCGGGCTTTTCGGGTTTTTCGGACTTTGCCGGCTTTTCCTTTTTGCCCTTCTTTTTCTCGGGCTTTTCGGATGCGGAGTCTTTCTCCTCGTCATCGTCAAGTCCCATCACGACTCTTGCCTTTTTTGCAGCGGCATTTTCCGCTGCGGCTCTTTTGGCTGCGGCCTTTGCCTCCGCCTGAGCCTGAGCCTGAGCCGCTTCCGCGGCTCTTTCCTCGGCTATAATATCGTCAAGATTGAATGTATCGCTCAAAGTTATGCCTCCCCTTTGATTGGGAATATTGGAGTCGTCTGTCGATAGCGACCCTAACTATACAATATAACATATACCACTTTCTCAAACAATGCTTTTTTGCATTTTTCGATCAACTTTTTGTGAACGTTGAAATACCGTCCTCGGCGTGGTATAATAAAGTACTACGAAACAAGGTGATACCATGATAAACGGCAAAAATGTTATAGGCATCCTCGGCGGCATGGGGCCGATGGCAACGGTCGATCTCTTTCGCAAGATCGTTTCCATGACGGCGGCCGACAGCGATTCCGAGCACATCCACATCCTCATCGACAACGACACCTCGATACCCGACCGCACCGATGCGATACTAAACGGCGGTGAGTCTCCGGTGCCGTATATCGTCGCCTCCGCTCAAAGGCTTGAGGCGATGGGTGCCGATCTGCTGGTAATGCCCTGCAACACCGGTCACTATTTCCACAAAGAGATAAGCGAAAGCTGCTCCGTTCCTCTACTGAGTATGCCCGATGAGACCGCTGCGGCAGTCAAGAAAACAGGGCTTTCCTGCGTGGGACTTCTTGCCACCGACGGCAGCGTGAAAAGCGATTTTCTCGACAGAGCCTTCGACAAATACGGCATCGGCGTTATAAGACCCGATGAGGCAACGCAAAAGGCGGTCATGCATTTGATCTACGATGAGGTCAAGGCAGGGCTCACCCCCTGTCCCGAAAGGCTGTTTCCGGCTCTTGACGCAATGGCGGATATGGGTGCGGAGGGATTTGTCCTCGGCTGCACCGAGCTTCCCCTTGCCTTTGAGGGAGTCACCGGCTATCGCTTCATCGATCCCACATCTATACTTGCAGCTGCGGCAATAAGGGCAGCGGGCTATGAGGTGAAAAATGTTCGCAAGAGCCTATGTTGAAATAACGAACGTTTGCAACGCCCATTGCGGCTTCTGTCACGGGACTAAGCGAAAAGGTCGGTTTATGAGCAGTGCGGAGTTCGATCTTGTCTGCAATAAGCTCAAGGGGCATACGGACTATATATGCCTGCACCTTATGGGTGAGCCGCTTTTGCACCCCGAGCTCGGAGCCATCCTCGATATTGCCAAGGCTCACGGCCTCAAGGTCTGCATCACAACCAACGGCTTTCTTATCCCCGACTCCGGCGACACCCTCACGGGGGACCGTGTGTACAAGCTCAGCGTTTCGCTGCACAGCTTTGAGGCAAACGGCAAAAGTGACCTTACGGCATATCTTGAAGCGACCTCGAAGCTGTGTGACAGACTGACGGCGGAGGGCACGATATGTGCCCTGCGACTTTGGAATGACGGCGGTGTGAGCTCTCGCAACGGCGAGATAACAGACTTCCTCCGTGAAAGATACGGTGAGCCGAGTGAAACGAAGCGTCCCGGAAGTCTCAGGCTCGGTGAGCGTCTGTTCCTCGAAAACGCCTCAGTTTTCGAGTGGCCGGACCTGTCGGCGGAGGATAAGGCTACGCAGTTTTGTTTGGGACTGCGAGATCAGCTCGGTATCCTGTGTGACGGTACGGTGGTGCCCTGCTGTCTGGATGCAGACGGTGAGCTTGCCCTCGGAGATCTGTTCACGCAGACGCTTGACGATATTTTAAGCACCGACCGTGCCCGTTCGATATACGACGGTTTCTCCCGACGCACACCCTCGGAAGAGCTCTGCCGCCGCTGCGGCTACGCCCAACGCTTCTCAAAGTGAATCAAGAATTAAAAAACCTCCCAAGGGGAGGTTTTTTGTTGCATATGATTCAGCTCATATAATTCAGCTCATAGAGCTCGTCGTAGATCTCGTCTGCGAGGGTGCCGAAGTCGTTGAGCTTTTCGTATTTCGGGGGCTCGAAGCCCTTGTCGTCTATAAGCTCATACAAAAGCTTCAACGCCTCGAACGGCGTTTGAGCCGAAAGTGCCTCGGGAAGATATTCCCCGAAAAACGCATCTATACGTTCATTCGATACGTACATATCACTTGCAGAGCTCCGCTGCGGTCTTTGCTGCCAAGGTGGCATTATTCAGAACGAGCTGAATATTGCTCTCAAGACTGTCGCCTCCGGTGAGCTCAACGACCTTTGCAAGCAGGAAGGGGGTAGTCTCCTTGCCGTGGATGCCGTTTGCCTTTGCCTCTGCAACTGCGGTCTCGATGGCTGCATCGATGACTGCCTTGTCCATTGCGTACTTCTCGGGGATGGGATTGGTGACGAGCATACCGCCCTTCATTCCCAGACCGAGCTGAGCCTTGAACATTGCCGCAAGCTCCTCGGGGGAATCGACACGGTAATCAACGCCGAAGCCGCTGCTGCGAGTGTAGAACGCAGGAAGCTCATCGGTACCGTAGCCGATAACGGGAACGCCCTTAGTCTCGAGATACTCAAGGGTCAGGCCGAGGTCGAGGATGCTCTTTGCGCCTGCGCACACGACCAT
>CAYUQN010000046.1:0-12855 GCA_964446815.1 uncultured Oscillospiraceae bacterium | reverse complement strand
CCATTATATAATCAATTATATAATATTTATTTTAGCTGTCAACGAAGGTAACAAATTATGACTAAGATTTTTCTGATAAGACACGCGGAGGCCGAGGGAAACCTCTACAGAATAATACAGGGGCATATGAACAGCTCCATAACCGATCGGGGCTATAAGCAGATAGCTGCACTTGCGGAGCGATTTCGTGACATTCCCCTGACCGCTCTTTATTCAAGCGATCTTCGTCGTACGATGACGACTGCCGGTGCGATAACGAAATATCACGAGCTTGAGCTGAACACCACTCCGAGGCTTCGTGAGATATACCTCGGCATAAGCGAGGGTTTAAGCTTCGGTGAGGCGGAGCATCTCGATCCGGTCATGATGAACTACTTTAACAACGACCCCGACAAATGGCGTGTCGAGGGTGCGGAAAGCTTCGGAGCGTGTACGGAGCGTATGCTCTCCGTGCTGACCGAAATAGCGGAGCAAAACCCCGACGGCACGGTCGCCGTCGTAAGCCACGGTATGGCGATCAGGAGCTTTCTCGCAAGGCTTTTGGGCGTTGCCTCGGAGAACATCCGCACACTGCCTCATGGGGACAACACCGCCGTTACGCTTCTTGAGTACAAAAACGGCAAATTCGAGGTGAAGTATTATAACGACAATTCGCATCTCGGTGAGCTGTCGACCTTTGCAAGACAGACTTGGTGGAAAAACGACGGCAGGGATGACGAGAATCTCCGCTACGAACCCTTTGACGTGAAAAGGCAGCCGGAGCTTTATGCAGAGCTCTATGCCGAAAGCTGGATAGCCGCCCATGGCAATCTCATAGGCTTTGAGCCGGAGTCGTATATCCGTGATGCCGAGGCTCATATCAAAAGCGACCCCATGTCCGTCCTCGGCGTTTACAGGAGGGACGAGCTCATAGGCATAGTGGATATGGATCTCAAGCGCGGGAGAGGCTCCGGCTACGGTTGGATAAGCCTCATATGCCTGCGTGAAAAATGGCGTGGCAAGGGACTGGGTATCCAGCCTCTCGGCAAGGCGATATGCCTTTGCCAGCAGATGGGCAGAAGCTCGATGCGGCTTTATGTGTCATCGGAGAACAAGCACGCTCTCGGCTTTTATGAGCATTACGGCTTTGAGCGGATCAATGTGGTACAGGGCAGTATTGCGCCGCTGTATCTTATGGAGAAGAAGATCTGATGTGGTACGGTAAGGCAAAAGTAAAGCATTTGAATACCGATGGGAGACGTATTATCGCCGTCTCCGATATCCATGCAAATCTGCCGTATTTCAAGGCACTGCTTGAGAAAATAGGCTTTTGCGAAAACGATGCCTTGATCCTCTGCGGCGACTTTCTCGAAAAGGGTGAGCACAGTCTCGATACACTGCGGTATATAATGGAGCTGAGCAAAGGCTTTGATGTCCATCCCCTGTGCGGCAACAGCGACGAATGGCACGACATTCTGGACGGAGGCTTTCCTCTTGAAAAGCTGAAGCAGTATCTCATGTTTCGCAAAAGCGGCCTTGTCTGGGATATGCTCACCGAGGCAGGCTACCCTCCCGATGAGGATATCGAGCTTTCCGGACTGATGCCGATATTGGCGGAAAAGTTTAAAGCGGAGTTTGACTTTCTCGAAGCAATGCCGCATATTATCGACACTCCGCACTACACCTTTGTCCACGGCGGTATAAAGCCCGATGTACCGATACGGGAGCAGATCGCCGGAGAATGTATGAAGTTCGACGATTTTATGGGCAAGGGCTATACCTTTTCAAAATGGGTGGTGGTCGGTCATTGGCCCGTCATGCTCTATCGCAGGGACAGGGTATGTGCCGCACCGATAATAGATGCCGAGCACCGTATCATTTCCATAGACGGCGGCTGTGTCTTAAAGGATGACGGTCAGCTTAACGCACTCATCATTCCCTTTGAGGGCAGTGAGGACTTCACATGGGAGGCTTATGACTGCTTCCCGACGGCTACCGTCACGACACCGCAAAAGGAAAGCGACCGCTCCTATTACATCTGCTGGGGCGACAACAGGGTGAGAGTGCTTCACCGAGGCGAGGAGTTTTCGCACTGTCGCCATATTCGCAGCGGCTATGAGATGGATATACTCACAAAGTACCTTTACGGTGAGGGTGAGGAGACGGAATGCAACGACTGCACCGACTTTGCCCTTGAGCTAAATGAGGGTGACAGGGTGAGCGTTGTTGAGAAAACGAGCCGAGGCAGCTTTGTTAAATTCAAGGGCTGCTCCGGTTGGTATTACGGAGAGCTTTGTTATGAACTTTGAATTTTTGCCGGTTTCACTTGATGAAATGCATGAGCGTGGCTGGTGGTGGTATGACTTCCTGCTTGTCACCGGTGACGCTTACGTCGATCATCCGAGCTTCGGCCCTGCTGTCATCGCAAGAGTCTTGGAGGCGGACGGCTACCGTGTTGCGGTGCTTGCACAGCCGGATTGGCACAGTGCCGACGATTTCCTTGCCTTCGGCAGACCCAGACTCGGCGTGCTCATCGGTGCCGGAAATCTCGACTCCATGGTGGCACACTATACCGCCGCCAAGAAGCGTCGCAGTGAGGACTTTTACTCACCGGGAAAAAAGGCAGGACTTCGCCCCGACAGGGCAACGATAGTATATTCCAACAGGGCAAGAGAGGCATTCGGCAGTGATGTCCCGATCATCATCGGAGGGCTTGAGGCAAGCCTTCGCCGCTTTGCGCATTACGATTACTGGGACGACAAGGTGCGCCGCAGCATACTCTTTGACTCCGGTGCAGATATGCTGGTCTACGGTATGGCTGAGGAGGCGGAGCGGGAGATCGCAAGCCGCCTCAAAAAGAAGATACCCGTTTCTCAAATGTACGATATAAGAGGCACCGCCTACCTTGCCGCCTCCCCCGAGGTCTGTGCCTTTGAAAGCGTGACCCTGCCTTCATACCACGATGTTTGCGATTCAAAGCGGCTTTACGCCGATGCAACGAGGGTGGAATATCAGGAGCACGATCCCGTCAGGGGCAAGGCAATGATACAGGAGCACGACGGAAGATATCTCATCGTCAATCCCCCTGCGATGCCGCTTGAGACCAAGGAGCTTGACAGAGTTGCCGAGCTTCCCTATGTTCGCACCTATCATCCGATGTACGAGGAGATGGGTGGCGTTCCCGCGATCGAGGAGGTCAGATTCTCCGTCATCCACAACAGGGGCTGCTTCGGCGGCTGCAACTTCTGTGCCCTTGCGTTCCACCAAGGAAGAATGGTAACGAGCCGAAGCCATGAGAGCCTTATCCGTGAGGTAGCGGAGCTTACAACATATCCCGATTTCAAGGGCTATATAAACGATGTCGGCGGCCCCTCCGCGAACTTCCGTCATCACTCCTGCAAGAAGCAGGCAAAGTACGGTATGTGCCCCGATAAGCGTTGCCTTGCACCGACTCCCTGCCCCAATCTCGATGCCGATCACTCCGACTATCTTGCTCTGCTCCGTAAGCTCAGGGCTATCCCCGGTGTCAAAAAGATATTCGTTCGCAGTGGCATACGCTATGACTATATGCTTGAAGATAAGAATGACGATTTCTTCTCCGAGCTTGTGAAATACCACATCTCCGGTCAGCTCAAGGTGGCACCGGAGCATTGCATAGACGGCGTTCTGGACTATATGGGAAAGCCGCATATCGAGGTCTATGAGAGGTTCATGGAAAAGTACAAGAGCCTCAACGACCGATACTCCAAGGAGCAGTATGTCGTGCCCTACCTCATGTCATCGCACCCGGGAAGCACACTCTCCGATGCGGTGGCGTTGGCGGAGTATCTCAACAAAAGAGGCCGTCAGCCGGAGCAGGTGCAGGATTTCTATCCGACCCCCGGCACGGTATCGACCTGTATGTATTACACCGAGATAGACCCCATGACGATGAAGCAGGTCTATGTCGCAAAGAGCTTCCACGAAAAGGCGATGCAAAGAGCACTGCTGCAATGGAAGCGACCGGATAAGCGCAAGCTCGTCATCGAAGCACTCAAAGCCGCAGACCGTGAGGATCTCATAGGCTACGGTCCGGAGTGCCTTGTACGTCCGGAGCCTCCGAAAAATCGCAAGAAGCCAAACCCCGAAAAGTCGGAAAACAAAAAGCCCGAGCCCCCGAAAAGCAAAAAGGGCTGGGCAAAGGCAAAACCCAAAACAGGTAAAAACAAGAGAAAGAAGGGTTGACGATGGATGCCTTGACGATCTATTTCTTTGCAGCGAATATACTGCTGTTCATACTCATGGGTGTTGATAAGTTCTTGGCAATGATGGGCTATTGGCGTGTCCCCGAGGCCGTGCTTTTCGGCGTTGCCATCCTCGGCGGCGGTGTCGGCGGTACCTTGGGAATGTACTCCTTCCGCCACAAAACAAGGCACTGGTACTTTGCGATATTCTTCCCCGTGCTTGCGATCTTGGATCTGATACTGATCTTTATAATACTCTGAAATGTAGGAGGTGCTGTTTATGGATAAACATAAGAGACACATATTTGCGGCACTGGTCATGGTGCTGCTCATAGTTGCGGCACTCACGGCATGGCTGACCTCGGACTTCGGCACGGGAGACGATGCTGCCGAAGTCTCCCCCTCACCGAGCACCGCACCGGTAAGCTCCGACGCCCCGACGGATGCCACTCCGTCTCCGAGCATATCCCCGACTCCCGTGGTCACACCCTCGCCCACCCCCTCGAATGAGCCCGTGCGTCAGGGGACGATTCTGTCCGGAAGCTTCGATTCGGATACCGGCTGTAAGCTCAATACCCATACCGAGTGGGCAGTCACCGTTGCGTCAAACGGCGATCTTGTCATGGAGGTAAGGGTCTACGTCCGTTCGTATACGATAGGCATAGGTCAACGTAACGGCACCGTGGTGATAAACGGAACGAGCTATTCGTTCACAAGCTCACCGATAAGCGTGGAATCGAACGACAGTATAACGAGCACGCTTATATACTCGACCTCCTACGTGCTTCCGGTGGAGTCGGGAGAGATGATAGCGGTACCGATCTCGGTAACGTGGAACTATAACGGTGTCTACAGCGGCAACGATATAAGCTCCATCCACTCCGAAACCTCCGTCACCGTCCAAGGCTGAAAAATCGCACCTCGTGAGAGGTGCGATTTTTTATATCCCGATCCTGCTTTATTTGTATTTTTCGTAGAGGGCGAGGAATTCCTCCAAGGTCAGGTCGTTTTCCATTATATAGGTCGCTGCCTCGACGCCGACGTAGCGGAAGTGCCACGGCTCATAGATTATCCCCGTGACATCCGTTCTGCCATTGGGATAACGCACTATAAAGCCGTACTCCGCACAGTGCTGCACCATCCACTTATAAAGCCCCGTATTTTCGATCTCGGAGGTCAAAAGCTCGTAATGACCGTCGACGATATCGGCAGCCAAGCCGGTATGATGCTCACTTGTTCCCGGGTATGCGACTATGGTGCGAGCGCGTTCTTCGCCGTACTCACTGACCTTTTTGTAGTACAGATAGCTTTGCGTCGCATAATCACGGTAGCCGGAGAAGGCTCTGAAGGTATAGCCCTCGGCTCTTGCAGCGGCGGCAAAGTCCGAAAGCGGTCCGATGATCCTTGCGTCAAAGGGCACACCCTCGAAATTCTCAAGCACCGGCGGATCGCCCTGAACCTCATTCCAAGGATTCACAAGCACAAACTCCCACGATTCGGTGTCTATATTAGGCAAGCCGTCATCCTCCGGCGTAGGGGACGGAGTGGGGGTGGGTTCGGGTGTCGGCGTAGGCTGCGGTGTGGCATCGGCGGAAGGCTGTGCCGCGGCACAGGCACCTAGCCCCACACAAATGCAAAGCAGCAAAATTACCGCTATCGGCTTTTTCATGTCTTCCTCCTTGTGTGATGCAGAAATATTTGTTATTATAAGCTGAAGGGAACCAAACCTGTGTGGAAATAAGTCGTACAAAGGAGCCGATACAATGAAACTCGAATGGTTCGGTCATGCCTGCTTCCGCATATGCGGAAACGGAGGCAGCATCGTATTCGATCCCTATGCCGACAACGCCGTTTACGGACTGTCTCTTATGCGGATCTTCGCAAATGCAGTTATTTGCAGTCACTCTCATTCGGATCACAACGCCGCCGATAAGGTGGTCATAAGCGACGGTAAAATGCCCTTTGAGCTGCGCCGTGTGAGCTGCTTTCACGATGAGGCGGGCGGTTTAAAGCGTGGTGACAACACGATAAGCGTCATTACCGTTGACGGGCTCAGGCTCGCCCACATGGGCGATATCGGGCACGTCTTGGATGCCGACAAGCTCAACGAGCTCGGTGATATCGACATCATGCTGCTCCCCGTAGGCGGAGTTTACACCGTCGATCACCGTGCCGCGTATGAGCTGTACAAAGGCGTGGCGCCGAAAATCGTCGTTCCCATGCACTATCGCAGCGAAATGCACGGACTCAGAAACGTCGATCCGGTCGATAAATTCCTACGGCACTTTTCGGAGGACGATATCCACCGTGTCGGTTCGGTGTGGGACAGCTCAAGTGAGCCGATAAGCTCCGGTGTCGTGCTGTTTGATAAGCCGCTGCAATTAAAGACCCAGTGAGGTAAATGCCTCCCAGCTTCTGTGCATATAGGTCTCGAGTGCTATGGGCTCACCGATGAACTCGGGATCTCTGCCGTCGGTAAGGAATTCCTCGATGAATTCCTTACGTCCGGTGGTATGTCTGACCGGTATTCCGCTGAGCTTCGAGGTCTCTTTGAGCACCTCATAGCCCTGACGGATATCGTCGGCACTTGCGTAGTTTAAGAGGTTTGAGTTATTGACGAAGCCCGTTACCTCAAGTCTTGCAAAGCCCTCCATCTCCTCTTTCAGCTTGAGGATCTTTTCGGGGCTTTCGGACATGGGACGGAACACGTTTACAATATCGTAAACCTCAAGCTGTCCCTCTTTTAACGCCGCAAAATCCTGATGGTAGCGACCGAGGGACATGGCACCGGCTGCGTCACCGCCGACATCGAATACGCACAGATCCCAATCCCCTGCGAAGGCGGATGCCACCGCGGCGGACATATTGCTGGGCGTAACGCCCTGACCGGCAAAGGTCGGGGATACGAGATTTACCTTGTTCTCACGCAGAACGTCCACTCTGTCGGACATTCTGAAATAGTCGTTCACCTTGTCAAGATCGATGACAAGAGTGTTCTTTCCGGCGGCTGCGGATTTTACCGCAAGATTTATTGCGATCTCGGTCTTGCCGGAGCCGTAATTGCCTATGAGGACTATGAATTTTTTCATTCCGCAGCCCTCTTTGCATTGGTTTTTGCAAGGAACTTTTCACCGTTTACGATGAAGCGCTCATGCTTGCCCTTACCGATGAGACCACATTCGTCGTATGCACTGACCTCAAATACCAGTCTGCGGCGGTCGATCTCGACAAGTGTGCTCTCCGCTCTGACCTTCATGCCGAGAGGCGTTGCCGCATCGTGCGATATCTCAAGCTTCGTACCGACGGTACCCTCACCCTCGGCAAGATAGGGTGCAACGGATGAAAGTGCCGCTTCCTCCATGAGTGCGACCATGCAGGGTGTTGCAAAAACCTCAAGTGTGCCGCTTCCGACCTTCTTTGCCGTGTTGCTTTCGTTTACCTCGGTTTCGGCACAGCCTTTGATTCCAAGCTCCATAGTGTATCTCCTTTTTGATTTTTTGATACAACTAAATTAACACAATACGCCCTAATTGGCAAGATTAAAGGATGAGTAAAAATGAAAGACTTAATGAGCGTCAACGTATATATTCCGCAGGGCAAGGTGCTTATCTGCGGTTCATGTCTCGAAAGCACCCATCCCGAGGGCTTTAAGGCTCTGGCGGAGGATGCCGATGAGGTGTACGCACTGTGCCTTGAGCAAACGCATATCAACATGGCAGTCACCAAGATCGCCGCCATGCTCGGTACCGGCAGAGTGAAGGCTCTCACCTTTGCCTCGGTAGACAGGTCGCCCCACTGCACCCAGCTCCACTACATAAAGCACGAGATAGAACGCACCATGCAGCTTAATATCCCCGTGTGCTCATATGTGGTTCCGGATAAGGAGCCGATAGCTGTCTCCGACAAGGCGATCGACCTTTCAAAATCCCTCTCGGTGCTTACAAATATCGCCCCTTGACATTCCGTAGATCGGTGATAGAATACCGCTTTACGGAGGTGCTTATATGACCGCAGTCGGATACATGACGGAGGGCAGTCTCTCCCGTCGAATACTTCGTTTTTCGCTTCCCCTGATGCTTTCAAATGTGCTTCAGGTGCTTTTTAATATGTCGGATATCGCCGTTGTTGGGCAATTTGCAGGCTCAAGGGCACTCGGTGCCGTGGGCTCAACGGCGACGCTCGTGTTCCTGTTCACGGGCTTTCTCATCGGTATAGGCAACGGCGTAAACGCAAGAGTGGCAAGGCACCTCGGTTCAAGAAGCGAAAGGGATACCGAGGAGACCGTGCACACCTCCTGCCTTCTGTCTCTTGCGATCGGACTTTTGCTCATGGTGCTGGGCATTGCCTTTGCAAGACCGCTGCTGGAGCTTTTGAATACAAAGGATGAGCTCATTGACGGAGCCTGCCTGTATCTGAGGATATACTTCATCGGTATGCCGGCACTTGCACTGTACAACTTCGGCAACGCGGTGTTCAGTGCGTCCGGCAACACGAAAAAGCCGCTTGCCTATCTGCTTATCGCAGGTGTGATAAACGTTGTGCTGAACCTGTTTTTCGTCATCGTGTGCAAGCTCGATGTCGCAGGTGTCGCAATTGCAAGTGCGGTGTCGCAGTATGTCTCCGCAATTATGATAATCGTCGCACTGCTGAAAGTCGACGAAAGCTTCGGCTTAAAGCTGCGTAAGCTTGCGATAAATCGGGACAAGGCTGTGTCCGTCCTGTCTCTCGGCATACCGTCGGGATTGCAAAATTCGATATTTGCGATAGCAAATCTGTTTATCCAAAGCGGTATCAACAGCTTTGACGCGGTCATCGTAGAGGGCAACTCCGCCGCTGCCAATGCCGATAACCTCGTTTACGATATCATGGCGGCCTTCTATACCGCCTGCTCCAGCTTCATGGGGCAAAATTTCGGTGCAGGCAAGAGAGAGCGTGTGCTCAAAAGCTATTGGATATGCCTTGCCTATTCCTTTGCGATCGGTGCCGTGCTGGGTGTTTTGCTGCTGCTTTTCGGTGAGGGCTTCCTCTCCGTATTCAGCGGAGACTCGGAGGTCATAGAGGCAGGCATGATACGTCTCAAGGTCATGGGCATTTCCTATGCCTTCTCGGCGTTTATGGATTGCACGATAGCCGCCTCGAGAGGCTTGGGAAAGAGCGGAGTTCCGATGCTGATCGTGTTCCTCGGCTCCTGCGTTTTCCGTATCATTTGGGTGTATACGGTGTTTGCCCACTTCGGAACGCTCGAATCGCTGTACCTGCTCTACATATTCTCATGGAGCATCACGGCAATAGCGGAGATGATCTACTTCTTCGGCTTCGCCGTCCGCAAGCAACTCCCAAAGCTGTGTTGATAAAACAAAAAACGGTGTTCGAAAGAACACCGTTTTTTATTATGATCTATTACTTCTTGATGTTTGCCTTGATGACCTCACCGAGGATGGTCATGCCCTTGACTATCTTCTCCTCGCTCATGCAGGAGTAGTTCAGGCGGATGCAATTGTTGTGACCCTCATCGGGGAAGAAGCCGTCACCGGGAACGTATGCGACGTTGCGTGCAAGGCACTCCTGTGCCATGACCTTGGTGTCGATGTACTCGGGAAGCTCTACCCAAGTGAAGAGACCGCCGTTGGGGTGAGTGAACTTTGCTTCGGGCGGGAACTCCTTCTCCATGGTCTCGATCATAACGTCACGACGCTTGCGGTAGCAGGCCTTGATCGCCTCAACGTGCTCATCGAGATCGTACATATCGATGAACTTGGAGACAACGAGCTGTGCCTCGGTGGAAGCCTGGAGGGAAGCAGCCTGTGCCATGAAGTTGTACTTTGCAAGGATCTCACCGTCTGCGCAGACCCAACCGAGGCGGTAGCCGGGGGCAAGGATCTTGGAGAAGGTGCCGAGGAACACTACGAGGCCCTTGGTATCCATGCTCTTGAGAGCGGGCATATTCTCACCCTCGAAGCGGAGCTCGCCATAGGGGTTATCCTCAACGACGGGGATCTCGTACTTATTGATGAGTTCCATGAACTTCTCACGTCTCTCCATGGGCCAGGTGCGGCCGGAGGGATTCTGGAAGTCGGGGATGACGTAGATCATTCTGACTCTGTCATCGGTGGCAAGAACCTTTTCGAGCTCTTCCATGATCATGCCGTTCTCGTCGGTGGGAATGGCAACGAAGTTGGGCTCACAGGCCTTGAATGCATTGAGTGCGCCGAGGTAGGACGGGCTCTCGATAATGATGGTATCACCGGGGTTGCAGAATACTCTGGAGGAGTAGTCCAGACCCTGCTGGGAGCCGGAAGTGATAAGGATGTTGGCGGCGGAAGTCTTGATGCCGTTCTTTGCTTCCATGCGAGCTGCGATCTGCTCACGGAAGTGCAGGAAACCGTCGGTGCTGGTGTACTGGAGAGCGACCTTGCCCTGCTCCTTCATGACTGCTTCGGTAGCTGCAAGGATCTTGTCGACGGGGAAGAGCTCGGGAGCGGGCATACCGCCGGCGAAAGAGAGAACCTCGGGCTTGTTGGCAAGAGCCAGAAGCTCACGGACTGCGGAACCCTTGAGAAGGTTCATTCTGTCTGCAAATTTAACCATTGATTTATTTCCTCCTGTTTTAGAGCATCAACAGACCGTGACGGAGGATGCAAAGCTTTGTTTCGCCACAAGCCATAGATGCACATTGTACTCTATATTTAAGCACAATTGACGGCGTTTGTAAACAAGTCAATGCGAAAATTCAAGATGATTTATCGAAATTAACAAAAAGTGTCTCGATTTTTAGACATTTTGCCTTTTTTGCCGCGGTGCAAGTCCTGATGTTCACAATATTCGATTGAAACAAGCGTCAAAAGGGTATAGAATATATGGCATAATTCCGTTTACAGGAGATGTGCAGTGAAGCTATATTTCAAAGGACACGATTATAAATATGCCGCAGAGCAGATGCTCCTCACCCTCTATCCCGAGGAAAGACCCGTTTACCCCGAGGGCAAGCCGGAGGGCGACAGGGTGGAGATAAGTCTGCACAGCGGCGAGAGATATGTGACGGCGGTTTGCCGTCTTGTGATCGGTGAGGATACATACACAGCAAAAAGCGGCTTTGAGCTCAGTAAGGCAAGGGACGATGTGAGCCGTGACAGCAATTGCTCAAGAGTCATTAAAAACGCCTTCTACAAGGCAGCGCTGCGATCGGGACATCCGGTGCCGCCCTGGGGCTCACTCACGGGAGTCAGACCGGGAAAGCTCTTTTGCTCGATAATGCAAAGCGGCGGCGAAAAGGCGGCGGTGCGGAGCTTCATCCGAGACTACGGCGTTTCACCGCAAAGGACGGAGCTTTGCCGACTGACCTCGGCGGTCACACAAAGGGTGGCGGATTCTCTCTCGAAGGATGACGTTTGCCTTTACGTCGGCATACCCTTTTGCCCCACTCGCTGCAACTATTGCAGCTTTGTGAGCCAATCCGTCGAAAAAAGCATGAAGCTCATACCGCCCTTTCTCGATGCCCTTATGCTTGAGATCGAGGCACTGGGCAAGGCGGTAAGGGCAACGGGCAAGCGTGTGATCTCCGTCTACATGGGCGGAGGTACACCCACCACCCTGAATGCGGAGCAGCTTGACAGACTTTGTGCCGCACTGGAGAATAATTTCGATCTCGCTTCCGTGCGTGAATACACCGTTGAAGCAGGCAGACCCGACACAATAACGGAGGAGAAGCTCCGTGTTCTGTCGGCTCACGGTGTCGACCGTGTGAGCGTAAATCCGCAGACCATGTGCGATCCGGTGCTAAACGAGATCGGTCGCCGCCACACTGCGGCGGATGTCGTCACGGCACTTTCCAAGGTACGCTCCGTAGGCGGTATGGCGGTCAATATGGATCTCATCGCAGGACTCAGCACCGACACGGCAGAGGGCTTTGTGAAAAGCCTTGAGACGGTGCTGGCACTCGAGCCCGAGAACATCACCGTGCATACGCTGTCGCTCAAAAACGGGAGCCGCATAAGCACCCAAAGCACCAAGCTCCCAAGCGGAGCGGAGGTCGGCAAAATGCTCGATGCGGCAACGAAAATGCTTACCGAAGCAGGCTATACGCCATATTACCTCTACCGTCAGAAGTTTATGTCCGGCGGCTTTGAGAATCTCGGCTGGACGAAGCCGGGGTATGAGAATCTCTACAACGTCTGCATAATGGAGGAGCTTTGCCCCATCCTTGCCCTCGGCGGCGGTGGCAGCACGAAGCTCACAAGATCCGACGGCGGCAAAAGCGAAAGACTCTTTGCCGCGAAATATCCGACCGAGTACATCTCCGGCATCGAAAAGCTGTGTGCGGATAAGGAAAAGATAAGGGCATTTTTCTCAAAGCAGGCAGAGTAATGACATATGATCCGAAGGAGATAAATTTCAAGACGGTCGCAGGCCCCGGGCTTTATCGAGTAATGTGATGCCGCATACGATGAGCTGCGTAAGGCACTGCCGGCACTCCGGCTTTTCGGCAGCATCGACGAGGCACTGTCGCTCCGATGCCATGATCCGCGAATTCATCGGCGGCGGAGAGTATTAATGAGTATTAATGAAAAATCGGCACGGTTTTCCGTGCCGATTTTTCAATGATGGAAGTTTGTGAAGGTGATGGGTTCTTTTTCGGGGAGGCCGTATTTCTCCT
>CAYUQN010000045.1:0-13220 GCA_964446815.1 uncultured Oscillospiraceae bacterium | reverse complement strand
AGTTTATTTAATTTAAAAAGTCAAGAAAAATAAATAAAAAAGATAAAAAATTGTCTGCTTTTAAGCAGACAATTTTTCATGATCGTAGATCTCGGAAATCAGCTTCAGATGATCCTTTTTGCACCGACATAGTTGCGGTAGTAGTAACCGGAATCGGCAAGCTCGGTGATTATTACCTTGCCCTGACCGGAGGCTGCATGGATGAATTTGTTGTCGCCAATGTACATACCGACATGACCGATGGGACTGGTGCTGTCCTTGAAGAATACGAGGTCGCCGGGCTGAAGATCCTTTTTCTCAACGTAGGTGCCGTTGTTGTTCCACATACTTGTGGCACCTCTGTAGAGGGAGTAGCCGTACTGCTGATAGACGTAGTAGCACAGACCGGAGCAGTCAAAGCCCTTGGGGGATGTACCGCCGTAGACATAGGGAACCCCGAGGTACTGCAATGCGGTTTTTGCGATCTGCTCACCGAGAGAGTTCTGAGAGCTTAAAGTTATGTAGCTTGCACTCATGTAACCGGTGACACTGCCGTTTGTGACCTGATACCAGTCACCGCTTTTGCCGGTGACAGTGAACTGAACACCCTTGTTGTAGTAACCGATGATGGAGTAGCTCGTACCGGGGCCGCTTCTCATTCTTACACCGTTACCGGTGACCGTACCGATCTTGTTGTCCACCTTATCGATATTGGGAGTGGTGGAGGTAGAGCCGATATCGACGAAATCGGCAAACACATAGCCGTAAAGTCCGCCGACACTGACCTGATACCAATCGCCGTATACGCCTGTGACGGAGAGCTTATCGCTCTTGCCGATCTTCTTAACGGAGGAGAAATCCTCCGTCGAGGGACCCATTCTGAGGTTAACGCCGTTGGCATTCATGGAAGCGGATTTTGCGGCGGAGTAGCTTTCCTTGGGGGTGATACGAACGTAATCACCGGACATATAACCGACCTTGCCGTTGTAGCTCAGCTTGTACCAACCGTTTTCCGAGGAATAGACGGTGACGGCGGCACCCTTGGAGCAGTAGCAGATCATGTCGTAGCTCGTGGAGGGACCCTTTCTGAGCCTTACACTTGTGCCGATAACGGTTGCGGCATAGCCCTTGTCATCGGCAGAGGGTGCGGAGGGGGTCGAAGGTGCCGAAGGCACAGTGGGAGTTTCGACGAATTTGATATAATCGGAGCTCATGTAGCCGGATTTGCCGTTGACGGTAACGGCGTACCAATCACCCTTTGCACCGGTGACCTTGAGGAGAGTGCCCTTGTCGACAGTGCAGATGATGGAATTGGAGGTGCCGGCACCGCTTCTGAGACGTACACTGTCTCCGGTGACTTCACCGCTGCCGAAGTCGCCGCTTACGCTGTCCCTTGCGACAAGGTATTGAGCGGAGGCGTAGGCAACGGTACCGTTATAGTTGATTTTGCTCCAACCGTCGGAGGTCGATATCACGATGACCTGAGCACCCTCGGGCATGGTGACGATGATATCCGATGAGGTGCTTGCCTTGCTCCTCAGATTAAGTGCCGTATTGGTAACGGCTCCGCCCTCGGACTTCGCAAAAGCCGAAACGGCAAAAAGCGAAGCACACATAAGCAGGGCGAGAAACAGACTTATAACACGTTTTTTCATTGTATGTTCTCCCCGTGTGGTTTAAATTTCATCAATTCGTAATCAAATTGTAACACATCGGTCGAGTTATGTCAATCAAAGTCGAGCTCCAAAGGAGCCTCATAGTGTAAATTTTCCGTGAATACAGCTTTTTGTTTTCATTTGCGACAATGTGTGTTATACTATAATGACTTAAAATCTAAATACCGGCGAAGGGAAAACGCGATGAAAATACATAGCATTAAAATAAAGATGACCGCAATGGCGGCTGCGGTGCTCATGCTGCTGTCGCTCACCGGCTGCAACGATTCCGAGCCTGTGCAGAAGCAGATATTTGCAATGGACACCGTTATGACGGTGACGGCATACGGCAGCAACGCCGAGGAGGGCATAGATGCAGCAAAGGGCGTTATCATGGCACTGGACTCCACGCTCGATCCCGATTCACAGGATAGCTGCACATATCAGCTCAATAACGCTCACGGCAGCAATGTCGTAGTACCGCCGCAGGTGGCGGAGATGCTCAGCACGGCATTGACGGTGCATAACAGAAGCGGCGGAGCACTTGATCTTTCGGTCTATCCCATCTATCTTGCATGGGGTCAGTTCAAGGAGGAGACTGCGAGAGTCCCCGGCAGTGATGAGCTCAAGGCACTGCTCAAAAATCTCAAGTTCGGTGATATCGACATCACCAGCTTCCCCGATGAGGGCAACTATTCCGTTCGTTTGCCCGATGGGACACAGATAAGCTTCGGCTCGGTAGCTAAGGGCTGTGCCGCAAATTACGCCATCGGTGCGATGCGTGATGCCGGAGTCAAGAGCGGTATAGTGTCCTTGGGCGGTAACGTTCAGACACTGGGACTTAAACCCGACGGCAGCAATTGGACCATAGCCGTTGAGGATCCCAAGGATACCGGCTCCTACCTCGGTACCTTGAGCGTAGGTGAGACCGCGGTAGTCACAAGCGGAGACTATCAGCGATATTTCATAGCCCAGGACGGTACGAGCTACCATCACCTCATAAATCCCAAAACAGGCAAGCCCGTTGAAAATACCCTGAGCTCGGTGACGATAGTTTGCACCGACGGTACCTTGGCGGATGCACTGTCCACCGCAATGTTCATCCTCGGTGAAAACGCAGCCTTGAAGTATTGGGAGGACTACGGCGGCTTTGAGATGGTAATGGTCACAAAGGACGGCAGAGTTCTGTGTACCAGCGGACTGATGGAAAGCTTCACCCTGACGAATACGAGTGACTACACTCTGAGCGTTGTCGGCTGATGCAAGACAGAGAATTTTTCAGACAGGATGCAGTGACGCTTGCCAAGGCACTTGTGGGCAAATACCTTTGCCGCAAGACCTCCGACGGTGAGATACAGCGTCTCATGATAACCGAAACCGAGGCATATCTCGGTGTAGATGATACAGCCTGTCATGCACATAAGGGTAAAACCAAACGCAGTGAAATGCTATGGCGTGACGGCGGTACGGTGTACGTGTACCTTTGCTACGGTATGCACTGCTTAATGAACATCATATCCGGTACCGTGGGTGATCCGCAGGGAGTGCTCATACGCTGCTGCGAGGGCTGCCCGGGGCCGGGAAGGCTCACAAAGGCATTGAGAATAGATCGCACTTTAAACGGCGAAGACATACTGAATTGTCCCGAGCTTTGGATCGAGGATGGGGATGAGGAGGTTAACATAATATCGGACAAAAGAGTAGGCATTGCCTACGCCGAGGAAAAGGACAGAGAAGCGTTACTGCGATTTAAAATGAGGTAGCTATGGCATATTCCGATACCGAGGTCAGATATTTAAAGGGCATAGGCGAGAAAAAAGCCCAGGCGTTTTTGCGTCTGGGCATTAGGTCTCTCCGTGACCTTATTTCTTTTTTTCCGAGGAAATACGAGGATCGCAGCCACTTTATCCCCATTGCTGCAGCGAGTGACGGCGATACGGTCTGCATCCGTGCCCTTGTAGCTGATGAGCCGAGGCTGCAAAGAGTCAGAGGCGGACTTGAGCTTGTCAAATTCCGAGTGGTGGATGAGTCCGCTTCGGTTGACATAACATATTTCAATCAGCCGTATATGCGTCAGCATATCCACAGGGGCGATCCCTGTAGACTCTATGGCAGGATAGTTGTTGTGGGGACAAGACGTACCATGTCAAACCCCATATATGAAAGGGACGGACAAGCAAGCGGAAGCATGGGACGGATATTTCCGGTGTATTCTTTAACGGCAGGGCTCAATCAAAAGATCGTCTCCACCGCTATGAGACAGGCACTTGATGCCTGCACAGATGAGCTGCCGGATATTTTGCCTGTCGATGTACGGGAGAGGTATAAGCTTGCACAAACGGGCTTTGCATATGAGAATATCCACTTCCCCAAGGACTTCACCTCGCTTGAGCTTGCAAGAAGGCGACTTGTGTTTGAGGAGCTTTTTGTGCTTGCCTGTGCCTTGGGTAAGCTCAAGGGCAGTAATAAGAGGACGGACGGAATAAAGCTCACCGCTCCCGATATGGCGGAGTTTTATTCGACGCTTCCGTTTACCCCCACCGGAGCCCAGATAAGGGCGATAAACGATGCACTTGAAGATATGTGCAGCGGCAAGGCAATGAACCGCCTTGTGCAAGGCGATGTCGGAAGCGGCAAGACCCTTGTTGCTGCGGCACTCATATGGGCAGCGGCAAGAAACGGTATGTGCAGCGTTTTCATGGCACCGACCGAAATACTTGCACAGCAGCATTATGAAACGCTCACCGAGCTTCTGGGCGGCTTCGGTATAGGCATAGTCAAGCTCACGGGTGCGATGACCGCCGCCGAAAAGCGTAAGGTAAAGCAGCAGCTAAAGGACGGAGAGGCACGGCTTGCAGTCGGTACCCATGCCCTGTTTTCCGAGGATGTTGAGTACAGCTCACTTGGACTTGTGATAACCGATGAGCAGCACCGCTTCGGCGTAAATCAGCGTGCCACGCTGATATCAAAGGCGGAGCGGCCCCATGTTCTTGTCATGTCCGCAACACCGATACCGAGGACATTGGCACTTATAATCTACGGCGATCTCGATGTATCGGTGATAGATGAGCTGCCCCCCGGGAGGCGGCAGGTGGAGACGGTGCTTGTCGGAGAAGCCCTCCGAGTGCGACTCAACGGCTTTATCAGGAAGCTTGTCGGTGAGGGTAGGCAGGTCTTTGTCGTATGTCCGATGATCGAGGAAAACGAGGAAATGCATGACCTGCGATCCGCCGAGGAGCACGCAGAGGAGCTCAGCCGCTATTTTTCGGATCTCAAGGTAGCCTGCATACACGGCAAGATGAAGCCCAAGGAGAAGAACTCGATAATGTCGGAGTTTGTCTCGGGGAATATAAATATCCTTGTTTCGACCACGGTTATCGAGGTCGGAGTCGATGTTCCCAATGCCGCACTTATGATAATCGAAAATGCGGAGAGGTTCGGACTCAGCCAGCTCCACCAGCTCCGTGGCAGAGTAGGCAGGGGAAAGCATAAGAGCTATTGCGTCCTCGTTTCGGATTCCGACAATGAGCAGACCCTTTCAAGGCTCAAGGTTATGACCAAGACAACGGACGGCTTTAAGATATCGGAGGAGGATCTGAAGCTGCGTGGCCCCGGTGACTTCTTCGGCTCACGTCAGCACGGATTGCCGGAGATGCACGTTGCTGATCTTTGCTCCGATATGAACGTGCTGCAAACCGCCCAAGCCGCGGCAACGGAGCTGCTTGCCGATGACCCAGAATTATGTAAACCCGAGCATGAGAAGCTAAAGCTTGCAGTCGAACGCCTTTTTGCCGCCAACTCCGACACAATGAACTGATTATGTAAACCATGCTTAATGATGATAGATATCAATAACCGCAAGGAATCGTTGTTTAGAGCGAGTATGACGGGGAATGAAGTAAGAACGGCTTTGTTCAAAGCTGCGGAAGGGAAAAGCAAAGCGGAGATCGAAGTACTCCTACAGGAATATGAAAGCGTATCTGCCGCAATCCCGAAAAGGGAGCTCGAAGCGGTATCCGAAGACCGGATAATCGATTAAAGCACTGTGCAATGCACAGTGCTTTTTCTATACAGTATCTTATTCTATCTCGACGTTTTCAACGCCGTATTTGAGGATGATGTTTATAAGCTCGTTTCTGGAATAGTTAGTCTCGGCGGCGAGGGCATCGAGGGCGGAGAGAGTCTCCTCCTTGATACGAACGGTGATAACCTTGCTGCCGTCCTCACCGCGTTTTTTCAATCTCAGGGGTTCTTTCATATGTCAATCCACCTTTCATGTTGTGAGCTAATTATAGATTGACATTAACCTCAATAATATGTTACAATTAATAATATAATATGATAGCTAAATGTAATACAAATTTATATCACTTAGCATCATAAATAAGAAAATAAAAGGAGAGAAAAATGAAAAAGCAAATTTTCGGAAAGATCCCATTCGGGATCATCGGTATGGCAGTCGGCGTACTGCTTATTATTGTGGGCATATTCTTTATGAGCGGAGATTTTGGACATACCGCAAATTACGGATTAAGCGGTGAGGAATGGGAAGCTAATGATGTGGATAAGGGCTATGCCTCATTCGGTGGCGATGCCTATACCTTTATGAACAACAATATGGCTCTTGCAGCGGAAAAAGCATATTCAGCCAGCATGAACGCACAAGATATCGGCGATATCCTGAATTTAGGCATCGGTATGTTTTTCATCGCCTTCGGACTTCTTTCTGTCTGCTACTTCGGTATGCAGCTTGGAAAAGAAGAAAAATGCAATGCAGTCTGTGCTGAGGAAAAGAAAGAGGAGCCCTTCCCCGAGTATCACCCCGAGGCACAGGTGTAAATCACAAAGCAAAGCAAAAAACAGGGAGCTTTCGCTCCCTGTTTTTATATATTCATGTGCTTCTTACTTAAAATATCTTGCGAGGAGACCTTCGAATGCCTTGCCGTGACGAGCCTCGTCTCTAGCCATCTCATGTACGGTGTCATGGATAGCGTCGAGATTGTACTGCTTTGCAAGCTTTGCAAGCTCAAACTTGCCTGCGGTAGCACCGTTCTCGGCATCAACACGGAGCTCGAGGTTCTTCTTGGTGGAGTCGGTGATGACCTCACCGAGGAGCTCTGCAAACTTTGCAGCGTGCTCTGCCTCCTCAAGTGCTGCCTTCTCCCAGTAAAGTGCGATCTCGGGATAACCCTCACGAGCAGCGACTCTGCCCATTGCAAGGTACATACCGACCTCGCTGCACTCACCCTCGAAGTTTGCACGGAGACCTGCGATGATCTCTTCCTTGACTTCCTCGGGAACGTCTGCACCGAAAACCTTGCCTACGCCGACAACGTGCTCGGCAGCCCAGCTCTTTTCCTCAGCCTGAACGGTGAACTTCTCACCGGGAACATTGCAGATGGGGCACTTCTCGGGGGGGACGTCTCCCTCATGAACATAACCGCAAACGGGGCAAACCCACTTCTTCATATTAATTTCCTCCTGTAATTATAATCAAAAAATTTTTAACTCTTTAGCCTTAGCTTGCCTATATTATATCCGAGTAATACGGTAAAAACTGTGGCATATGCCACAGTTTTTAGTAGGACTGTTAAAAATCTTTTATTTGAATGAAAAATACTTGAGTAGCGGGGGAGCTCGAGGGGGTTAAGACCCGCCTCGAATTGGATCGCCGCCGCAAAAGGAATGATTTATCGCAGTTTTTGATGAAGTGTCATTTTGAGAATTCAAAATGACCGGCGGCACTTTTCGGCTTAAAAAAGTCCTTTCGGACTTTTTTAAGCCGAAAAGTATGGCATATGCCACAGTTTTTAGTAGGACTGTTAAAAATCTTTTATTTGAATGAAAAATACTTGAGTAGCGGGGGAGCTCGAGGGGGTTAAGACCCGCCTCGAATTGGATCGCCGCCGCAAAAGGAATGATTTATCGCAGTTTTTGATGAAGTGTCATTTTGAGAATTCAAAATGACCGGCGGCACTTTTCGGCTTATACTCTCTTAATATTTTGAGAAATTTCGCTTAATGCGGCAGCAGCCTCGGTATCGCAGTCGGTATTCCGTGCAAGATCGCCAAGGGACAGCATACCGACCATCACGCCGTCACGGCATACGGGCAGCCTTCTGATCCTTGCATCCGCCATCAGTCTTGCCGCCTCACCGATATGTGCCCTCTCGTCAATAGTTATAGCACCACGGGTCATGACCTGCGACACCGTCATGGAATCGGGAGCGGCACCGAGAGCGGTACAGCGGACTGTTATATCGCGATCCGTTACCATTCCTCGCAGCTTCCCCTTATCGCCGTATACCGGCACCGCACCGATATTATACTGTCGCATGAGCCTTGCCGCTGCGGTCACGGGCTCATTGGCACCGACGCTGATTATGTGCTCGCTCATAAGATCGAAAACCTTCATAGCATTACCTCCCTTATGATCTTAGCCGATTTCGAGGCACATTATTCAATGAGAGCAGCCAATGCGGGAGCGGCGGCATTGCCGAAGAGCCTGACTGCCGCCAACGCCTCCCTGAGCGTGTTGCCGTTGCTACCGACCTCGATTATCATCGAGCCCTTAGTTAGCTGCTGATTGTAGCGATACTTGACCAAGGAGATGGGACGCATGAGGCTGGGATACTCTGCCGCAACGGCTTTTTGCAGATAGACCGCAAGACTGAGATTCTCACGCCAATCGGGGTGACTGAGTCCTGCTGCATCGGTACCCACAAGGAGCATCACCTGAGAGGCACATACTCCGTCCTCCGTTGCAACGGTCTTGTACAGTACATCGTTTGAGCCGAGAGCATCACGGTGCAGGTCTATTATTATTTTAATAGTAGGATACTGCTTCAAATATTCCTGTGCCTTTTCGCCGCTGCGATTGTAGGAGCCGGTGTAGCTCGGGTAATCGTAAACTCCGATGTCGTGTATGACCTTTAAACCGTAGCTTTCGAATATGCTTGTCAGCTCGTTGCCAACTCTTATAATATTGCAGCTTTGATCGAGGGTGCGACTGTCGCCGCTTGCCTCATAGCGATCGAGACCGGCAGGGGTGTATGCCTCACTGGAGTGTGTATGTATTATAAGTATCTGCGGCCCATCGTCACTGAGCCTGAGAGAGCAGCCGCCTTGCGATACGCTGCCGAAATCAATGTCATAGTCCGTCGAATTTTTGATCACAAGACCGCCGCTTATCGTAGTTGGGATGATCTCGGGAGAGGGCGATGCCGCCACCGATTGCGTTGGCAGGGGAGAAGGGGCAGGACTTTCCGTCACAGTCACAGCAGTGAGAAGATGCTCAAAGCTTGAGCTGAAGCTATGCTTCTCACCGCTTATCGCCCCAAGCACCGTTGCCAATCCGCCGAAGCGAAAGCCGAGATAAACGGCTATTGCAAGTCCCAAAAATAAAAGCAGCCTTTTCCGTCTCATCAGATCACCTCTCCTTGTATGATATTCCGCAAGGAGGGAAAATATATCTCTGTACAGGAGCTGAAAATTGTGCTAAAGTATAGGAAAGCACGATGAAAAAAGTCGTGGCAACTCGAATTATGTAAACCGATTTTTGAATATTACGGAGGTAGAAAAATGCATATTTCATATAGACCCAAGGGTGTTTGCTCACAGCTTATGGAGATCGACGTTGAGAACGGAATAATCGAAAAGGTGGCGGTCGAGGGCGGCTGCAGCGGCAATCTTCAAGGTATTTCGAGCCTGCTTGTGGGGATGAAGGTGGAGGATGCGATAGAGAGAATGGAGGGCATAAGATGCGGATTTAAGAACACCTCATGCCCCGATCAGCTTGCAAAAGCTCTGAAAAACTGCATATAAAATCGCCATTTTAGTTTACATAATATTTTCACATAACGATAACGGTTAACATAAAGTTATACAAATGATTAAAAATTGTAATAATTTTTACTGTTTTTTTGCAAAATGTTGTCGTTTTTAAATTTTTGTACAACTTGCACAATGCACAAAATCAAGTGCTTTTATCCAAAAATCAGCCCTAAATCTTGTGCATGACGTGCCTGCGGTGTTTAAGTTGCACAAATTCGACCCTTGCCGATTGTGCAATTTGCATATTGAAGTGCCCCTGTTCAATCCGATATAATTGACTTGCCTATTTGTAATAGGCGGTGTTCTTCGGTGAAACGCCGAAAGCAAAAAAATTTGAACAGGAGCGTTATATGAGCAAAATCAGCAAATTCAATATCTCACTCGTATTCGTTATCTGTTTGCTGTGTGTTCTGTTCTGCGGCTCTGCTTTAGCGGACGGAACTGATGATGCCGATTATGAGGAGGTTCCCGTCTATGTTGATGGGCTGCTCTCCTGTCGAGGCTATTCCGTAGATGGGGAGACCTATGTTTCCCTTGATGCTGTCTGCGGTGTACTCGGCTACAAGTCGGCAAGCTACTTTAATATAGAGACAAATACCTTGACCGTCACCGTCGATGATATCCTTATCACGGTATGTGCCGATGATAAGTACATGACGGCAAACGACAGATGCCTTTATCTGCCCGACGGTTATAAAGAGATCGAGGGCACATCCGTGTTTCCGCTTGAAGCAGTGGCGAAGATCTTCACACTTGAGCTTTCAAGCACCGACAACGGAGCCTTCAACTTCAACACGGCAAACGAGAAGATCCTTGAAAGCGGCGACGAATATTATGATGCCGACGATCTGTATTGGATGAGTCGAGTCATAATGTGGGAGTCCGGAAATCAGCTTCTTGAGGGGCAGATCGGAGTCGGCAACGTCGTATTGAACCGTATCGATGATGCGAGATTCGCCAATACCGTTAAGGATGTTGTTTTCCAACCGGGGCAGTTTCTTGTTGTTGCAAGCGGTGCAATATACGGCGACCCCCGTGAGATGAGCATCGTTGCGGCGAAGCTGGCTTTCGAGGGCTACAATACGGTGGACGATGCGGTGTTCTTCCAAACCGGAACGATATGCGAAAATGCGGAGCACGTCATCACGATCGACGATCACAGCTTTTTCAGGTGATTGATTTAAGTGAATACTTATGATAAAATGAGCCTACTAAGGCTCATTTTTCATTTGGGAGATTAATATGAAGGATATACTCACAAAGGGCTTTGCCGAGCTTGGCATAGGCTTTGACGAAAAAGCGGCGGAACGCTTTGAGAAGTATCATGAATATCTTGAGGAAAAGAACAAGGTCATGAACCTTACGGCGATAAGCGGTAAGGAGGATGTCGCACGGCTTCATTTTCTGGACAGTGCCGCTCTTCTGAAGTATACCGAGCTTCGGGGCAAGCGCGTTATCGATGTCGGCACCGGAGCCGGATTTCCGGGGCTTGTGCTCAAGATAGCGGAGCCGGAGACGGAGCTTACCTTGCTTGATTCGCTCAATAAGCGCATTGATTTCCTCAGGGAAACCTGTGAGCTTTTGGACTTAAACGATGTCACCTGCATCCACGCAAGGGCAGAGGAGGCACCCGAGGACTACCGTGAGGGCTTCGACGTTGCGGTATCGAGAGCGGTGTCCTATCTTCCGCAGCTTTGCGAGCTTTGTCTGCCGCTTGTCAAGGTGGGCGGAGTCTTTGTTGCGATGAAGGGACCCGATTGCGGCAACGAGGTAAACGAGGCAAAGCCTGCGATAGGGAAGCTGGGGGGAAAGCTCCGCTGCGTCGAGACCTATACCGTACCGGGAACGGATATATGCCACAGTGCAGTAATCATTGAAAAGCTTCACCCGACCCCGAAGAGGTATCCCCGCAAGTGGGCTCAGATCAAAAAGCAACCGCTTTAATGCGATAAAAGTTTGTCAATAAAAAGTGTTGACAGCAGTACTCTGCTGTGATAAACTTCACTCAACTAATCCGATGAAGTCCCAAGAATCGTATGAGACTGGGGATGGAGGAAGCTCTGGAGAATCCCGTAAGGGTGCCGAAGGTGTAAGGCGAAAGCCGAATCTCTCAGGCAAAAGGACAGAGGAAAGCATAAATCATATATGTTTTTCTTTTTACTCCGGAGCTGCTGAATTTATTTCGGCAGCATTTTTATTTGTGGAGGAATTGAAAATGGAAGAAGTATTGGCACAGGTGCAGTCGGCACTCTTAACGGCGGCAAGCCTCGTAAACAACTATTTGTCAAACTATATGCTCATCATATTGCTTGTGGGCTGCGGTCTGTATTTCAGCATCAGAACGAGATTCGTTCAGGTACGCTGCTTCGGTGAAGCGTGGCGTAGCGTGTTTGGCAATATATCACTCAAGGGCAAGAAGCACGAAAGCGGCATGAGCTCATTCCAGGCACTCACCACAGCAATAGCGGCACAGGTCGGTACGGGTAATATCGTCGGTGCCTGCGGTGCGATACTCATAGGCGGCCCCGGTGCGATATTCTGGATGTGGATAATCGCCTTCTTCGGCATGGCAACGATATATGCCGAGGCGGTGCTTGCACAGGAGACTAAGATCAAAAACGCAGACGGCAGCATATCCGGCGGCCCTGTGTACTATATCAAGCGCGCTTTCAAGGGTCGCTTCGGTAAATTCCTTGCCGGCTTCTTTGCCGTGGCCATCATCCTTGCACTCGGCTTCATGGGCACGATGGTCCAGTCCAACTCCATAGCCGGAGCCTGCAAGGAGGCGTTCAACATCCCCACATGGGCCATGGGACTTGTCATTGCGGCAATATCCGCAGCGATATTCCTCGGCGGCACCAAGACGCTTGCATCGGTAACGGAGAAGCTCGTTCCGGTTATGGCGGTGCTCTACATCGTAGGAAGTATCATTATTCTCATTTGCCGTGCAAAGTATATCCCTGCGACCTTCGCACTCATCGTAACGGCTGCGTTTGACCCCACTGCGATAATCGGCGGCAGCGTCGGCGCTGCGATATATGCGGCAATATCCCAGGGCGCAAAAAGGGGACTTTTCTCCAACGAGGCCGGTATGGGCTCCACCCCCCATGCACACGCTCAGGCAAATGTCAAAACGCCGCATAATCAGGGCATAGTCGCTATGATGGGCGTTTTCATCGACACCTTCATCGTCCTCACCCTCACTGCTCTTGTCGTCGTATCGACCATGTACGTCGGAGACGGAGCACTTGCAGGCAAGATGACCGATACCGAGACCCTTGCTGCAATGAACATCAGCAACAATAACCTTGCCCAGCTTGCATTCGGCAGCGTTTTCGGCAAGGGACTCGGCAGTGCATTTGTGGCAATATGCCTTTTGTTCTTTGCCTTCTCTACGATCATCGGCTGGAACTTCTTCGGCAGGATCAACGTTGAGTACCTGTTCGGCAAGAAGGCGGTCAAGGCATATTCCGTCATTGCTATAATCTTTGTCGTGCTCGGTGCGATATTCAAAAACGACCTCGTATGGGAGCTTACCGATATGTTCAATAACATCATGGTGCTTCCGAACGTCATAGCACTGCTTGCCCTTTCGGGAATAGTTGCGGCAGCGGCAAAGAACGCAAAGAAGAAATCCGACAAGCTCGATATGAAGTGAGATATATAAACAGTCTATAAAACGAATGCAGAGGATCATTATCCTCTGCATTTTTGTTTTGTTTATTCCATTGTGAAAATCAGTCTGCGTACCATG
>CAYUQN010000044.1:0-13313 GCA_964446815.1 uncultured Oscillospiraceae bacterium | reverse complement strand
TTGCTATCAAGGGAAGAAAAATAATTGGCTGAATAAAGGGATCCCGTGCGAAAGCTCTTTAAGGAGGGCTGTGAGCACAATACTGTGGAGGTTAAATCGGAATTTGCGGAGGTAATTAAAATGAAAAAGACAAACAAGAATACAAGTACCGGAATGGCACTTGGAATGTGTTTCGGTGTTTCTATTGGAACTTCTATGGGTTCATTGCTTGGGAATATAGCAATAGGCACTTCATTTGGAATGTTATTTGGCATGGCAATAGGAGTTCTTGTTGGTGCGGCGAAGGATAGGAAGATAAACAATTAAATCGAAGAAAAAGGCTATACCATCAAGGACATAAAGATTAATGAGCAGAACGGAGAATACATAATCACCATTGCAAATGCATTAGGCGTGTCGATTGACGTGCAAAGCACTATTCACATAGAAACCGAGCGGATGCTGATCCGTGGTTTCACATCGGAGGATGTACACGATCTTCACGAGATCCTCGGTGACGACGAGACCGTGAAGGGCTGCGAGGCGGCATACGAGCTTGAGAAAACGAGGGCTTTTCCGAGTTCCTTTTGCATTGAACGAAAGGCGGCAGTCACGGCAGTTCACAAGGAAAGCGGCAAGCTGGATACGGTGCGGACTCATCGCCGCACCGTATTTTTACATTCAACTGGGCATTTTGCACAATTTGGTATGTTAATTCGATGACAATTGGGGATTCGTTAGTTAAAATGCAACAAAAGGGTGCCGTCACAACGAAAATTTCTAAGCTTTTTACAAAATATCATTTTTGCTTGATAAACGACTTTTCTGCAATTATAATTGTATTATCACACTAAAACATTAAACTGCAAAGGAGCACCCTCATGCCGGAAAAAACCTTTAACAAAGTTCTCGCCGCCAACAGAGGCGAGATCGCAGTCCGAATATTCAGGGCTTGCTATGACCTCGGCATCAACACCGTTGCCATGTATTCAAAGGAAGACACCTACAGCCTGTTCCGTATCAAGGCGGATGAGGCTTATCTCGTCGGTGAGAATAAAAGTCCCCTCGGCGTATATCTCGACATTCCGGAGATCATCAGTCTTGCAAAACGCAGGAACGTCGATGCCATTCACCCCGGCTACGGCTTTCTTTCCGAGAACGCCGATTTTGCCCGTGCCTGTGAGGAAAACGGTATAAGCTTCATAGGCCCTCCCAGTGACGTGCTTGCCAAGATGGGCGATAAGCTTTCTGCAAAGAAGATAGCCATTGAGTGCGGTGTACCCGTTATCCCCGGCTGCGAATCACCCCTAAAGAGCGGTGAAGAAGCACTGGAGATGGCAAAGTCCTTCGGCTTCCCCGTTATTTTGAAGGCGGCGGCAGGCGGCGGCGGTCGCGGTATGCGTCTGTGCACCTGTGAGGAGGATGTCATCCCTGCATTTGAGCTTGTAAGAAGTGAGGCTCACAAGGCATTCGGCAACGACGATATATTCATCGAGAAATATCTTGTCGAGCCCAAGCATATAGAAGTTCAGATCCTTGCGGACAAATACGGCAACGTTCGCCACCTCGGTGAGCGTGACTGCTCCTTGCAGCGTCGCTACCAGAAGGTCGTTGAGTTTGCACCGGCTTGGAGCGTTCCTGCCGAGGTAAGATGCAAGCTGCACACCGATGCGGTGAAGATAGCCGAGAAGGTCGGCTATGTCAACGCAGGCACCGTTGAGTTCCTCGTTGACCGTGACGGCAACCACTATTTCATCGAGATGAACCCCCGCATCCAGGTCGAGCATACCGTCACCGAAATGATCACAAACATTGACCTTGTTCGCGCTCAGATACTTATTGCACAGGGCTGTCCCGTTTCCCATCCCGAGATCGGTCTCGGCAATCAGAACGATCTGCACATTAACGGCTACGCCATCCAGTGCCGTGTCACCACCGAGGATCCGGCAAACAAGTTTGCTCCCGACAACGGTAAGATAATCGGCTACCGCTCCGGAGGCGGCTTCGGTGTCCGTCTCGATGGCGGTAACGTTGCGACCGGCTCCACCGTCTCCCCCTACTACGACTCACTTCTCGTCAAGGTAACGAGCTGGGACTGCACCTTCCCTGCGGTATGCCGCAAGGCAACCCGTGCCATCAATGAGGAGCACGTCAGAGGCGTTAAGACCAACATACCCTTTATCACAAACATACTCGCTCACCCGACCTTTATATCCGGCGGCTGCCATACCAAGTTTATCGACGAGACCCCCGAGCTCTTTGAGTTTGAGGAGGGCAAGGACAGGGCAACGAGAGTTCTCAAGTACATAGCGAACATTCAGGTAAACAATCCCGATGCGGAGCGTCATCAGTACGATGCTCCCCGTTTCCCCAAGGCAAACAGACCCATCACCCGTGCCGACGGCTTAAAGGATCTTTTGGATACCAAGGGGCCCGATGCCGTCAAGGAGCACATTCTTTCCGAAAAGAAGCTGCTCATCACCGATACCACCATGCGTGACGCTCACCAGTCTCTGCTCTCCACAAGGCTGCGTACAAGGGATATGGTAAAGGGTGCCGAGGGCACAGCCGATATATTGGCGGACTGCTTCTCCCTTGAAATGTGGGGCGGAGCAACCTTCGATACAGCTTACCGCTTCCTCCATGAATCTCCGTGGGAGCGTCTTTGCTGGCTCCGTGAGAAGATCCCCAACATACCCTTCCAGATGCTTCTCCGCGGCTCCAACCTCGTCGGCTACGCAAGCTATCCCGACAATCTTGTCCGTGCCTTCGTCGAAGAAGCCGCCCATCAGGGCATCGACGTTTTCCGCGTGTTCGACTCCCTCAACTGGCTCCCCAACATGGAGGTAGCAATGGATGAGGTGCTGCGTCAGGGCAAGCTGCTTGAGGGTACAATGTGTTACACCGGAGATATCCTCGATCCCACCAAGGACAAATACACGCTCAAGTACTATGTTGATTTTGCCAAGGAGCTTGAAAAACGCGGTGCACATATCCTGACGATAAAGGATATGTCCGGACTGCTCAAGCCCTATGCCGCAAAGAAGCTCATCTCCACGCTGAAGCAGGAGATCGGACTCCCCATAAATCTGCACACCCACAATACCACCGGCAATCAGCTTGCAACGCTGCTGCTTGCTGCCGAGGCAGGCTGCGATATAGTCGACACCGCGATCGGCTCCATGGCGAACCTCACCAGCCAGCCCAGTCTCAATGCCCTCAACGAGGCACTCAGGGGTCAGGAGCGTGATCCCGGCTTTGATCCTCAGCGGCTTCAGGAGCTCTCCGATTACTGGGGCGATGTCAGACTGCGTTACGAAAGCTTCGACAAGGGCCTCAAGATCCCCGTTACCGACATTTACCGCTACGAGATCCCCGGAGGACAGTACACGAACCTCCAGCCTCAGGTCGAGTCTCTCGGTCTCGGCCACCGCTTTGCCGAGGTCAAGGAAATGTACCGCACAGTCAACCTTATGCTCGGCGATATCATAAAGGTAACTCCCTCCTCCAAGATGGTCGGTGACCTTGCGATATTCATGGTGCAAAACGATCTGACTCCCGAGAACATCGTCGAAAAGGGCGAATCCCTTGCCTTCCCCGATTCCGTTGTAAGCTACTTCAAGGGCATGATGGGTCAGCCTCCCTGCGGCTTCCCGGTTGATCTGCAAAAGGTCGTTTTGAAGGGTGAGGAGCCTATCACCTGTCGTCCCGGTGAGCTGCTTCCTCCCGTTGATTTCGACAAGCTTGAGGAGGAGGTGCGCAAGATCCATCCCACCTTCGATCAGCGTCACTCCGTCATATCCTACGCCATGTACCCCAAGGTGTACTCGGAGTTCATAGCCCACCGCAAGGAGTACGGCTATATCACCCGCATGGGCAGCCATGTCTTCTTCAACGGCATGGCTATCGGTGAGACGAATCAGATAAACATTGAGGACGGCAAGACCCTTGTTATCAAGTATCTCGGTCTGGGTGATCTCAATGAGGACGGCACCCGCAACGTTCAGTTTGAGCTCAACGGTATGCGTCGTGAGGTCGCGGTTCCCGATCCCAAGGCTGCCGAGACCGTGTCCCGTATCGTGATGGCAGACCCCGAGAACAAGTCTCAGGTCGGTGCATCCATCCCCGGCATGGTATGCAAGCTCTCCGTCAAAGTAGGCGATGCCGTCAAGGTCAACGACGTTCTCGCCACCGTCGAGGCGATGAAGATGGAAACCGCCGTCGTCGCAAGAATGGACGGCGTGATAGACGAGATCTTCATAAAGGAAGGCCAGTCCGTCAAAGCCGGCGAGCTGATGATCACGATAAAGTAAATATAAACGCAAAAAGGTGTCCGATCTTTCGGACACCTTTTAAATATTTTCAATTAGAAGTAACGCTTTTTGTATGCAAGGGTAGCACCGTCAAAGCTGACATAGCAGTAGCTGTAAATATCGTAGCCGACCTCGATGAGATGACCGTCGAGATATGCACTCAAGCTGTGTGCCATCTCGAATATGCCCTTTTTCTCATCGTAAACACGACCGTTTATAACAAGCTCGTTGACCGATCTCACTCGCCTGTAGGCGATGCGGTAGCCTTCGGTCGTTGCTTCTGCAAGCACCCTTGCCTTTGCATCCTTTTCAGCCTTCCTCAGTGGCTTTGTGTTCTTCCGAGTTTTCTTCATTTCCTCGATACGGGCAAGCTCCTTGCGTTTGGAGGCTGTCGAAACAAAGAAGTTTACGGTAAGATATATGCCGCCTACGATGAGGAATACACCGATGGCAACAAAGCCCTTTTGATCTCCGTTTTCAACGATCATGAATATACCTGCCGCGATCACAAGGATCACGCACAAAAAAGTGGCTATCGGATTATTTTGCAAAACCGACGTAGTCAAAGCACCCTGTCTCGTGTTCTTCCTGCGTTCCGCCTTTATCTCATCTTCGCTGATGCTCATAGCCATACCTCCGTTAGTGGATATGTCATGATCTTATCACATTGTCACCGACATTTCAATTTGATTTTTAATGAACACCTACCGATTTTGGCGTGCTGATTTCCGCTCATGCTGTGTTAAACCCCTTGGCAATTCGTCAGTATTCCCTGTGGGCTTTGCCCAATAAACAGCATACCGCCAATTTGGCGCATACTTGCGATTTCCCTTGAAATATTAGCATCTTTGCGATAATATGTTATATTATATTGTTAAAGGATGTGACGGTATGAGTTATATTCCCACGCTTTTGCAGGCGGAGGAGCTTGTCAAGCGATTCAACAAGGAGCCTTTCCATATTCAGCACGCCGAGACCGTGTCCAAGGTAATGGCACAGCTTGCAAAGGAGTTTGACCCCGAGAGAGTCGATTTCTGGGCTGCGGTCGGTATGCTGCATGACATAGATTTTGAGCTTTACCCCGAGCAGCACTGCGTTAAAGCAAATGAGATGCTCCACGAGCTCGACATAGACGAGGACATGATCCATGCGATCATAAGCCATGGCTACGGTATTTGCATTGACGTTGAGCCGGTGCTTTTCATGGAGAAGGTGCTTTTTGCGGTAGATGAGCTTACGGGGCTTATCGGTGCCGTTGCGCTCATGCGTCCCACGGGGCTTGAGGGGATGGAGGTCAAATCCGTCAAGAAGAAGTTTAAGGACAAGAAATTTGCGGCAGGCTGCTCGAGAGACGTTATCCTTCGCGGTGCCGAAATGTGCGGCTGGGAGCTTGAGGAGCTGATCGCAAGGACGATAGCGGCGATGCAGGCATAATGGTGAAGCTTTATCTTGCCTCGGGTGAGGGGCTTGACATCGAAGCCGCCCTGAACGGCGTTTCGCAATACCGCAAAAGCAAGGTGCAGCGGCTTCATGACGATGAGAAAAAGTGCGCATCGCTTACGGCTGAGCTGCTTTTGAAGCTTGCCTGCGGCAGAACGGACTATTTGATATCGCCCTCGGGCAAGCCCTATTTTGAGGACGGGAGCGTGCATTTTTCGCTGTCGCACTGCGGCGGTATTGCCGTATGCGCAGTTGCCGATTCCCCTTGCGGAGTTGACCTTGAGCGTGTTCCCGAGGTCGCACCGCTTGCGGTGGCAAAGCGATTTTTCACCGAAAGCGAATACGACTCCCTGCGCTCATCATCCGATGCCGCCGCCGAATTTTGCGAGCTCTGGGTCAAAAAAGAGGCTGCGTTAAAGGCGATAGGAGTGGGGCTGAAGGGACTTTCCGCCCTTGACATCTCGGAATATCCGATCGCCCTCATAAGCTACGGCGATCACCGAATAGGCATTTGCCTCCCCGAATCTGAGATCGGAGAAACAGAGATCTATGTTCAAGAAGATATTTCACAAATTATTTGACGAGACTACGATCAAATTCGTCATCGTCGGTATTATCAACACCCTGTTCGGCTATGGCATAGCCTTTGTTTGCCTGAACTTTTTGGGACTGGGCTTTTGGGTGTCCACCGTTGCGAACTACTTCTTCGGAAGTGTGCTGAGTTATTTCTTGAATAAGCACTACACCTTCCGTTACAAGGGCGGAAGCTGGCAGGTCGTTGCAAGATATGCATTGGAGATCGCGGTATGCTACGTCATCTCCCACGGTATCGCAAAGCCGCTTTGCGAGCTTGCCCTCGCATCGTTAAACGATGCCCTGCGTGACAATATCGCAATGCTCGTCGGACTTGCGCTCTTTGCCGCAACGAATTATTTCGGTCAAAAGTTCTATGTTTTCAGGTCAAAAAGCAATAATGAATAACAAAAAGCTCACTTCTTTTGAAGTGAGCTTTTTAATATTATCAGCATTTGGCCTCACCCGAGGCTTTTGATATCCTGCGATCGGAATAGAATTTTGAGCTGTGCTGGCGGTATAACAGCAAAAGCCCACGTACACATAATTCCACAGCCATTGCGATCCACATACCGTGCAGACCCCAAGAGCCCACAAGCAGCAGGGCAAGTCCCAAGCGGACTATCCAAATGCTGCAAAGGTTCATAAGACTGGGAACAAAGGTGTCCCCCGTGCCTCTGAGCGCTCCTGCCGAGACTATCGCCGCACCGAAGAGCGGTTCTGCGATCAGCTCGATTCTGAGCACCTGAGCGGCAAGCTCCCTTACCGCCGTGTCCGGAGTCAGCAGCATGAACACATAGGGGCAGAGGATCATCATGAGAAGCCCCATAAGTCCCATAAATACGGCACCCAAGGCAATGCAGATATTGCCGTAACGCTTTGCGGTCACGCTGTCGCCTGCGCCGATGCTTCTACCCACCAAGGTCGTTGCGGCAGCGGCAATACCGTAGCCCGGCATATAGCAAAGGCTCTCAGCGGTAACGGCAAAGGAGTTTGCGGCGATCGCAACGGTACCGAGCGGAGCGATTATCATCGTCGACACGACCATCGCACTGTTCATCGCCACCTCCTGTACCGCAAGCGGAGCACCGATCTTGAACGCCTTTTTGAGTATCGAGGCATCGAAATGTCCCTTTTCCGAGTGCGGCAGACGGAGACTCTTGTTCCTTATACAGCAGCACCACAGCATAACGAGGCTGACAGCTGCACAGGCAAGTGCGGTGCCTATTCCGGCTCCGAGGACTCCGTATATGGGGATGAAGATCATGTTGAAAACAACGTCCAAAACGCACATGGCGGCGTTTAAAATACTGGGCGTTACCATGTCACCGCAGCATTGGAGACAGGAGGAGCACAGGGAGTTTAGCTGGGAAAACGGGAGCATAAGGGCAAAGGTCATGAAATACAGCGTCGAATCGCCGCGGATATCGGACTTGCCGCCGAGTATCCCCGGGAGCGGCTTTGCAATGAACAGACCCAAAATGCACATGAAAAGGGCGATCGCAAGACCGGTCAAAAGAGCATGACGAAGAACGTTTCTCGCACCGTCCTCGCTCTTGCCGCCTATGTGGTGTGCGACCTGAACCGAGAATCCGGCTGCAACGGCGTAGGTAACGCCGTTGAAAAGCCAGGTCGTGGACGCAACAAGACCGATCGATGCGGAGGCGTTTGCACCCAATGCACCGACCATGGCGGAGTCTATGTATTGCATTGCGATCGTTGTGATCTGCGTTAAAATTGCAGGGAGGCTCAGCTTCATCACCTGAGCGATCTGCGGCTTTAGTTCGTTTAATCTTGTCATGCTGACCTCCACTTTAATCCAAAGCATTATATCAGACCGAACTCACTACGGCAATAGCTTTTACCAAAAATAGTCGAAGGCTGTTGACAGTAAAACTGCGTTTGTATATAATTTTATATGTATATCACAAAGGAGCGGTGGGAGAATGAATTACGATCTTGACAGATTCCGCAGGGCACAAAGAGGCGAGTACGAGGAGGCACTTGCGGAGATAAAGAGGGGACGGAAAAACGGCCACTGGATGTGGTACATCTTTCCGCAGCTTTCGGGACTCGGAATGAGTGCGACCTCGCTGTACTACGGCATCAGAGGACTCGACGAAGCAAGAGCGTACTTTGACGATCCCGTACTCGGAGCACGACTGAGGGAGATAAGCGAAGCCTTGCTTGAGATAGAGACAAACGATCCGAGAGCGGTGTTTTGGTATCCGGACGACATGAAGCTGAGGTCGTGCATGACCCTGTTTTCGGTCGCAGCACCTGAGTGTGAGCTGTTTAGAAAGGTACTCGACAAATTCTTTGACGGCAAGGCGGACGAGCTGACACTGAGCAAGCTTTGACATTCAATTCGGGATCGCAACAAAGCAAGGAAACTTTTTTGGCGGGCAAGAGAAAAAAGTGCTTGCTATTGCGGAATGCTTATGGTATAGTAATAAAGCTAATCTGTAAAATATGCCGTAATTTCGAAAGGATTGATATAAATGATAATAATACTTACCATTCTTCAGCTTATATCCGGACTGGCAGTAACCGTCGTGGTTCTTCTTCAGAGCGGTAAGAGCGCAGGTCTTTCCGGCGCGATAGCAGGCGGTGCAGAGACCTTCATGAGCAAGGGCAAGGCAAAGACTTTGGACGCAAAGCTCGCAAAGGCAACTAAATGGTTTGCACTTGCATTCGTTCTGCTTACCCTCGTCCTGAACCTTATACACTGAGCAATATTACGGCGGTGCAGCTTTCGCTGCACCGTTTTTTCTATTTTGAATACGGAGGTATAATATGAAAAACGAAGCTTACATTTTAAAAAATGCCGTAATACTCGACGGCACGAAAAATATGCAGCCCCGTAAAGGCGAGATGCTGCTCATCGAAAACGGCACTATCTCGGCAATACTTCCGGACTCTGCCGATACCGGCGATACCAAGGTCATCGACCTTGGCGGCAAATATCTTATGCCCGGACTTATAAATCTCCATGTCCATCTCCCGGGCTCGGGTATGCCGAAGCACACAAAGCAGCAGAATGCAGCCTCCGTAAAGCGTCTCATGTCCTTTGCACTGAGCCGCTATGTCGTGTATACAATGTGCCGCAACTTTGCGAAAACCGAGCTTATGGCAGGTGTCACCACCATCCGCACCGTAGGCGGTCTTACGAATATCGATAGCCGCATAAGGGATAACATAAACTCCGGCAAGACCTTAGGCCCCCGTATGCTGGTATCGAATATGGCGGTATCCGTACCTAAGGGTCATATGGCAGGCGTTCTGGCATATGAGGCGGTGACGGAGGAGGACTGCAAGATCTTTGTCGACAAGATAGCCGAGGATAAGCCCGACCTCATAAAGCTCATGATAACCGGCGGCGTTTTGGATGCCAAGAAAAAGGGCGAACCCGGTGAGCTCAAGATGAGCCCCGAGCTTGTTAAGGCCTGCTGCGAGGAGGCTCACCGCTTGGGCTATAAGGTCGCAGCCCATATTGAAAGCCCCGAGGGTGTAAAGGCCGCACTCTACGGCGGCGTTGACACGATAGAGCACGGTGCCGCACTTGACGATGCTACCGCCGAGGAATTTAAGACGAAGGGTGCCGCACACGTCTGCACCATTTCTCCGGCGATACCCTGTGCCCTGTTTGACAGGGAAATGAGCGGAGCAACGGAAATGTCGCAGTATAACGGTAATATCGTTTTAAACGGTATCATAAGCTGTGCCAAGACAGCACTCGAAAAGGGCATCCCCGTAGGTCTCGGAACGGACACAGCCTGTCCCTTTGTCACGCATTACGATATGTGGCGTGAGCTTGCCTATTTTGTGAAGTACGTCGGTGTGGACAATGCCTTTGCACTGCACACCGCAACACTTGTAAACGCCGAGATCGCCGGTGTCGCAAACGAGACCGGTAGCGTCGAGGTCGGAAAATCCGCCGACCTGCTCATTGTCGATGGCGATCCGCTGTCGGATATCACGGTGCTGAGGGCTCCCTCGGCTGTGGTCATGAGGGGACGCTTCATCGATGCACCCAAGGTCAAAAAGTACGATTATGTTGAAAAGGAACTGGACAAATATCTTTGATATGAGCTTTGATCCGTCGACCGCCATAGCGGAAAGATTAATGAAAAATCCGAAATTCCGTGATGCCTTTGAGGAATCACGGCGGATACATATGCGCACCTTCGGAGATATAATGGAGCCTGCGTTCAGTGACGATCCTGCCGCCGAGATCGAGCTCATCGGAGCGGTGAACTACATAAGCAGGGGAAGCTTCGACAAGGCACTGCGAAAGCTTGTGAGACTCAAAAGGCGTTGCAAAAGCAGAGCGGATGAGGGAGCACGGCAATTCTTCATGGGACTATGCTGCGAAAGAAGCGGTATGGCAGAGATCGCATTGCAGCATTTTGCCGCAGCGGTCACGGCAGGTACGGACTTTTACATGACGCATACCCTCCTTGCCAGACTGCTGCACAGGCAAAAATGCTTTGATGCCGCATTGACGAATTACCTCATCGCCCTACAGCTCATACAGGAGCGTGAGCAAAAGGATGAGATACCTGCGGTCAACTTTACGGAGCTTTGCGGCGCCTTGTATGCCGGAGCCGCCGATTGCAGTCTCATGATGGGCAACTACGATGATGCCGAATGGGCATTGTGTGAAGCACAGGAGTACGGGATTGAGAGTAAGCAGCTATACATTATATATGCGATGCTCTATGCCGTGACCGAGAGAAAGGCACTTGCAAGGAAAAAGCTCGATGAGCTCAGGACGATAGATCCGGAGCTTGAGTCAAGGGTGGCATACGATGTGGCGGAAGCCGCATCGGGACGCAATCCTCGGTTTTCACTTTTGCAGGAGGAGCTCAAAAGGCTTTCGCATGATACATTCTGGGCATGGTTTTGCGAAAGGGAAAAGCACTTTTTAAACTGCCTACGCTTCGGTGCGGCGTTTGCCGTGGGATCGGAGCTGTGCATGAAGCTTACGGAGCATTTCGCCTTTGCCAATACCGCCGTCGACGTTCGTATAGAATCGGAAAACGGCGTGTATGTGATCTGTGCTGCGGATAATTATATGCTCAGTCTCAGTGCCGGACTTGAAAGTCTCATCGGCAAAATGCCGGAAAGCCTGAAGGAGCATTGGAAATTTGAGGTGGTGAACTCATGATAAGATTTGTTTTGCTTGACATAGACGATACCCTGCTTGACTTCGGCAAGGCGGAATATGCCGCGGTGTCGAGGACCTTCACCGAGTTCGGCTTAGAGCCGACGGATGAAATGATCCACCGCTACAGCGAGATAAACGATGAGCAGTGGAAGCTTCTTGAGCAGGGGAGGATAGAACGCAATGCCGCACTTGTTCAAAGGTTCAGACTCCTGTTTGAGGAGTACGGTGCTGCCGCCTCACCCGAAAAGGCGCAGGACAGGTACGAGTATCTCTTGGGCATAGGGCACTGGTTCATCGACGGAGCACCGGAGCTTTTAGAGGCACTGTACGGTAAATACAAGCTCTACATAGTTTCAAACGGTACCGCCACGGTGCAGGACAGCAGGATAAAAAGTGCCGATATCGGCAAGTATTTCGAGGACATATTCATATCGGAACGCATGGGAGCGGATAAGCCGTCGAAGGAATTTTTCGACCTCTGCTTTGAGCACATCCCCGATTTTGACAAAGACGATGCCATCATCCTCGGTGACAGACTTTCCTCGGATATCCTCGGCGGAATAAACGCAGGCGTAAAAACCTGCTGGTTTAACCCCAACGGACTTCCGCAGGATCCCGACATCCGCCCCGATCATGAGATCCGCTCACTGTCGGAGTTCCCAAAGCTGCTTAACGAAATATAAAAAACGGATGCTTCAAAAAGAAGCATCCGTTTTTTTATTCATTATTAATGTTAGGGGAGAACGATGACCATTACGGAGAAAGTCTCGTAATTGATATCGTTACCGAAGGAGATGAGACTGACACCGACACGCTCTGCACTTACGCTGATGTCAACGCAATCGCCGTAGAATTCGCCGGAGAAATTGGCATCTGCGGCATTGCCCTCAACATCGAGGTTAACGGTGACAGCTTCGGGATAGGAACAGGTGATGGTGATGATGGAATTGGAATCGCCCTCATGCATAACGAGAACACCGCCGTTATTGCAGTAGTAGTCGGAGGAAGCGACACCGAGGTTGTAGTAAGCGGAATAGTAAGCGATGTCGTCGATAAGATCGGCGTACTCGGAGGCACCGTCGAGCTCATCCTCAAGAGCTGCATATTCGTCCTCGAGATCGGCAAGATCAGCCTTAACGGCCTTGAGCTCTTTTTCGCTCTCTGCCAATGCGTCATCCGCCTTGGGAGCGAGTACGAAGTACTGATATGCGTTGAGAGCGAGAAGGGCAAGAATGAGCACAGCAGCAACGACTATGAGAACTATCTTGCCTGCACTTGATTTTTTCTTCTCGGGAACGGGCTCCTGATAGGACTGGGAGAAGTTGGGTGCGGAGTGATCGAAGGAGGGAGCGGTGACATCGGGAGCCGGCTCAAAGGAAGGAGCCCCCTCATTCAAGATCTGAGTGCCGTCGGAAACGGTGCTGTCGAGGGGAACGGAGCCGAAGGAAGCAACATCATCCTCCTGCTTGGAGCCGCAGAAGATGCAGAACTTGGTGTCGTCTTCAAGCTGCTTGCCGCATTTGATACAATACAATTTTTTCATCCTTTCTGAATATTATTCAATTTTTTTCGATTTTTCTTGCATTTTTATTCGCGATGTGCTATATAAAGAATATCATTATTGTCGAACTAAGTCAATATCTGTTGTGACTTAGACAAAAAAGAAATAAGTTTTACACTTCAAATCGCTAAAAAGACTTGAAAACATCACTGCAATGTGCTAAAGTAAAATATCAATAACGCCATCGTGGCTTGCTATATATAATGTAAAATACTTCGCACGAGCGAGGATTTTAATAATACCCCCCGATTTTTCGGAGAAAAGGAGAGACTCATGA
>CAYUQN010000043.1:9993-13504 GCA_964446815.1 uncultured Oscillospiraceae bacterium | reverse complement strand
GAACAACCGTCATGGATATGAATCCCGTACAGCCGAGCTACGTTGCACCGGCAGGGATGAGCCCGATGCAGCCCAATGGCGGAACAACCGTCATGGATATGAATCCCGTACAGCCGAGCTACGTTGCACCGGCAGGGATGAGTCCGATGCAGCCCAACGGCGGAACGACCGTCATGGGAATGGCTCCTTCACAGACAGACTTGGGAACAACGGTCATGTCCGGAAGTGCGGAGACCACTCTTTTGAGTGAGACCCCTACCTACAGGAATCCGAGACTTCGTCGAATCAAAACCGGAGAAGAGGTAAGCATAAACAAGCCTGTTTTCCGTATAGGTAAAGAGGAAGGCTATGTCGATTACTTGGTTAGCGACAATCCGGCGGTAAGCCGCAATCATGCGGATATCATTTCGAGGGATGGACGTTTTTACATATACGACAACAACTCGACCAACAAGACATATGTAAACAGCATTATGATCCCCAGCTTGAGAAACGTTGAGATCGAAGAAGGCAGCCACATAAGGCTGGCAAACGAAGATTTCATTTTCATCATCAAAGAAGAAGCCCGAGAGTGTTATTGTATCTTTAAATAATGTAGGACGAGGTGCTATATGACAATTTGTGCAGCAGCAGAAACGGATGTCGGAAAGGTAAAATCCACGAATCAGGATTCGGTTTGTATAAAGATAGCAAGCACTCCCAAGGGTGAGATCGCAATGGCTGTCGTATGTGACGGAATGGGAGGCCTTCAAAAGGGTGAGCTTGCAAGTGCAACGGTCATCAGGGCTTTTTCGAATTGGTTTGAGCGTGAGCTCCCCGAGAGAATGAGCGACTTTGACTGGAACTATGTTTGCGAACAGTGGAATCACATGATCAAGACACTCAACCGCACGATAGGCGATTACGGTAAGTTCTACGGTATGTCGTTGGGAACGACTGTAACGGCAATGCTTGTGTTCAATGGCGAATATGCAATAGGCCATGTCGGAGATTCGAGAGCGTACGAGATACAGAACCTCCCGGTACAGCTTACGGAGGATCACAGCTTTGTTGCTAGAGAAGTTAAAAGAGGAGTTATGACCGCTGAGGAAGCGGAGCGTGACCCGCGAAAGAACGTACTTTTGCAGTGCGTCGGTGCATCAAAGAGTGTTGTTCCGCAGCTTATAAGAGGACAGCTGAAGCCTAATGTAGGCTACCTTCTTTGCTCCGACGGTTTCAGACATTTGATTTCACCGACCGAGCTTGGATCGGCAGTTGGCGGCTCTATCGGAGCAGGAGTAGCACAGGTGAAATCGGAGCTTCGCAGACTAATCAACACGGCAATGAGCAGAGGAGAATCGGATAACATCTCCGCACTTGTGCTGTGGATAAAGGAGTAAGCAATGCCGCAAACAAAATTGAGAACGCCGACTGATTTCAAGTTGGTCGAAGCTGTATTTGACGGTAAATATGAAGTACTTAAAGTAATAGGCCAAGGCGGTATGTCCTTTGTCTACCTTGCGATGGACAAGCGATTGAACAAGCAGTGGGCGATAAAGGAGATCCAAAAAGAAGGCAGCGACCAAAACGGCAAGGTCGTTCAGACGCTTATGACCGAGGCGAATCTGATGAAGCGACTGGATCACCCTGCAATACCGAGGATCATTGACATTATCGAGAACCAAATGGCGATATACGTTGTCATGGACTATATCGAAGGTGATTCACTTGACAAGGTCCTCGATAAATTCGGACCTCAGCCGCAGGATGTCGTGATCGACTGGACTATGCAGCTTGCCGATGCACTGAACTATCTTCACAACCAGAATCCGCCCATCATATACAGGGACATGAAGCCGGCAAACGTAATGCTGAAGCCGGAAGGCACGGTAAAGCTCATAGACTTCGGTACTGCGAGAGAGTACAAGGGAATGAACACCTCAGATACCATCGCATTCGGTACCCAAGGCTTTGCGGCACCCGAGCAGTACGGAAAACGTGAGACGGACGGAAGAACGGATATATTCTGTCTCGGCATGACGATGCATAACCTGCTCACGGGCAAGAATCCGAGTGATGAGAACTATGAGTATTATCCCGTACGCGTATGGCGACCCGATGTTCATGAAGGCATTGAGCGAGTGATCGAAAGATGCGTTCGACCCGATAGGGAGAGCCGCTTCCAAAACTGCAGTGAGCTCATGTACGCACTGGAGCACTACGAGGAAGATACCGAAGCATATAAGAATGCACAGCGTAAGAAAGTCAAGATGTTTTTCGGAACGCTGATCCTAAGCGGTGTAATGCTGCTGACAAGCGTCGGTACATACTTTGGAGCACAGATAACTAAAAACAACGACTATGACGATCTCATTTCGATATCCGAGGCTGCATCTCTCGACAGCAAGGTCGATGCTTACATAACTGCGATAGACTTAAAAACGGACAGGCTCGATGCCTATGTAAAGCTCGTCGAAGCCTACAATAAGGACCTTGGCGTTGGCGAATTCTCCAGATCCGAAAGCGATATTCTTGCAGCGAATCTTAACAAGTATAACGGCGACAAAACAGACGAAGAGTACTTGGACCTGCTTTACAATGTCGGATTGCTTTACTTTGGCGGCTACATGGAAAACGGAAGTGCCGGCACAAAGGCTCGGATGATCAAATCGAGCGACTATTTCGCTCAGCTACACGAGATTCTTAAAGACGATGATCTTGATTTCGAAAATAGGAGTGTAGCCGAGTGCTATTATACGATCACCACCCTATATATGAGCTCACAGAATACGATGGGCTATGTAAGCACATTCAGCAAGGAACAGTGTAAGGAAATGCTTGATGCGATCGAGGAATGCCTTTATGAGCTTGAGAGCATGAACAGGAGCACCACTTACTATGAAAACACGATCCTTGGCCAGTGTGAGACGATGGCGAATCTGCTGAACGATATGGCAGCGAGCTTTTGCGATGGCGGTATACCCGAAAGCAGGGTCACGTCACTGCTGAAAGATATCCGGTCATGCCTCAACAATGTTAAGAGCACGGCACTACAGTATGAAGCAGAGACAGTCAAAGCGAATTGCGATAGATTCATAGACAACATACACGATGTATATCTGAGATAATGGGGGAGGTGTTGAAATGGCAGAAGCATTACAGACGGTATCCATCGTAGCGATAATCTTATGCAGTGTACTTCTTGTGATAGCGGTAGTGGTATATGTCAGGTTCAGGATATGGGAAGTCATGGCTGACCTATCCGGTAAGACGGCACAGCGATCGATCGAGAGTATGCGAAATCAAACGGCAAAAGCCGCAAAGCCCTCGCCTGCACGTCGGCACAAATCATATGTGTCGAATACGGGCAGTACCGGTGGCACAGCGAGCTCAAGCGGCTCTAAAAAGAAAAGAGCCACTTCCGAGGTAGCAACATCGAAGGAATCAACCTACAAGCTGAACCAAGACGAAGCAACCGTTCAGCTCAGCCCCGAGGAAAAGAGCATTGACCCCAATGCGACGGTTCAGCTCA
>CAYUQN010000043.1:0-9893 GCA_964446815.1 uncultured Oscillospiraceae bacterium | reverse complement strand
TTCAGCTCAGTCCCGAGGAAAAGAGCATTGACCCCAATGCGACGGTTCAGCTCAGTCCCGAGGAAAAGAGCATTGACCCCAATGCGACGGTTCAGCTCAGCCCCGAGGAAAAGAGCATTGACCCCAATGCGACGGTTCAGCTCAGTCCCGAGGAAAAGAGCATTGACCCCAATGCGACGGTTCAGCTCAGTCCCGAGCCGGAGAGCGTTGCTCCCAATGCGACCGTAGTTTTAACACCTCCGACGGTCATGGCTCAAGGCACCACGGTTTTGGAAAAGAGCGAACCGGAAGCGGTGCAGCATAGCGACTTTGTCATGATAACAGACATAATGCTCATCTCGACGGATGAGATAGTGCCTACTCAGGACGAATATGCTTGGAATCAATAATAGCATGAAAATAATAAGTAATTATATACAAAAGGAGAAGAAACTATGAAGAAAGGGATATTTTACAGAATTCTGGGACTTATCCTTGCAGTCACGATGCTGTTCGGACTGACCGGCTTCACCTTCTTGGCACCTGCCGGCACTTCGAATACCATCGGCTACACGATGGATGAGCCCGGACAGGGCGATCAAGGTGATCAGCCCACCGAGCCCAACGAACCCACCGAGCCCGGCAAGGGCGATCAAGGCGAACAGCCCACCGAGCCCGGACAGGGCGATCAAGGTGAGCAGCCCACCGAGCCCGGACAGGGCGATCAAGGTGAGCAGGGCACACCGAGCGATATAGTAAATGTAACTTACGAGACATATGAAGACCTTGAAGTCAAGACTAAAGATTATGAAGCTGAGCCTGGCGATTACGTTCAAATATTCAAAAGCACCGAAACGATCACGTTCGTAGCAACACCCAATGCGGAGACCTACAATGAATATCTAAGCGTCAACCTTGTAGCATTTGCAAACAACAAGAATGATGCCATAACTGTTACTAAGAACAATAATGGCAGTTGGAGCATAGTCCTAGACCTTACAAAGTTCAATAACGAGGACAAAATTAAAGTAACCGCAAAGCTTTACGGTATAAAGAGCATGTCGCAGCAGGGATTCAAATATGATGAAAGCTATCAAGAAGATGGCAAATGGGCATATAAGAGGGAGATAACCGTCAACACTTTCGGTTTTGATAATGGGGAACATGTACTCGGTATAGTTAATTGTGTTTACTCTGAAAAAAATGGAAAGCTCGTGATTAACGAAGAAGTTTCCGCTGACGAGAAAGAGATAGTAGTTTCTGCAACAGGCACTGTTAACGAAATTTCCGTGACTGCTACAGCAGATGCCACTGTAAGCAAAATTGACCGCACTGCCCCGAGTGCTACACTTGCTTACGAAATTAAAAATATTACCGGTGGTAAAGATGAATATCATGGCACGGTAACCATTAATGAAGATGATGGCTCAAAAATTGAGTCTGTTATGTATTACTCCATAATAGACGGAGATATTAGCAAACCGAAACCCGCCGACTGTGACCCAGAAAATAGTCTAATCTACAAATTTAATGGTGACGCCTATCAAGATTTCATTTCCAATAATTGGGACGATTTAACAAAAAGACTTAATTACTATGTTATTGTTACTGATGAAGCGGGCAATAAATACGATAGTTATAGTTCTTCAGAAGATGGAGTCAATTATCATCTGCAACTTAAAAATGTAAACTGGGTCTTTGATACAGACTCGAAAGATAAATTTGTAGGTTGGACGAATAAAGAGGAGCCAGAAGTTACAGTTAACAAAGTGTTGAATCAAAACGGAAGCACGATTTCTACTGAGTGTACGAACATTGAAATTACGGTAGATGGTGAAAAAGTTAATAAACTTAGTTTCAATAAAGTTGGATCCTACGTTGTTAAAATCAAAGTTACAGATGGAAAAACAGTAATATCATATGAAGGCACAATAAAATATGACAATGAGCCTGCTAAAATTATAGACGTACAGTTCCTTAATAACGGTGAAGGACTGGAAGGATTTGTAACCAAATTAAACGGAAATAAGAGTATTCTTTTCAACCAATCGTTTAAGGTACAGATAACGATAGACAAAGACAAAGATGATATCCTAGAACTTGCATGGGGACTTGTAAAGAAAACTGACAGTGGACCAGAGACAGATAACAAGGGCTTTGTTGTAGAAAAATGGAATGTTGCTACAGCGGATAAATATTCGTCAAACCTTTATACCGCAACAATTGAGAAAGAAGTTGGTTTTACAGGCTATTTAGCAATAAAAGTGACTGATAAAGCCGGCAACACCACGGAAGAAGTTTGGCAGACTTATAAGCAGAACGAAAATGGCGAATGGGAAAAGGTTGATGATTATGTCCTCATCACCAACGAGAGCAGCTTCAGCGGCAGCGAAAATGTTGGCGATACCGGCGTAAGTGTAAGTGCTGTTGTTGAAGTATACGGCAAAAAGACCGAGTGGAAGCTCGATGAAAACGGCAACCTCATCGGAACTCCCGTTGAAACACCCTACACCGGCGAATGGGTACAGAGCACAACATTCAACGTGAAGCTCAACCAGAGCGGCGAATGTAATGCTGACATACTTTCCCTCAGTATCCAATCTGTTGCTTTAAAATACGGTAAAACATCGGTGACTTGTAGCGGAAAAGATGGGTACTATCAAGGATCTATCAACACTACATATTCCGGCACTGTTTCGCTTGAAGTTATATACGCAGTTGAAAAAAGTGTATATGACGAAGATACCGAAAGCAATACCACACAAACAGATAAAAAAGAAGTAAAAATCGTGTTGAAAGATCTCACCGTCAACATCGACAGCACAAAAGATACTCCGCAGGCGGTAAATATGGGTTCTGACGGTAGTGCAGTGATTGCGCCTGAGGATTGGTACAATGGAAATGACAAGCCGCTGAGTTCTGTTACGCTTGGAACAAGATCTGCAGTACCCTCTGCACCTGCTACTGTTTATTGGGAGCTTACTTATCCCACAAAGGATGAACAAAGAGAATATCCCAATACGGCACGCGGTACATCTGGACAAGATATCGCAGGTTTAAACGACATCTTCAAGAATGATGAAAACTGCAGTAACGAGCTTTTCGATGACTACTTCACTACCCCTGGCATTGAATACGAACTCTATATGTTCGCCATCGATGCAGCAGGTAACATAAGCATCGCGTGTAGCCTTGAAGATGGCGTTTACAAAATTCCGCTTTTCGATGTTGTCAACAATAATGAAACAGATGTCGATGCCGATAGCGAAAACAAAGACGAAGGCAATGACGAAACCGGCGGCGATAGCGACGCAGAGAAAAATCCCACAAACACCACCGAATCCACAAAAACACTGAAAACCACGGGTCTTGAATACTACAATATTTGGTGGGACGCCGATGCACCTGAAATCAGTGCAGTGTTTAGTAAGGCAATAGAACAGACTGGTAACGTAAATGGTTACTACAACGTTCAGCGTTTGGTAACGATTACGCTGACAGACTATAAAATTGATCTGACTAAAGAGAATGGCAATTATAAGTACATTCAGCTTCAACAATTGGATAAAGAAACCAATACCTATAAAGCCATAGACTTTAACATAGTTGGATTTGAAGAGTTTACCCAAAAATCTGAAAACACTTATATTGCAACTTGCACCTACGGTGTAGAGTCCGTAACGGAAGTACCAAGTACTAAAGACGGTGACTACAACCTTTCAATTACGGTTACCGACCTTGCAGGTAACGTTTCCGAAACCGACAGTGAAGGTTATCTGAAAAAGAACGGTGAAGATACTGAAACTAACGTCTACGAATATTACGGCACAAGAAGTGATGATAGCACAAATAACGTACCCATCTTCACCATCGACCAGACCAAGCCTGATGTTAAAGTTGAGTTTGACAACAACAGTGTACAGAACGGCAAATACTATGCAGAAGGTCGCACTGTCACCTTTACGGTCACTGAGAACAACTTCGATAAAGAACAAATCGATGAAAAAAATCCGACCGGCTACAATTTTACTGTAAATAATGAGCAGATAAAGCTAGATTGGAAAAACATAACAGATAGAAATGAAAAAGCTACGAATGTGTGGACTGCTTCGTACGACTTCGGCAAAGATGAAAACGGTAATACAATAAAGAACTTTGCGAAAGAATTCGTTATCAGCATTGAAATCGTTGACAAAGCAGGCAATCATAATGACGGCGTAACGATTGCTGAAGGAAATGAAGATTGGGGAGATTTCGTTGTAGACTCTGAACTTCCCGAAATAGAACTGTTCACCGACAACGCAGGAACTTTGTTCGGCAAAGATGCAGCATGCAGACCCGGCTATGTAGTATCCGATGCATTCTTCTACGATGAGGGACATTCCACAACTCCCACTGTGGCCCTCACCCGTACCGTCAGAGATGCTAAGGGCGAAGATGTTACAAGTGTTCTGTTCACAGGCACTCTTACATACGGGTCATACGGGTCTAATGACAGAACTCTCCAGACCATCAGTCAGCTTTGTGCAGACATTGCCCATGATGCCGAGAACGACGGTATTTACACCCTTACTGTATCCGTCACCGACCTTGCAGGTAACTCCAGTGACAGAACCGTTACCTTCACGGTCAACAGAAACGGATCCTTCTACATCTTCAATGATGAGCTTGCAGAGGTCGTCAGCAATGCCTATGTCAAGAAGGCAAACGGCCACTATGTCGTCACCGAGTACAACGCAAGCCCCCTCGTTCCCGGTTCCGTAAGCATTCAGATCACCAGAGACGGCGGAAAACCCGTTGCCGATTTCAAGCCCGAGATCGTAACTACCGGTGTCGGAGAGAGCGGACTCTACGAGTATGACTATGTCATCGACAGCAAGTACTTTAAGAACGACGGCGTTTACAAGGTCGTGATCTACTCCACCGATGAGGCAGGAAATAAGTCTCAGAACTTGTATGTAGAAAAAGAGATCATTAAATTCACCGTTGACTCCGTTGCACCTAACTTCGAGTTAATTGACGGACTTCAGGATGCGATCGTAAATGCAGCCGAGCACCTTTTCTCCGCCAAGGTTTACGATGCAGGTAACCTGCGCATGGTCGAGATCCGGATCGACGACAAGATCGCTATGCGTTTCCTCAACCCCGACGAATATGCAAAGGCTAAGGATAACGGCGAGAAGAACATTGATCTGCTCAAAAATCTCAATGATGCACTCGTTGAGTACACCCTCCTCGAAAGCGACTCGAAGCAGCACGTTGTCATCATCGCAACCGATATGGCAGGCAACGTAAGCAGCACCGATGCTAAGGATTTTGCTCCCGAGTACGACTTCAACGAAGAGATCCTCGTCTCCACAAACTTCTGGGTACGCTACATTAACAACACCTGGGCACTTATCGGTACCGCAGTCGGTATCGCAGCGATCGCAGCAGGTATATGGTTCTTCGTCAAGAAGAGAAACAGCAGCGAGGAAACAGCAGCATAATTTCCCGAACCAATGTAATGGGAGAGGTTTCTCCCTCTCCCATTACGCTATTTATTCCTTTGCGAAACGGCAGTCTTGCTACTGCCGCTTTACAAAGCAATATATAAGCAACAGGGGAAAATATATGATAGTTACAACGATAAACAGAGAGGGAATCTACTCCGTTTCTCTGCCACAGAAGGTGACAGGTAGTTACTGGCTGTATGACAGTGTGCAGAAATCGGAACGTCTTGTCGCTGTTGAGGGCATAAACGATGAGTGGGTGCTGAAGTCCAACCGCAAGGCCAAGCTCATGAACATTAAGGGGGAGGCGCTTAAAAATACCGTGCTCTCTCCATTGACGATTTATGTCATCGTTAAGAATAACGGCGAGAAAACCTTTGTATTTACCGAGCCTGCAACCGAGGACAGGCAGATATTCACCAAGTACCTTGTCAGGGAAAACACCGAGTTCTCGATCGGCAGAACACCGCAAAACGATATTTGCTACGACAACAAGGTCGTGTCGGCAAATCACGCTACCCTTGCATATAATTCCGGTCGTTGGTTCCTCCGTGATGAGAACAGCACCAACGGCACCTTCGTAAACGAAAAGCGTATCTCACAGACCGAGCTCCATATCGGCGACACCATATACATTATGGGCATGAAGATCGTTATCGGCAAAAGCTTTATCGCCGTCAACAATCCCGATGGCAAGGTCTCGGTAACGAAACGCCTTTTGCAATTCGTCAGCCAAAAGGTCGAAGAAAGCGACGAGGAAGTCGATTACGAGCTTGCGGATGAGGACTTTTTCTACCGCTCTCCCAGATTCAAGAGAGACGTTGAAACGGCGAATTTTAAGATCGACTCACCCCCCACAAGCCCCATAGGCGAGGAAATGCCGTGGGTGCTTGTCATAGGCTCATCTCTTGCAATGGGCATGATGTCGCTCATTACACTGGCAAATGCCGTTATTAGCAGCAACATAACCTCGATGGTGATGGGTGCGAGTATGCTCATCGGTACGCTCCTGCTTCCGATGATAACCAAGCGATATGAACGCAATCGCAAGCAAAAGAAAGAAGCCCTTCGCCAGAAAAAGTACAGAGAATACCTTGACAGGATATCCGTTCAGATAGACGAGGAATGTAAGAAGCAAGTTGCGATATTGAATGAGAATTACATTACCGTCAGAGAATGTGAAGACAGGATCAAAAACGTTCGCAGAAATCTTTGGGAACGCGGCATGGGTCAAAATGACTTCCTCAGAGTCAGAGTCGGCCACGGTGACGGCTTGCTGGATGCCGAGCTCCAATATCAGGAGCGGCACTTCTCGATAAACGATGACAATTTGCAGGAGGAGCTCTATTCGCTTTGTGAGAAACCCAAGAAGCTGCACAATATCCCGATAACCTACTCGATGTTCGATGACTATATATCCGGCGTCGTAGGTGACAGATCGCAGATAATCAGCTTCGCCAAGGGACTTATCATTCAGCTTGCGGCACTTTACAGCTATGACGAAGTCAAGTTCGTATTCCTCTTTGACGAAAGCGAACGTAAGGAGTTCGAATTTGTAAAGTGGCTTCCCCATGTATGGAGCGATGACCGCAAGTTCAGATTTATAGCAAGCAACGCCAATGAGATCAAGGAAGTTTCCGCTTACCTCGAGAATGTTATATCCGAAAGAGCACAAATGAATCCGACGGATATGGAGGACGTATCGCCCTACTATGTCATCTTCTCGATGAGCAAGTCACTTGCGATCCATGCGGAAATGTTTAAGCAGATCTTCGCCAAGAAGGAAAATATCCATATCAGTGTCGTTGCACTTTACGATGAGCTGCGTAACCTGCCCAAGGAATGTACCATGGTCGTTGAGCTTGACGGTCAAAAGGGCAAGCTTTTCGATAAGGATGATATTTCCGGAAAGAGCATTGAGTTTATACCCGATATCAATGTTGCAGAGGATCCGCTTGCACTCAGCGTACGTCTTGCCAATACGAAATTGGACAACATTGCAACGAACTTTATGCTCCCGAGAACTCTGACTTTCCTTGAAATGTTCGGTGTCGGAAAGGTCGAGCACCTGAACGCTCTTACTCGCTGGAAAGAGAATGATCCCACAAAAACACTTGAAGCCGCAGTCGGTGTCAATACTCTCGGTGAGACCTTTATGCTTGACTTGCATGAGAAATTCCATGGCCCTCACGGTCTTGTTGCAGGTATGACCGGCTCCGGTAAGTCCGAGTTTATAATCACCTACATTCTTTCACTTGCAGTCAACTACCACCCCGATGAGGTCGCATTCATACTCATCGACTATAAGGGCGGCGGTATGGCAAAATCCTTCGAGCATCTTCCGCATACAGCAGGTATAATCACGAACCTTGACGGTGCTGCGATAAAGCGTTCCCTCGTTTCGATTGAAAGTGAGCTCAAACGCAGACAGGCTATGTTTGCGGCGGCAAGTAAAAAGATCGGTGTCAGCAATATCGATATCTACAAGTATCAGAAGCTTTACCGTGAGGGCTCGGTATCCGAACCTCTCCAGCACCTGTTCATAATCTCGGACGAGTTTGCGGAGCTTAAAACGCAGCAGCCCGAGTTCATGACTCAGCTTGTCAGTGCAGCACGTATTGGTCGAAGCCTCGGCGTCCACCTTATACTCGCAACTCAGAAGCCGAGTGGTGTGGTCGATGATCAGATCTGGAGTAACAGTAAGTTCAGAGTGTGTTTGAAGGTCCAAGAGCGTGCGGACAGTATGGATATGCTCAAAAGACCCGATGCAGCAGAGCTTACCGACACCGGTAGATTCTACTTGCAGGTCGGCTATAATGAGCTCTTTGAGCTCGGTCAATCCGCTTGGTCGGGTGCTCCGTACTACCCCTCCGATACGGTACAGACCGAAAAGGACAACAGCGTTGTTGTTATCGATACCAACGGTCATCCGATCAAGGAAGCAAAGATCGACCGCCGTCGTATGCAGTTTGCAAATGCAAAGAAGCAGCTTGACGTTATCACGGATTACCTCAGAGGCATAGCCGAGGAGGAAAATATAAAGATCAGAGCACTGTGGCTTGATCCGATACCTCCCGTTATTTTGCTTGACGATATTCGCAAAAAATACTTTGCCGCATCGAAGAAGTTTGTTCTCAACCCCGTTATCGGCGAGTATGACGATCCCGCACATCAGAGACAGTGCATACTCAGACTCCCGATATCCGAAGAGGGCAATGCGGTTATTTACGGCTCCGCAGGCAGCGGTAAGACAAGCTTCCTGAACACCATGATAACATCGCTTCTGCAAGAGCATACTCCTGATGAACTCAACCTTTACATACTTGACTTTGCATCGGAAACGCTCAGAGCATTTGCAAAGGCACCCCATGTCGGTGACGTTATCTTGTCGTATGAAGCAGAGAAGGTCAGCAACCTTTTCAAGCTCCTGAACAAGGAAGCCCGGAGCCGCAAAAAACTCTTTGCGGACTACGGTGGCGATTACTCATCGTATATCAAAGCAAGTGGAAAAACACTGCCCTCGATAGTCGTTGTTATCAATAACTTTGCAGCATTCACCGAGACCTACGAGGAGAAGGAGGAGGCAGTCACCTACCTCAGCAGAGAAGGTACCAAGTACGGCATCTACTTTGTCCTCACCTCGCTTGGCACCAACGGTGTTCGCTTCAGACTGCTTCAAAACTTCAAGCAGCAGATCGTGTTGCAGCTCAATGATGAGAGTGATTACTCTACCGTAGTCGGTAAGACCGAGGGCTTGTTCCCCTCGAAATTCAGAGGCAGAGGCCTTGTTAAGCTTGATGCTCTGTACGAATTCCAGACTGCAAGCCTCACCGATGGCGAATTGCCTTATACCTATATCCAGGAGCAGTGTGCACAGCTTAGCAAGTCATGGAGAGGAAAGACCGCCAATAAGGTGCCCATCCTTCCGGACAATGTAAGCATAGAGTTCCTAAGTGCGGTCTATTCGCCCGAGATGAAGCTGAATATGCCCATCGGCGTTGAGAAGAACAGCCTCGGACTCAGCAGATATCCCTTCGGCAGCCACTATATCAATATGATAATGTCCGGCGGTAATGATTACAGAGAGTTTACCACGAGCCTTGCAAAGCTGATCGCGGCAAATACCGAATACAAGGGCGTTGTTTTTGACGCACAGAATGTGGTCAAGGCAGATACCGGCAAGCTCACGCTTGCAAATAACCCCAAGGCCTGCGATGAGGAGATCGCAAAGCTCTTTGAGCTTGTGCTTTACCGCAATAATACCTACAAGACCGCACTTGAAAACGGCGATGAGTGTGAGAAGTTTGAGCAGTTTGTTGTTATAATCAATTCCATTGCTTCGCTGAAAAACGCACTCGGAGATCAAGCCAATGAAAAGCTCGGACTCATACTTGAAAAGGGCAATGTTGATTATGGCATTAA